>CAXUEQ010000135.1:0-2091 GCA_964250175.1 uncultured Sphingobium sp. | reverse complement strand
CGCGGTCGGCACTTTTTTCTTGCGATCGGCAAGCCAGGCGCGCTGCTTCTCGATCAGCGCCTTCGCCGCGTCAAATTCCCAGGGTTCGGAGATAAGCGGGAACATGACGTAGAGCGTCCGGCCCGCCGCCGCCTCCAGCAAAGCGCGCGCCTGCGCCTTCATCAGCGCATCGCGATCGAGCGCCAGCCGCAGCGCGCGCCAACCCATCGCCGGATTTTCCTCCGCATCCTCGGAATGGCGCATATAGGGCAGCGCCTTGTCGCCGCCGATATCGACGGTGCGGAAGATGACCGGACGATCGCCGGCCGCGTCCAGCACATCCTTGTAGAGCCGCTGCTGCCGCTCACGCTGGGGCATGGTGGCGGACACGAGAAACTGGAACTCGGTGCGGAACAGGCCGATGCCGTCCGCGCCGGTCACGTCGAGCGCGGCCACATCGTCGCGCAGCCCGGCATTGACCATCAACTCGATACGCGTCCCGTCCCGCGTCACCGGCGGCAGGTCGCGCGCGGCGGTGAATTCGGCGCGGCGCTTCTGCGTCAGCTCCAGCCGGTTCTCGAACGCTTCGTCCATGTCGGGGGTCGGGCGGATGAACAGGCGGTTGTCGCCGACATCCATCAGCACCAGATCGCCCTCGGTCACGAGCTGGCGGATGTCGCGCACCCGGCCCAGCACCGGCACACCCATCGCGCGCGCGACGATGGTGACATGCGCGGTCAACGATCCTTCCTCCAGGATCACGCCCTTCAAGCGCCGCCGGTCATATTCGAGCAGTTCGGCCGGTCCCAGATTGCGCGCGATCAGGATCGCGTCCTGCCGCAGCCCCATCTTGGCGGCGGTGCCAAGCTGACCCGAGACAATGCGGAGCAGGCGGTTGGACAGATCCTCCAGATCGTGCATCCGGTCCTGCAACAGCGGGTCCTGAATCTGGCGCATCCGCATGCGGGTGCGTTGCTGCACGCGCTCGATCGCCGCCTCCGCCGTCAGGCCGCTGTCGATCGCTTCGTTGATCCGGCGCGTCCAGCCTTCGTCATAGGCGAACATCTTGTAGGTTTCGAGCACCTCCTGATGCTCGCCGTCCATGCCGAATTCCGCCGCGCCCGCCATGCCCTCGATCTGCTCGCGCATCCGGGTGAAGGCGGAGATGACCCGCTGACGCTCCAGCTCGGTATCCTCGGCCACCGTATGCTCGATGGTGATGCGCGGCTGGTGGAACACGACATGGCCGCGCGCCATTCCCATCACCAGCGGCAGGCCGGACACCATGCCGGAGCCGGTCTCCATCACGCGCCCGTCGCCGGGGCTGGCATCGACCAGTTCGGCGTTCGCGATCAGCTCCGAAATGACCATGGCCACGGTCTGCAGCGCTTCTATCTCTATCTCTTCATAGCGGCGCGGATCGACATGCTGGACGCACAGGACCCCGACGGCGCGCTCGCGCCGCACGATCGGCACGCCGGCAAAGCTGTGGAACAGTTCCTCGCCGGTTTCGGGCAGATAGGCATAATCGGGATGGGCCGCCGCCTCGTCCAGGTTCAGCGTTTCGACATTGCCGGCGATGGTGCCGACCAGCCCCTGCCCCATGGCGAGCCGCGCGACATGCACCGCCTCCTGATTGAGGCCGCGGGTCGCGAACAGTTCAAGCAGCCCGTCGCGCAGCAGATAGATGGAGCAGACCTCGCTCGACAGTTCCTCGCCGATGATCTCCACCACCTTGTTCAGCTTCGACTGGGCAGGCGCACGCGAGGCCATCAATTCGTGCAAGCGATTGAGTATCTTGCGTGCGGCGGTGGCGGGCGAGCTGGGCATGATCCGTGGCTAACAGAAACGGGCATGGCAATCCAACCACGATCTCGTCGCGGGGGATTTGTTTATTGGGGAATGTTCAGGAAGAAAAATAGCGCGCGCGAAAGACCAGGGCCTCAGCGACGCGCCAGCGCGCCCGCCGCTTCGTCCAGCAGGGTCGCGATGATGACGGCGACCGGTTCTTCCTTCGTCACCATACCGACCGACTGGCCCGCCATCAGCGAGCCGCCCTCGACATCGCCGTCGATCACCGCGCGGCGCAGCGCGCCGGCCCAATAATGCTCG
>CAXUEQ010000134.1:0-2212 GCA_964250175.1 uncultured Sphingobium sp. | reverse complement strand
GCTCAATCTCGGGTCGCACGTCATGGACGTCGGCGCGATGACGCCGAACCTGTGGCTGTTCGAAATCCGCGAGGATTGCCTGAACTTCTTCGAGCGCGCCTCGGGCGCGCGGATGCACGCGGCCTGGTTCCGCCCCGGCGGCGTCCATCAGGATGTGCCCTTGAAGCTGCTGACCGACATTGCCGACTGGCTCGACACCCGTCTGCCGCGCCTGTTCGAGGATGCGATCAGCCTGGTCGCCGACAACCGCATCTTCAAGCAGCGCAATGTCGACATCGCCGTGGTCAGCAAGGAAGACGCGCTGAAATGGGGCTTCTCCGGCCCGATGATCCGCGGCTCCGGCATCCCCTGGGACATCCGCAAGGCGCAGCCCTATGATGTCTATGCGAAGATGGATTTCGACATTCCGGTCGGTACCAATTTCGACTGCTACGACCGCTTCATGGTGCGCGTGGAGGAGGTCCGCCAGTCCGCGCGGATCATGAAACAATGCCTCAACGAGATGCCCGAAGGCCCGATCGCCAGCTTCGACCGCAAGGTCGTGCCGCC
Source organism: uncultured Sphingobium sp. (assembly GCA_964250175.1). Classification (GTDB taxonomy): domain Bacteria; phylum Pseudomonadota; class Alphaproteobacteria; order Sphingomonadales; family Sphingomonadaceae; genus Sphingobium. The sequence goes on along the minus strand of CAXUEQ010000134.1, from coordinate 1,663 downwards.
CAAGCGCGGCGAGATGAAGCGGTCGATGGAAGCGCTGATCCACCATTTCAAACTCTATACCGAGGGCTTCCACGTCCCCGCCGGCGACGTCTATGTCGCGACCGAAAGCCCCAAGGGCGAATTCGGCGTCTATCTGGTCAGCGACGGGTCTAACAAACCCTATCGCTGCAAGATCCGCCCGACCGCCTTCTCGCACCTGCAAGCCATGGACTTCATGATGAAGGGCCACATGCTCGCCGACACCACCGCCGTCCTGGGCGCGATGGACATCGTGTTCGGGGAGTGTGACCGGTGAGCCTCTGGGGCCGCATCCTTTCGTTCGTGGATTGGGACGTTGCGCACTTTCGGAGCGCGTTCACCATTGTGTTAGCAGTCATTCCAACTGCTCTGATTAGTGTTCTGATCGGTCCGTATGACGATGATACTGCCGCACTGTTTTGGATGGCCATGGCTTGGGGCGGCGTAGTCATAAGCATTATGGCATGGCGGCATATGCGACACGGCCTCCGTGAAATGCGTCGCTGGAAAGAAATGGCGGAAATCGAGCGAATTGCTGATGAACATTCTCCACGAGGCCGCGCATAATGGCTGACGCACCCCATATCCCCGACGAAGCCGAGACCCGCGCGCGCTGGGGCGATTTTGAGTGGACGCCCGCGAACACGCTTAAGGTCAAGGAGATCATCGCCCGCTACCCCGCCGGCCGCCAGCAGTCCGCCGTGATGCCGCTGCTCGACCTCGCCCAACGCCAGGTCGGCGCGGAGACGCAGACGCAGGGCTGGCTGCCCGTGCCGATCATGGAATATATCGCCGACCAGCTCGCCATGCCCTACATGCGCGTCTATGAAGTCGCGACCTTCTATACCATGTATAACCTCGCGCCGGTCGGCCGCTATCATGTGCAGGTCTGCGGCACGACCCCCTGCATGCTGCGCGGATCGGACGATGTGCTGGCCGCGTGCAAGAACAAGGGCCTCGTCAAGGGACGCACCACGCCCGACGGCCTGTTCACCCTGACCGAGGTCGAATGCCTGGGCGCCTGCGCCAACGCGCCGATGGTGCAGATCAACGACGATAATTACGAAGACCTGACCTATGACAGCATGAGCGCGATCCTTGACACGCTCGCCACCGGCGGCCAGCCAAAAATCGGCCCGCAGATCGACCGCCAGACCAGCGCGCCGGAGGGTGGGCCGACCACGCTCAAGCAGATGGTCACCGAAAACCACGATTACCGGGGGGAATGGGCATGATGTTTTCAGCCAAAAAACCGTTCGCCCTGAGCGTGTCGAAGGGTTTCGCTGAGCGTGTCGAAGCGTCAGGTCTGGCCTCGTTCCGCTCGGCTGAAGGCTTCGACAAGCGCAACCCGAACGGATGTGGAGTGTTGTCCCATGACTGACGCTCCCACACCCCCCCCCGCCTTCGTCGGCCCGCTCGCCGACAAGGACCGCATCTTCACCAACGTCCATGGCTATCAGGACTGGGGCGTCGACGCGGCGATCATGCGCGGCGACTGGGACGATACCAGAGCGCTGATGGCGCGCGGCCAGGACGCGATCATCGACGAGATCAAGGCGTCCAACCTGCGCGGCCGTGGCGGCGCGGGCTTCCCGACCGGCATGAAGTGGAGCTTCATGCCCAAGGAAGCGAAGGACGGCCGTCC
>CAXUEQ010000133.1:0-2378 GCA_964250175.1 uncultured Sphingobium sp. | reverse complement strand
CCCGCGCGGCCCGTGCGGCCGATGCGGTGGACATAATCGTCGGGGTGCCAGGGTGCGTCGAAGTTGAACACATGGCTCACGCCCTTGATGTCCAGCCCGCGCGCGGCGACGTCGGACGCGACCAGCACATTGACCGTCCCCGCCTTGAAGCGGTCCAGTTCGGCGATGCGCGAACCCTGGTCCATGTCACCATGGATTTCGCCCGATTTGACGCCGCTGCGCTGCAGGCTCTTGTTGAGGTCGCGCACGGTCGTCTTGCGGTTGCAGAAGATAACCGCGCTGGTCACGTCATCGGCATGCAGCATGTCGCGGATCAGGTCGCGCTTCTTGCGCGATTCGGTCTTGACCAGCCATTGCGTGATGGTGAGCGAGGCGGAGGCCGGCCGCGCCACTTCGATCGACTTGGGATTGTCGAGAAACTTGTCGGCCAGTTTCTTGATGACGGGCGGCATCGTCGCCGAGAACAGCAATGTCTGGCGCTGCGCGGGCAGCTTGGTGCAGATTTCCTCGATATCGGGAATGAACCCCATGTCGAGCATCCGGTCGGCTTCGTCGATCACCAGCAGCGAGCAGCCGTTCAGCATGATCTTGCCGCGCCCGAACAGGTCCATCAGCCGGCCCGGCGTCGCGATCAGCACGTCGACGCCCTTTTCCAGCGCCGCGATCTGGTCGCCCATGTTCACGCCGCCGATCAGCAGCGCCATCGATAGCTTGTGATATTTGCCGTATTTCTCGAAATTCTCCGCCACCTGCGCGGCCAGTTCGCGGGTCGGCTCCAGGATCAGCGAACGCGGCATGCGCGCCCGGCTGCGTCCATGCGCCAATATGTCGATCATCGGCAGCACGAAGCTGGCGGTCTTGCCGGTCCCCGTCTGGGCGATGCCGACAATGTCCTTCATCATCAGCACGGACGGTATCGCCTGCGCCTGGATCGGCGTGGGCGTGTCGTAGCCGGCCTCCGTGACCGCCCTCAACAATTCATCGGAAAGGCCAAGATCGGCAAAACGCATTCATATGTCCGGATAATAAGAGGGATGCCGACATGCGGCACACCCAGGCCAAATATGGCTCGCGCCATTGCGGATGCGCTACCGATTGTCAAGAAAATCCAGGCTTTCGCACCGTAACGGCCAGCGCGGCGACCTTATTTGTCGGGGACCAGCTTGCGAAAGGCCTCGATCGCGCACTCGGTGCCGCCGCGCGACTGGATCGTGTCCCGTCCGGCGCACAGCGAGCCGTCGGCGCTCGGTTCGACATAAAAGCCTGCGTAGAAATCCACCGAGCGGCAGACCCTTTCCAGCCGCAGGCGATAGCGCTGGCTGTTGGACAGGATCAGGTCGACGCCATTTCTGGCCGTGACCGCCGCCGAACGAATCGATCGCACTGCGACGCAGCGCGGGCCTTTTTTCTCCTCCCACCCATCGTCCGGTTCGGGCGGCCTTGGCGGCTGCGGCGCGCGCACCGATTTGGGCAGAAGCTGCCGCACTAGCGGCACGCGGATGATCACGCGTTGCGTCACCGACAGTTGGGCAAGCTCGACCGGCGCGCCGGATAGCGTGGGCACGGGCAGTCCGATAAGGAAAATGACGGCGTGAAACAAACGGTAACCCTTCTTGGGACATTTTGCCTATTTCCGCATGGTTGAACAGGTGATGAATTCCGGCGCATAAGCCAAATCATGATCGACGCCGCCCTGCTTGCCCCGTTCCGCGACCTGCTTGGCCCCAGGGGCGTGATCGAGGACCCGGACGCTATCGCCCCCTGGGTCACGGACTGGCGCGGCCGTTATGTCGGCGCGGCCAGGGCGATCCTGTCCCCCGCCACCACGCAGGACGTGTCCCAAACGGTGCGGCTGGCGAACGAAGCGGGCATTGCGCTCGTTCCCCAGGGGGGCAACAGCTCGATGGTGGGCGGCGCGACGCCCCCTGCGGACGGCAGCGCGCTGATCCTCTCGCTCCGCCGCATGAACCATATCCGCGCACTCGACCCGCAAGCCAATCTGGCGGTATGCGAGGCGGGCGTGATTCTCTCCACCCTGCACGACGCCGCAGCCGATGCCGGCCGCCGCTTCCCGCTCAGCCTGGGGGCCAAGGGTAGCGCGACGATCGGCGGCCTCGTATCCACCAATGCCGGCGGCACGCAGGTGCTGCGCCACGGCACGATGCGCGCGCTGGTCGAGGGGATAGAGGCGGTATTGCCGGACGGCTCGGTCCATGACGGCCTCGCCGCTTTGAAAAAGGACAATCGCGGTTACGACCTCAAACACCTGCTGATCGGCGCGGAAGGGACGATCGGCATCGTCACCGCCGCCGCGTTGCGCCTGGTCCCCGCCATCGTCGATCGCGACAATGGCATGTCGCTGATGGAGTCAGGCGCGA
>CAXUEQ010000132.1:0-2400 GCA_964250175.1 uncultured Sphingobium sp. | reverse complement strand
GTATGGCCGCCATGTTCGAGGATACAACTGATCGCGTAGCGCGGGTCGTCATAGGGTGCGAAGCCCTGAAACAGCGCATGGTCGCGCAGCTTGAAGGGTAGGCCGGCATTGCCGCGCACCCCGCCCGCACGCTCGGCCATAGTGATGCGGCGCACCTGCGCGGTGCCGGTTTTGCCTGCCAGCATCACGCCGGGGATGTTCATCCGCGCCGCCCCGCCGGTGCCGCCGCCATTGACCACCGCGTTCATCGCATCGCGAATGATCATGATATGGTCGTCGGATACGCCCAGCGGCGCGTGAGATTCGCGCTGCGCACCCGCGATGAAATTGGGCATCAGCGTCTTTCCTGACGCCAGCCGCGACGCCATCACCGCCATCTGGAACGGGTTGATGAGCATATAGCCTTGGCCGATAGTGGCGTTGACCGTGTCATACACCTCCCATTTCTTACCATATTTCTTCATTTTCCATGCCGGGTCAGGCACGGTGCCATAGCTTTGGCTGGGGAAGGGCAGGGTGAATTTATGGCCCATGCCTACCTTGCGTGCCATCGCCGCGATCACGTCCATCCCGACGCGCTGCGCCATTTGATAGAAATAAATGTCGCAACTCTGGGCAATCCCGCGATGCATGTCGACCGCGCCATGGCCGCGCCGGCTCCAGCAATGGAACAGCGTGTTGCCGACGCGCACGGCTCCGGAGCAATTGACCGTGTCATGCGGGCTGACCCCCGCCTCCAGCAGAGACAATGCCACCATCGGCTTTACCGTGGAGCCTGGCGGATAGAGGCCTTGCAACGTCTTGTTGCGCAACGGCACATGATCGTCCTGCGACAGCATTTCCCATTCGGCATGGCTGATGCCGTCGGAAAAGCTGTTGGGGTCGAAGCTGGGCATGCTCGCCATCGCCAGCACATCGCCATTATGGCAATCGAGCACCACTACCGATCCCGATTGGGTGCCCAGCCGCCGCCCGGCATATTCCTGCAACCCGGCGTCGATCGTCAGCTTGATCGTCTTGCCCGGCATATCCGGTCGGGTCGTCAGTTCGCGCACCACTTTGCCGCGCGCCGTCACCTCGACCCGCTTTGCACCCGGCTTGCCCGTCAAATAGGTATCGAACGAGCGCTCCAGCCCGTCCTTGCCGACCTTGAAGCCCGGCGTGATGAGCAGGGGGTCGCGCCGCTCCTCATAATCCTTGGCCGATGCCGTGCCGACGAAGCCGATCAGATGGCCGACCGCTGCGCCCGCGGGATAGTAACGCGAAAAGCCCTGTGCCGGCGCGACCCCCGGCAATTCGGGCAGCCGCAGGCTGACGGCGGCGAATTGTTCATAATCCAGATTTTCCGCGACCTGCACCGGTTGGAAACCCTTGGCCTTGTCCAGATCCTCGTTGATACGGTCAATATCGTCGGGCGGCAGCGCGAGCAGCCTTGCCAACATTCCCAGTGTCGCGTCCTTGTCGCGCAGCCGATCGGGGATGATGTCGACGCGAAAATCGGTACGGTTGGTCGCCAGCGGCTTGCCATTGCGGTCGATGATCCAGCCGCGCCGGGGCGGGACCAGCGTCAGATTGACCCGGTTGCTCTCCGACAAAAGCTGGTATTTCTCGTTCTCCGCAATGCTGATCCAGGCCATGCGTCCGGCAAGCACGGCGCCGATCGTCGCCTGTATACCCCCGATCACCATCGCGCGGCGCGTGAAGGAAAAGGTCTGGCTCGCTTCGGTGACGGTCTTCTTCGCCAATCCGGGCAGCTTCATGCCATGATCCGCCAGCGATCGAGCCAGAATACCTGTCGCGCCACGACCGGATAGAGCAAAGCGGACCAGATCATCTGCGGCACGATCAGCATGATGGACCCTCCGCCTCCGGTAAGGTGGACGAACACAAGCCCGCCCGACAGGCAGACTATAACCGCGAGAGCAGCAATCAGCCAGTCATGCCAGTAATCGCGCCAGATAAGGCGGCGGTCGGCAAAATCGGTGACGATCAGGGCTGCGGTCCACAGACACATCGCGCTGCCCAGCGGTTGGCCGCTCATCATGTCGTCGAACAGGCCGAGCGGCAGGCCGATCCAGGCCGGCCAAAGCTCTGGCCGCAGCAGCCGCCAGGATAATAGCAGCAGCAGCCCGAGCGGCGGCATTACCGGCGACTGAGCGATCACGGGCAGCGCGGTCAGCATCGACCCCAGCATCACCGTGATGACCGGTGTGCCGTCCATGCGAAAGCGCGAAGGATTGCGTCCAAGCCGTGGCCCCGGGGAAATCATCGCACCGGAGTCATCGCATGGACATCATGCACAGGTCCCGCCGTCGCGGGCGTTACTCGATCCGGCCTGGGCGTCGCTACCACGGTCGCAAGCGGGCGCTGCACCATCACCGCCTCCACGCGCGCGGGATT
>CAXUEQ010000131.1:0-3067 GCA_964250175.1 uncultured Sphingobium sp. | reverse complement strand
ATCTGGAGGCGCGGGCGGAGATCGACGCGCTCGTCGCCGGTGCGGCGCTGGCCGACCGGACGGCCGAGCGGCTGCTGCGCCGGCACTTGACCGGCTATTTCGCGGCCGCGCTGATGATGCCCTATGCCCGCTTCCTGCGCGCGTGCGAGAATAGCGGCTATGATCTGGTGCTGCTCCAGCGCCGCTTCGGGGCCGGTTTCGAGCAGGTCGCGCACCGGCTGACGACCCTCCAGCGCGTTGGCGCACGCGGCCTGCCTTTCTTCATGCTGCGCATCGATCGCGCGGGTCAGGCGTCGAAACGCTATGCCGGCGCCAGCGCGGCGCCGCTGGTCCAGGCCGAGGGGCGCTGCCCGTTATGGAACGTCCATGCCGCCTTCGCCCAGCCGGGCGCGATCCTCCCCCAGCTTGTCGCGTTGGAGGATGGCGCGCGCTGGTTCACTGTGTCGCGATCGGTGCAGGGGCAGGGCGCGGGGCTGCGCGGCGGGGATGCCGGCTTTGCCGTCGCGCTGGGGGTGAGCGCCAGCTTCGCTGCGCCGCTGGTCTATGCGCGCGGGCGCGATCTGGCCGTCGATGACGCGCAGCCGGTCGGGCTTGGGTGCACCGCCTGCAACCGCACCGCTTGCGCCCAGCGCAGCGCCCCGCCGCGCGGGCGTCCGCTGCATTTCAACGAACGCGAGCGCGGCCTCTCACCCTTTGCCTTCAGCGGCGACTGACCTCAGGAAGCGGCATCCTCCCAGGGCGCGGGATCGAACAATCGGGTCAGGAAGGCGATGAAGGCGGTCGTCGCGGGCGGCGTCTTGGGCATGGCGGGGTGGACAGCATAGATTCCTACCGCCCTGCCGCCGGAAAAGGCCGGCAGCACCCGTCGCAGGCTGCCGTTCGCTAGTTCCGCGCTGACGTCCCACAATGACCGCAGCGCGATGCCCGCCCCGGCGATCGCCAGTTCGCGGACGACCTCGCTCGAATTGGTCTGCACATGGCTGCGCCCCTCGATCGTCACCGGTCCGCGCGGCCCGATGACGCGCCACGGCAACTGGCCCGTGGCGGCAAGGATGCGGTGCCCCTTCAGCGCGGCGAGACTGTCGGGCGCGCCATGCGCCGAGAGATAGGCGGGCGCGGCGCAGAGCACGCGCTCGCTGTCGGCCAGCCTGTGCGCGGTCAGGCCGGGTCCGGCCTGCGCCGTGACGCGTATGGCCAGGTCGACCTGCGCCGCCATCAGGTCGACATAGGCGTCCGACAGGTCGAACAACAGCTCCACTGCGGGATGCTGCGCAACGAACCGCGCCAGATGCGGCGCGACATGGATGCGCCCGAACGAGGTGGGGGCCGACACGCGCAGCGGGCCGGAAGGCGCGTCCATCCCGCCGGCCACCCGATGTTCGGCGTCGCGGATCGCGCCGATGATCGCCTGCAAATCCTGATGCAGGCCCTGCCCCTGCGGTGTCAGCGCCAGCCGCCGGGTGGTGCGGTGAAGCAGGCGGGTGCCGAGCCGCGTCTCCAGCCGCGTCAGCCGCTTCGACATCATCGCGGGCGAAATGCCGAGCGTTCGTCCTGCCGCCGACAGGCTGCCGGCCGCGACGATCGCAGCGAACAGCTCATAGTCCGGGTCCATCATTATCTCTTCCAGAGAAAAGCTGTCGTGAATTATTGCCGTCTACCGGTCTAATGTCCGGGCGTCTACAGGTCCATCGCAACGAGGATATGAGAAACGGAGTTTCGCAACATGACGATGATGATCGAAAAGGCGGGACTGAAGATCGCCGCGCCGCTGGTTCGCCTGGTCGAGGATGCCGCGCTGCCCGGCACGGGCCTCGCGCCTGACGCTTTTTGGCAGGGCGTCGCCGAAATCTTCGCGACCTATGCGCCGCGCAACGCCGCGCTGCTGGCCCGTCGCGACAGCCTCCAGCAGCAGATCGACCAATGGCATGACAAGCATGCCGGGCATCCGGTCGATCCCGCCGCCTATCAGGCGATGCTGCGCGATATCGGCTATCTGGTGGCGGAGCCTGCGCCTTTCGCGATCGGTTCGCGGAATGTCGACGCGGAGCTGGCGAGCCTGGCCGGGCCGCAACTCGTCGTCCCGATCCTCAACGCCCGTTTCCTGCTGAACGCCGCCAACGCCCGTTGGGGCAGCCTCTATGATGCGCTCTACGGCACCGACGCGCTTCCCGGCACGGCGGCGGGCAAGGGCTATGACGCTACGCGCGGCGCGCAGGTCATCGCCTGGGCAAAGGCGTTTCTCGATCGCGCCGTGCCGCTGGCATCAGGTAGCTGGGCCGACTGGACCGGCGGCGATCCTGCGCTCGCCGATCCGGCGCAACGGGTCGGCCAGGCCGGCGAAAGCATATTGCTGCGGCACAACGGGCTGCACATCGAACTGGTGATCGATCCGACCCACCCGATCGGCGTGAACGACCCGGCGCATTTGTCCGACATCATACTCGAATCCGCGCTCAGCACGATATGCGACCTGGAGGATTCGGTCGCCGCCGTCGATGCGCAGGACAAGGTCGCGGCCTATGCCAACTGGCTCGGCGTGATGAAGGGCGACCTGACCGAAAGCTTTGAAAAGAACGGCGCGACGATGACCCGTGCGCTCAACCCGGACCGCGCCTATGTCGCGCCCGACGGCACGGCCTTCACCCTGCCTGGCCGCAGCCTGCTGTTCGTCCGCAATGTCGGCCATCTGATGACGACGCCGGCGATCCTGCTGCCCGACGGCGGCGAAGCGCCGGAAGGGATCATGGACGCGATCCTCACCAGCCTGATCGGCCTGCACGATCTTCGCCGCACCGGACCGTTCGTCAACAGCCGCGCCGGCTCCATTTACATCGTCAAGCCCAAGATGCACGGGCCGGAGGAAGCCGCGTTCACCAACGACCTGTTCGACTCGGTCGAGGATTTGCTGGCGCTGCCGCGCCACACGATCAAGGTTGGGGTGATGGACGAGGAGCGGCGGACATCGGCCAATCTGGCCGCCTGCATCCATGCGGTGCGCGACCGCATCGTCTTCATCAACACCGGCTTTCTCGATCGCACGGGGGACGAGATGCACACGTCGATGCGC
>CAXUEQ010000130.1:0-3071 GCA_964250175.1 uncultured Sphingobium sp. | reverse complement strand
ACCGGATTGACCTCTTCCTCCATCACCTCGCGCGCGCCGACCAGATAAACCGGTCCCTTCGGATCGCTGTTGGCGAATTGCAGGGAGCGGTGGACGATCTGCTTGAGGTTGCGGCCGGTCCGCACCTCATTGTCGTAGCGCATATATTCGCGGACAATACCGCGCTGGTCCGAAATGTCCTGGATCCACTGGATGAATTCGTTGCGGCTGCCCTTCAGCTCGCCCTCCTGCGTAAAGGGAGAGAGGCCGGCAAAGATCAGCACCGGCGTGCGCGCGCGCGCGACATTGTGCACCGCGCCGGCGAGCGATTGAGTGCCGCACTCGACATGCACCACCACCGCCTGCGCCTGGCCGCTGACCTGCGCATAGCCCTGCGCCGCCGACAGCCCGACCATCTCGAACGGGCAGGTGACGACGCGCGGGATCGGTCGACCATTGGCCCGCGCCTCCGCGATCGCCTCGACCAGCGCGGGATGATCGCTGCCGAAATTGGCGAAGATATGGGAAATCCCGGCCTCGACCAGGGATTCGAGAAAGGCGGTGCTTGCCGTATACATGCTGTTGCTCCCCTAGCGTCGGTTCCTCATCAGCATAACAGTATATAGTATGGTATCAAACTTGTTTATTCCGACATCTGGTGATAGTTTCGGGTTGGGCAATATGAAGGCAAAGATATGATGCGGATCGCGATTTTGGGTGTGGGCGCGATGGGCAGTCTGTTTGGCGCGAGGCTGGCGCTGGCTGGCGAAGATGTCGTCCTGATCGATATCGACCCCGTGCATATCGGCGCGATTCAAGCGCATGGCCTGCGGCTGGAAGCCGACGACGGCGACCGGCGGGTCAAGGTGCCGGCGGGGCGGGCAAGCGATTTCACTGATCCGATCGACCTGCTCATCCTGTTTACTAAGGCGCGGCATAGCGCCGCTGCGCTTCGCGACGCCGGTCACCTGCTCGGCCCGCAAAGCTGGATACTGACGTTGCAAAACGGACTGGGGGCGGGGGAGCGCGCGGCGGCGGCGGCGCCAGGCAGGCAGGTGGCGATCGGCATGACCGACTGGCCTGCCGATCTGAAGGGGCCGGGCCATGTCGCCAGCCATGGCAGCGGCCTGATCCGCTTCTGGAGCTTCGACGGCGCGGATCATCAGATGCTCGGCCGGATCGACGCCGTGCTGCAATCGGCCGGTCTGTCGAGCCGCGTCGATCCCGACGTCGCGGTCGCGATCTGGGAGAAAGTGATCTTCAACGCCGCGCTGAACCCGGTCGCGGCCCTGACCCGCCTTACCGTTGGCGGGATGGCCGTCAGCCGCGATGGCTCCGTGCTTACCGACACAGTCCTGGCGGAGGCATTTGCGGTCGCCCGCGCTGCGGATATTGCAGTCAACGAATCCAGGGTCCGCGCGGCGGTTGCCCATGCCTATAGGGAGCATGGGCCGCATCAGCCGTCTATGCTGAAGGACCTCCTTGCCGGCAGGGCAACCGAAATCGACGTCATCAACGGTGCGCTGCTCGACCTTGGCCAGGCTCATGGTTTGCCGATGCCAGTCAACGAGACGCTGTTACGGCTCGTGCAAATGGCGCAGACCGCATAAACAGCATCCTATAAAAGCAATGCGCACCGTAGAGCAATCTTTGCAAAGCAAGACCTTCTGCCAGTGACAGATAGCAATGGGTCTTGACGGCCGCAAATTTGTTACTAGTATACCATATAAATGGAGGGAGGACCTCAAGCGCCGCACAGACGCGCCTTGGTATTTGCTTCCATTCATCTGATAAGTTTGCTTGCGCCAACGAAATTCAATCGAAAACGGAGCTGACTCCGGAACGCCGTTGCGGTGTAACGAACCAGAATATGTGGGGAGAAGCGATGTTGGAGATCAAGTCCACCGGCAAATCCGAGGGAGAATCGCGTCGTATGCGCATTGTCCACGGCAAAGCCTGGATCGCGGCCCTCATCATTTCTTCGACAGCGATGGTGGGCGGCGCGTTGGCGGCAAGCGCTTCCTCCTGGTGGGAGCCGGGCAATGGCCGCGTGATGCCCAAGCTTTCGACCTATGAAAATGCACAGGGAACCTTGGCGATATTCAACGCCGATGGCCCGCTTGAAACAAAAGGCCACCCGTTTTTCGAGCCTATCGGCTCCAACGGCCGTGCCTGCGTGACCTGCCATCAGCCATCGGATGGCATGAGCTTGTCCGTAAAAACCATCCGGGAGCGTTGGGATGCGACCAATGGAAGCGACCCGCTTTTTGCCGCCGTCGATGGGTCCAACTGTCCCGGCTTGCCGCAGAAGGATGCGGCATCCCATTCCCTTCTCCTCACGAAGGGACTCTTCCGGGTTTCCTTGCCCTGGCCTCCAGTCAGGCCCAAGGGGCAGCCGAGCGATCCGGAATTTTCGATCGAAGTCATCAACGACCCCACGGGGTGCAATACGAGCAGCGTCTACGGTCTGAAATCGGCTTCGCCCCATGTCTCGATCTTTCGCCGTCCCCGCATGGTTGCCAATCTTAAATATGTCGAACCGGCCAAACCCCTGGGCCTTTGGCAGGTCCATATCGGTCAGTTGCTGGAGGTCGATCCCGAAACCAAAGCGCGCCTGACCAATAATCTGATGGCGGACGGCCGCGCGCCCACGTTGCGTGTGCAGATGGGGGACGCGATGTCGGGCCATCAGCAGGCCCATGAAATACCCTCACGCGAAGCCATGGATCGCATCCGCGCCTTCGAGATGCAGGTCTATACGGCGCAAATCAGCGATCGCAACGGCGGTTCGCTTCAAACGGGCGGCGCATCGCTTGGGCCGGTCGCGCTCGCCAATGGCAAGGCCGCGGTGCTGGGCGCTTTTCCGATGCGCCCGCTTCTTCCCGAATTGGAAGGATGGCGAACCAAGCGCACGCTGGCGGCTATGACCATGCGCCCGACGATCAAACAGCGCGATCTTCCGGACGCCAGGCCCAATGAACAAAAGGAATTGCCGCAACAGCGGGCGTTCCGCGACTCCGTCGCGCGTGGCTATGACATATTCATGTACAGGCCCTTCCTGATCCGCGACACCAGCCTGAATGCCCTGATCG
>CAXUEQ010000129.1:0-3275 GCA_964250175.1 uncultured Sphingobium sp. | reverse complement strand
GAACAGGTCGAAGTCGATCCCCGCCTCATGCGCCATGGCGGGCAGATGCAATGCACCATTGGTCGACCCTCCGGTGGCGGCGACGATGCGCGCGGCATTTTCGAACGCATCGCGCGTGCAGATGTCGCGCGGGCGGATATTGCGGGCGATCAATTCCATCACTTGCCTGCCCGCGGCGACAGCGACTTCCTCACGGCTTTTATAAGGTGCCGGGACCATGTTGCTGTTCGGCAAGGACAAACCGATCGCTTCGCCGACACAGGCCATAGTGTTGGCGGTATATTGACCGCCACAGGCGCCGTGGCCGGGACAAGCGGCCTTTTCGATCGCGGTGACTTCGGACAGCGGGCATTTGCCGGCGCTGTAGCGGCCGACGGCTTCGAACACGTCGATGACGGTCAGGTCGCGATCCTGATAGCGGCCGGGCAGGATCGACCCGCCATAGACGAAGATGCTCGGGACGTTCAGCCGCAGCATCGCCATCATCATGCCGGGCAACGACTTGTCGCATCCCGCAAAGGTGACGAGCGCGTCATAGCAGTGCCCGCGCACCGACAGTTCAACCGAATCGGCAATGACTTCGCGGCTGACCAATGAGCTTTTCATGCCCTGATGGCCCATGGCAATGCCGTCGGTCACCGTGATGGTATTGAACCGGCGCGGCATTCCGCCGGCGGCGTTCACGCCCTCCCGGCAAAAATTCGCCTGTGCGTCCAGCAATGTATTGCATGGCGCGCTGTCATTGCCGGCCGATGCGATGCCGACGAACGGGCGGGCAATCTCTTCCTCGGTCAGGCCCATGGCATAATAATAGCTGCGATGCGGCGCACTGCCCGGCCCTACGGAAACATGGCGGCTGGGAAGTTTGGATTTGTCGAATATATGAGTCATGGGAAGCCCTTCTTTGCGTCGCGCTCTTTCCAAAAACTCTTGGTTTACGCAAGAGAATTACGACAAAGCTCGATAATTGGCATCAATATTTCGAAAAACCGGTTTTGGCCGGACGCATCGGCCACCAGATCCTGTCGCAATTCCATCCCCAGATAGGCTATTCCATTGGCCTCCGCATGGCGATTCATCGTCGCATTGAGTTGCACGCCCGAATAGGGCTGCTGGTCGCCCACCCTCAGCCCCGCCGCTTCCAACCGGGGAAGGGCGATGCGCGCGGCGCGATCGTCCTGATTATACAGGATACCGATATCCCACGGCCGTTCCTCATCGGGCCTTGTCGCCAGTTGTGGGGTGAAGCTGTGCACCGACACGATGAAGGGCGACGTCATGCCCTCCAGCAGCGCCGCGATCTTCGCGTGGTAAGGGTGATGGAAGCGGCGCATCCGGTCTGCGAGATCGGCGTCGCGGTTGCCGGGGATCGGGTGGCCGTCGCTCATGACAGGGAGCAGGCCCGGCGCGTCGGGTTCGCGGTTGAGGTCGATCACGAGGCGCGAAACGCCCCCCAGGATCGCCGTGCCGCCAAGGCCCCTCGCCAGCAATTCCGATAGCTCCGCCACGCCGATGTCCACGCCGATATGCTGGCGCAGCAGGTCGGGCGCGATGCCGAGGTCGATGTCGGGTGGGACATGCGACGATGCGTGATCGGATAGGATGAGGATCGGCCGGTCCCCGCCCCTTATGATCGTCCAGGCTTCGCTCATCGGCCCCGCACTCTTGTTTGCATGATCCACCAGTCTGGTTGCGTCACGCGCAGCGCCAAAGCCGCGTCCGATCTCTCCTCCTCCTTGCCGAATAGCGCGAAGCAGGTCGCCCCCGACCCCGACATTCGTGCAATGACCACGCCTGCCTGTTCGCGCAACGCCGCCAAGACCTGCGCAATGGAGGGCGCAAGCGCGATAGCCGCCGATTCCAGATCGTTGCGCCCTTCAAAAACCCCGTCCAGATCATCGGCCACCAGCGCGCCACGGTCGATCCGATCCCATCCGGCAAAAACCGGCGCGGTCGAAAGCGGCACGCCCGGATTGACGAGCAGCATCGGCATCCCCGCCAGGCCAGGCAGATCGCATATATCGAGCGCCTCGCCACGCCCCCCGACATATTGTGTGCGACTGGCAAGGCAGGCGGGCACGTCGGACCCGAGCGCCAGCGCGATGGCATGCAAGGTTTCAGTGTTGGGAGCGATCGCCCATAGCCTGCACAGCAGACGCAGCGTCGCGGCGGCATCGGCCGATCCGCCGCCTATGCCCGATGCGACAGGCAGATTTTTCGTGAGGCGGAGCGAAGCGCCCTGCCCCTTTCCGTCCATGGCACGCAAGGCGGTGGCTGCCTTCCACACCAGATTGTCCGCACCGGCGTCCAGCCCGGCACCGAACGGCCCATCGATCGTCAGATCGATTCCGCCATCCGCGCGTCGATCGGCCTCCAGCACATCGCCATCTTCGGCGAAGGCGAACAGGCTCTCTATCTCATGATAGCCATCGACGCGGCGCGCGCGGACGTGCAGCGCCAGGTTGACCTTGGCATGGGCGGTCTCTCGCGGCATCGGGCGTCAGGGTTTGCCCGATGGCGGCAGGCCGTCGCGTATCTTCGTCAACAGCCGCCCCGCATCCGCACCCTCCGCAACGCTATGCGCCGCGTTCCAGGCATAGCGCGCCTCGAACCGGCGTCCCACCGTCCAATAGGCGTCGCCCAAATGTTCATTGATCGTCACATCCACCGGCGCGGCGGCGGCGGCGCGTTCCAGTATAGGCACCGCCCCCCGCGCGTCACCGGAGACGAATTGCGCCCAGCCGAGCGAATCCGTTATCGACGGGTCGAGCGGTCGCAAGGCGCTCGCCCTTCGCAACAGTGCCAGCGCTTCCGGCACGTTCACCCCGCGCTCGACCTGCGCATAGCCCAGATAGTTGAGGATCACCGGCTCGTCGGGGGCGAGCGCCGCGGCACGGCGGAGCGCTACCCCGGCCTCATCCCACCGCCCGCCACGTTCGAGCGCGCTGCCCTCCAGCATCGAGAGCGACCAGGGTGCCTGTCCTTCAGAGTGATAATTTTGCGCCGCGCGATAAGCCGCAGCCGCTTCGATATAGGAAGCGTTTTCGAAGAGGATCGATGCAAGCCGTACCTGCTGCGCCGCGCCGGCGTCGGGTCTTTGCGTCACGGTGCGCGCCAGCGCAAGCGCATCCTGGTCCTTGTCCATCGCCACCAAAGCATCGATCCGCATATCGGCGGCGGGCAGCGCATACCAGTTCGCCGGCGGCACCTTGCCCGCCTCCGCCAGCGCCGCGTCGGCATGGCCGGCTGACAACAGGCGCGATGCGACGATCAGG
>CAXUEQ010000128.1:0-3489 GCA_964250175.1 uncultured Sphingobium sp. | reverse complement strand
GATTGCCGCGCTGGTGCTGTTCACTTGTTTCTTCGCAATGATCTCGGGCTGGCTGCGCTTCCTGTGCGTACGGCCGCTGCTGTGGGTGGGCGGCATCAGCTATTCGCTCTATCTGGTGCATCAGCATATCGGCTTTGTCGTGATGTTGAAAGCGTCGGAACTGGGCCTTGATCCCTGGACGGGCAGTGCGATCGCCATCATGGTCGCGCTGGCGATCGGCTGGGCAATCAATCGCTGGGTCGAGCGTCCGGCGCATCGCCTGATCGAGCAATGGTGGAAAGCGCGCGGCGCAAAGGCAGCATTGTCCGCTACCGCGTGAATTCTCGGGTCAGTCGGTTAGGGTAAGCCGCTCGGCGATCGGCTTTTTGTAGCCGACCTGTTTTATCAGCGCGATCAGTTGCCCCGCCTCACGCACGATATGGGATTTGTTGAAGCAGGCGGCGGCACCATGCTCGATCGCGTTGGCAGTCTCTTCGGCACCGTCGCGCAAAAGGCTGGAGAGCATGATGACCGGGCGCGGTTTGGACCGCATGATCGCGTCCAATATTTCCATGCCGTTCGTGCCGGGCATGGCGATGTCCAGCGTCACGACGTCTGGGTCGGTGGCGGCGATCAGTTCGAAGGCTTCCTCGGCATTGCGGGCGATACCCACCACGCGCAACCGCTCGTCTTTTTCCAGCAGGGTTTCGATCATGGCCCGGATCGTGACCGAATCATCGACGACGACGATACGCGTACGCTGCATGCCCATTCTCCCCGCCGCCGCCAACAAAGCTGCGACATAGGGGAATAACGGCGAGAGATGCGCAAGCTTAATAGCCGCTGCCGGTTTATTAAAAACCGATTCAGGCGGCTATCAGCCGTTCGCGGAACCATGTAGCCAGTTCGTTCTCTGTTAGATCGCCTGCGGCGAGAACCAGCACGGTTTGAACGGCATCTGTCTTGTCGAAAGCGATTTCGACCTCATTTAGAATAAGGAAAAGCCGTGCCGCTATCCATGCCGTCCGTTTGTTGCCATCAAAAAACGGGTGATTGCGCGCAATGCCGAACGCATAGGCGGCGGCCAGCACGAAAAGGTCATCTTCACCATAATTCCAACGATTGACCGCACGACCAAGGGCAGACTCGAGCAACCCCAAATCCCGAATGCCACCGCCGCCGCCATGTTCGGCAAGCTGCCTGTCATGCACTGCCATGATGACATCCTGCGCGACCCAACGAGGTTCGCGCCGAACTGCGTCCGTCATTTTGCAAGCACACGCAGTATGTCGCGATCCTTGCGCATGATGTCTTCAGCGATCGCCATCGTCGCTTGAAAGTCAGGATCGGAAGCGGATAGACGTAAACCGTCCGGCGCATCGCTCAGGAAAATTTCATCTCCCAATGTCACACGTAGCTGCGCCAGCACCTCTTTGGGCAGGATAATGCCAGTCGAGTTGCCGATCTTGATGAGCTTGAGAGGCCTGTTCATACGACTGTTATAACAACTTAGTGCGTAGATGCAATCAGAAGCGTCGGGCGACACCGACATATAGTTCCGCATCGGGGCTGGCATGGTTAAGACCGGCAACCGCACCTATGTCCCACTGCATAGCGTCGTTCGGTTGCCAGGCGACGGAGACGCTGGCGAGCGTTTGCGTCCGATGCCCGTCGGGATCGCGATCGCGGATAGTTTGGGCTTCCAGTGTGGCCGAAACAGCATTGCTGATTTCATAGCCAAGGCCGGCCACACTGCCATAGGCAAGATGCCGTCCATTCCTATCCTCGTCTACGGCCGCATCCACCTCCGGCGTCAGGGACAATGTCAGCTTCTCCGATAATGCGAAGCTGACCGGGACAATCAGGCCTGCGCCCCAGTCGCCTGCGCCGATCGCCTTGCCGCCGGTGGGAAGCGTGACATAAGGCAGGGCTGCGATCGAAAAGCCCGACCCGCTGGGATTATGCAGATTTTGCTTGATACCAAGCAAGATATCGCCGGTTCCGGTTGCATGGTCAATTGCACTGCTCGGCTTGTCGTGGGTGCGGACGTGGCCGATCGCGGTCCACCCGGCCTGCACCTCAAGGCTGTCGGTCAGGCCATAGCGCAGGAGCAGATCGCCGCCCGTCAGCGTATCAGTCCGGCTTGTCGAGTCGGATTCGCGGGTCCAGTCGAGCAGGCCCGCTTCGGCGACCAGATGCCCCTTGTCGACCGTACAGGCGGGTGTGCCCAGCCCTGGGCGATCGGGGCATAGCGCGCGCAACGCATCGGCATGCGCCGCGCCCAGCCCTGCGAATAACAGCAAGGACGCGGCTATCCCCCGTACGATTTGGCGCATGATCCGGTCGGTCAATCCCTTTCTCCTTACCCGCCGCTTGCGCGCATCGCGAGCAGGCGTCAACATCGGACGACGACGAATGTTTCCGCGTGTCGCCCGGCCGCTTGACTCGCCCGAGACGACTCTTTAAGGGCAGGCAATCCCAACACGCTTAACAGCGGCAGTGCACAAGAGGCGCTGGCCGTCTTTTTTGCGTCCGGAGGGATATATGCTTGTTGTCGTCAGGTCGATGGTCCGGTTTGGCCGGATATGCCTGACTGAGTTGCAGCTTTGAGATGGGGTGCCGCCACACGCCCCGTGGAGCAGGAGATTTTCTAATGGCACGTATTGCGGGCGTCAATTTGCCCACCAACAAGCGCGTGATCATCGCGCTGACCTACATTCACGGCATCGGTCGCAAGACCGCCGTCGACATCGCCACCAAGCTGGGCATTGACCAGAGCCGCCGTATTCAGGACCTGTCGGATGCCGAAGTTCTGCAGATTCGCGAAGCGATCGACGCCGATCTGACGGTCGAGGGCGATCTTCGCCGCGAAGTCGCGATGAATATCAAGCGCCTGATGGATCTGGCCTGCTATCGGGGCCTGCGTCACCGCAAGGGCCTGCCGGTTCGTGGTCAGCGTACGCATACCAATGCGCGCACCCGCAAGGGCAAAGCCAAGGCGATAGCAGGCAAGAAGAAGTAAGGAATAATCGGACCCCGACTGATTTTTCAGTCCGGGTCGGCTTCTTCTCCGCCAGGGCAGTCTTTTGCAGGCGCGGCCTTGGTTCCAGATTTCGAGTAGGATTTAGCAAATGGCACGGGAACCTCAGCGCATCAAAAAGCGCGAGCGCAAGAATATCTCGTCTGGCGTCGCGCATGTGAACGCCAGCTTCAACAACACCATGATCACCATCACCGATGCGCAGGGCAATGCGATTAGCTGGTCTTCGGCCGGCATGATGGGCTTCAAGGGGTCGCGCAAGTCCACCCCTTATGCCGCGCAGGTCTGCGCCGAGGATGCGGGCCGCAAGGCTGCCGAGCATGGCGTCCGCACACTGGAGGTTGAAGTCAAGGGTCCGGGTTCCGGACGCGAGTCCGCGTTGCGCGCGCTACAGGCGGTGGGTTTCACCATCACCTCGATCCGCGACGTGACGCCGATCCCGCACAACGGTGTCCGCCCGTCCAAGCGTC
>CAXUEQ010000127.1:0-3779 GCA_964250175.1 uncultured Sphingobium sp. | reverse complement strand
AGGTCGCCAAGCGGCTGACCCCGCTCAAGGTCGCGGTCTATCTGGCCGGGGTGCTGGCGATCCTGGTTCTGGACCATGCGCGCATTCCGATGGCGCTGGGTCAGATATGGGACGGCGCATGGCATGGCTCCGCCGCCACCGGGGGCGCGATCGGCGCCTTCGTCGTCGGCATGCGCCGCGCCGTGTTCGCCAGCGAGGCGGGCGTCGGGTCGGCGGTGATGGCGCACAGCCTGGCGCGCACCGACGAACCGGTGTCGGAAGGGCTGGTCGCCTTGCTCGAACCGCTGCTCGGCATCATGATCGTCTGCTCGTTCGGCGGGCTGGCGCTGGTGGTCGCGGGAACATGGGACGACGGGTTGCAGGGCATCGCCATCACCTCCGCCGCCTTTGCCGGGGTGTCACCCTGGTTCCCCTGGCTGCTCGCGATCACGGTCTTTCTCTTCGCCTATTCGACGCTGGTGGCGTGGGGCTTTTACGGGCTTCAGGCGTGGGGCTATCTGTTCGGCCATGGCCCACGCGCGCAATGGACCTACAAAATCCTTTACGTCGCCGCCCTGCCCCCCGCCGCCGTCATTCCCTTGGGCAAGGTGATTGATATCGTGGATTGCAGCTTTTTCCTGATGGCGATCCCGAACGTCTTCGCGCTCTATCTCTGCGCGGGCGAATTGCGGCGCGACGTGCGGGACTATTGGAATCGGGTCAGGGCGAAAGCGGCGGTGTGACGCTGGACGTCTGTCCTACATGCCGGCGACTGGATATCATGACATTCGGCTCTTTCCATCGGCGGCATGATCAATATGGCGTCTATTGTTATAAAAGATCAGAAGAGCGCAACGATATGGCTCAATGTGCGGGAAATGTGCGAAGCTAAGCGTCTTTGAGGTGCATTCGCTTCCTGATCAGTGGAGCGATCGCCATCACTCCAAAGCCCGCGATCACCGCTATCCAGCCGATCCGGCTATAAATGTCGAGTATATGGTCCACCGCCGCCGGCGACGCGGCATTGCCTTCGCCGGAACCCGTCGCCGCCGCGATCAGCCCGGCGACATATTCGCCGCCCGCCATAGACAGGAACCAGATACCCATCAGCAACCCTATCATCCGCGCGGGCGAAAGCGTCGACATGGCCGACAGCCCGACTGGCGACAGTGCCAGTTCGCCCATAGTGTGGAGCAAATAGAGAAGGAGGATAAAAATGACCGGTGTCGGCATGCCCGCCCCCGCCATGGTAGCGCCCACGACCAGGACAAGGAAACCCGCCCCGACAAGGGTGATACCCAGGCCGAACTTGGCCGGTGCGGACGGCTCGATCCGTCGCCTGCCCAGCGCGATCCATATCCACGCGAAGACCGGTCCCAGCAGGAGAATGAAGATGGCGTTGACTGACTGAAAGACGGAAGCCGGAACGGTCCAGCCCAGCATGACCCGGTCGACATGCCGGTCGGTGAACAGGCTGAGCGACGATCCGGTCTGCTCGTACAGGCCCCAGAAGATCGGGTTGAGCGCCAGCAGGAACAGCGCCGCAAGCAACCGGTCGCGTCCGAACTTGTCCAGTTGCGTCAGCGCCTCGTAGAGGAGATACGCCACCATCAGCGCGGCGGCGACTACCAGGAGCACACCCACGGTTCCGCTCGACTGGATCAGAAACCATGTCAGCCCGATACCCAGCAGGCTGCCGATATAGATATTCCATTCGCGGCTGAACGGACCGACCCGCGCCTTCAGCGCTTGCGGATCGGGCGCTTCCCCCGCACCGTTCAGCAGCGGCGTTCCCCATGCGAACCCTATCACCCCGGCTATCATGCCGACCGACGCGGCGCCGAAACCCCAGCTCCACCCCCAGCGCTCGCCCAGATAGCCGCAGAGGATCGGTCCCATGACCGACCCGAGATTGATGCCCATGTAAAAGATCGTATAGGCCGGGTCGCGCCGCACATCCCGACGCGGGTAGAGCTGGCCGACCAGCGCCGAGACATTGGCTTTCAGGAAACCGGTGCCGACAACGATCGTGGCCAGCCCCAGCCAGAACATGTCCTGCGCAAAACCGCTCGCGCCGGTATCGCCCTCGATGCCCAGTATCACATGCCCCGCCGCGATCGTGATTCCGCCGAACAGCACCGCCTTGCGCTGACCCAGATAACGATCGGCAAGATAGCCGCCGACCAGCGGGCTGATATAGACCAGCGACATATAGGCGCCATAGGTCAGGCTGGCGGCAGTGTCGGAAAAGAGGAAATGCTTGGTCAGGTAGAAGATCAGCAGCGCGCGCATCCCGTAGAAGGAGAAACGCTCCCACATTTCCATGAAGAACAGCAGGAACAGCCCGCGCGGATGTCCGAGCAGGGTACGTCCGGCTGCCCCATCTGCGGGAGAAAGTGCGGCCATCAACGAACCCCTGATCCATCCGCCTCTGCGTGCGGCCTTATGTCCTGGTCGCAAAGGGTAGCGCGAAAATTACGGCTGTGAAGAATATAATTTCACAACGCTATCGACTTGCCCCGGCGGGATCGAGCCGCCATTTAGGGGCGCATGACCGAGCAAGCCTTCAACAACCGTACCGATCCCCTCACCCTGCTGCGAACCCGCCGGTCGGGCAAGCCGCGCGACATGACCGGCCCCGGTCCCGATGCCGCCCATTTACGCGCGATCCTGGAAATCGCCGGCCGGACGCCCGATCATGGCAAGCTGGCCCCGTGGCGGTTCGTGATCGTGGGCGACACTCAGCGCGACGCGCTCGCCGCCTTGCTGGAACGCGCCTATCGGGCAGAAAAGCCCGAAGCCGGACGGCTGGAGATCGAAGCGATGCACCAGTTCGCCCATCAGGCGCCCAGCCTGGTCGTCGTGCTTTTCGATCCTAAGCCGAGCAGCAATATTCCGTTATGGGAGCAACAGCTATCGGTGGGCGCGGCGACCATGAACTTGCTGCATGCCGCCCACGCACTGGGTTTCGTAGGCAGTTGGCTGACCGGCTGGCCCAGTTACAGCAGCCGGGTGCGCGATGCGTTCGGTGGACCGGAAGAGATCATCGCCGGATTCGTCTTCATCGGAACGCCGGGCAGAGCGCTGGAAGAGCGCCCCAGGCCGGATTATGACACGATCGTATCGCATTGGGCAGGTTAACGGCACTGATCGATGCACGAATTGAACGATACTTGACCTGTCAGGCTGTATTATGTCACTGATGCAGTCATGGCCGATGATTCAAAACCCGTCTATCTCCGTTTGCGTGACATCATCTCGGCATCCATTCTGGACGGCGCCTATGGTGACGGAGACATGCTTCCGTCGGTGCGCGCCTTTGCCGCGCAACAGGGTGCCAATCCGTTGACGGTCGCGAAAGCCTATCAAAGTTTCCAGGATGATGGCCTCGTGCTGGTACGACGCGGCGTCGGCCTGTTCGTCGCGGAGGGCGCTACACGTCGCCTCCGATCGGCAGAGCGCAGCCATTTCATCGAGAATGTCTGGCCGCCGGTCGCTGCGCAGATGCGTCGCGTGGGGATCAGTCTGCGCGATCTCTCGGTCGACCAGGAAGCCTGATCAGCTTTTCGCGGCGCGCGCCTGCGCCAGATGTCCGGCGATCGCGCCATTGCGTGGGGCCAGCGCCTGCGCCTTTTCCAGCAGGTCGATACTGTCCTGCCGCTCGCCGCCCATTTTAAACAAAGTCCAGCCATAGGCATCGGTCGTCACCGGGCTGGCCGGCTGAAGGCGATAGGCCTGCCGGGCATAGGCCAGCGCTCGCCCGGTCCGCCCCTGCCCCAGCCATGCCCAGGCAAGATCGG
>CAXUEQ010000126.1:0-3800 GCA_964250175.1 uncultured Sphingobium sp. | reverse complement strand
TGCGTTCGGCCAACTGCCTCAAGAACGACAACATCATCTATATCGGCGATCTGGTTCAGAAGACCGAAGCCGAAATGCTGCGCACCCCTAATTTCGGTCGCAAGTCGCTGAACGAAATCAAGGAAGTGCTGTCGTCCATGGGCCTGCGCCTTGGCATGGACATCCCCGGCTGGCCGCCTGAGAATATCGAGGAAATGGCCAAGAAGCTGGAGCAGGAACTGCTGGGCTGATTTGATCTTCTCGTCATTCCCGCGAAGGCGGGACCCTTATCTCCCGGCCATGCGGCCGGGGATAGGGCGGAAGATGGGTCCTCGCCTTCGCGAGGATGACGTATAGAGGCAGTCCGCGTCGCTGCCTGGCCGGAGATACCTGAAACGGTCTCCGAACGAACGAAGGAAGAAGTCAATGCGTCATCGTGTAGGCGGCCGCAAGCTGCAACGTACCTCCAGCCACCGCGCGGCCCTGTTTCGCAACATGGCGGCTGCGCTTATCAAGCATGAGCAGATCACCACCACCGTCGCCAAGGCGAAGGAACTGCGCCCCTATGTCGAGAAGCTGATCACGCTCGCCAAGAAGGGCGGTCTTTCGAACCGCCGTCTCGCCCACGCTCGTTTGCTCGACGATGCGCAACTGGTGAAGCTGTTCGACACGCTGGCTGCGCGCTATGCTGATCGTGCCGGCGGCTATACCCGTGTTATCAAGGCCGGTATCCGCGCATCCGACGCCGCGCCGCTTGCGATCATCGAATTCGTGGATCGTGACGTCAATGCCAAGGGACAGGACTCGGGTCCGGTTCTGGGCGCAGATGAGGACGAGCTGGAGGCGGCATAAGCCAAATCCTCCACCGCTCATAATCTGAAGTGAGACTTCACAATCGGGCCGCCGCTTCCTAAGCTGCGGCCCGAATTATTTTATATCGTGATGATAGGGAGAGGCAGCGTGCGGAAAGCAATGGGATCGCTGCCGCATGCCTTTTTCGCCGTGGCATTTTTGGTCTCGTCTCCCTTATATGCGAGGCCTGTGGAAAAGCACGACTTTGGCACAGGCAAGGAGGGCACTTTGCCTAGCTATCCCCTGACTCGCCGCGACAATGTGGTCGAGGATCATTTCGGCGTTAAAGTGGCCGATCCCTACAGGTGGCTCGAAGCCGACGTGCGCGAGGACCAGGGGGTTCGCGACTGGGTTAACGTGCAAAATCGGATTACCAAACATTATCTCGATACGCTGCCTGGTCGCGACATATTGCGGCGGCGGATGGTAAAACTGTTCAATTATGGCCGCTTATCCACGCCGGTGAAGGCGAACGGACGCTATTTCTATGCCTATAATAGCGGCTTGCAAAATCAGTCGCCGCTTTATGTGCGCGAAGGGGTACAGGGCAAGCAACGGTTACTGATCGATCCCAACACATGGGCGAAAGACGGTGCGACGGCGCTTGCCGAATGGCGCCCATCGCCCAATGGACGCTACCTGCTCTATGCGATGCAAGAGGGGGGATCGGACTGGCGCACGCTCAGGCTGGTCGACGTCGATAGCGGCGAGGCGCTGGGCGACGAGATCGACTGGGTTAAATTCTCCGACATGAGTTGGGACGCGGAAGGGACGGGCTTCTTCTATTCGCGCTTCCCCGCTCCGACGGCTGGCAAAGCCTTCCAGTCGGTCGCGAAAGGGCAGGCGGTCTATTATCACCGTATCGGTACGGCGCAGGCCAGCGACCTTCTGGTCTATCATACGGCGGAACGGCCGGATCTGGGTCATCAGGGCCGGGTGACGGATGACGGGCGTTGGCTGGTCATCACCTCGCGGCAAGGCACGGACGAGCGGGATGAGGTTGTGCTGGTCGCCCTTGCGCCAGGCTGGGCCGGCCGGCCGATCAAGCCCCGCATGCTGGTGCGTGGATTGAATGACGGGTGGAAGTTGGTGGGCAGCCGCGGCGACCTCCTATGGTTCATCACGGATAGGAACGCGCCACGGCAACATCTGGTACGGCTCGATGCGTCGCGCCTGCGCCGCGCACCGGTCGAGATCGTGCCGCAACGCGCCGAACCGCTGGTCGGCGCGTCGATGGTGGGGGATCGCCTGGTCCTGGCCTATCTCAACCATGCGCAGACCGTGGCCGAAGTCGTCGAACTGGATGGCCGGCCAGTGGGCGACGTGCCGATGCCGGGCGTAGGCACGGCCGCCGGCTTTGCGGGAAAGAGCGGCGATCCAGAGACCTTCTTCAGCTTTTCCGGCTTTACCATGCCATCGACCATCTATCGCTATGATATAGCGACAGGCCGGATCGCGATATTTGCGCAACCCAATCTGGCTTTCGATCCCGAGGCTTTCGTGACCGAGCAGATATTCTTCCCGTCAAAGGATGGCACGCAAATCCCGATGTTCGTGATCCGGCGGAGGGACATTGCCGACGCGCACAAGCCGGTGCCGACTCTGCTCTATGGCTATGGCGGGTTCAACATTTCGCTGACACCGGGTTTTTCGGCGACCCGTCTCGCCTGGTTGGAGCAGGGTGGCGCAGTAGCGATCGCGAATCTACGCGGCGGCGGCGAATATGGAAAGGCGTGGCACGATGCCGGCCGGCTGGAAAACAAGCAAAATGTATTCGACGATTTTATCGCCGCCGGTGAATATCTGAAAGCCAACGGCTATACCGGCAAGGACCAACTGGCGATCGAGGGACGCTCCAATGGCGGCCTGCTGGTCGGCGCGGTGGTCAATCAGCGGCCGGACCTGTTCGCTGCCGCATTGCCGGCGGTGGGCGTAATGGACATGCTGCGGTTCGATCGCTTCACGGCGGGGCGCTATTGGGTCGATGATTATGGCTATCCGGATCGGGAAGCCGATTTTCAAAAGCTCTATGCCTATTCCCCCTATCATAATGTGCTTGGGGGTCGTGACTATCCGGCGATCCTGGTAACGACGGCCGACACCGACGACCGCGTCGTGCCGGCGCATAGCTTCAAATATGTCGCGGCGCTGCAGGCGAGCGCGATCGGCGACAAGCCGCATCTGATCCGCATAGACGCGCGTGCAGGTCATGGATCGGGCAAGCCGACCGACAAGCTGATCGACGAATATGCGGACATGTATGCGTTCGTGGCGCGCTGGACGGGGCTGAGGATCATCGATCCGGAACAGGGGAAATAGGCGTCGGGCGAGCGCCTTGGCTGGACAGGGCGGGGCGGGGACGATAGTCGGCCCCAATCCTTTTCTCCGGCACCGGAACTCGCGACCCATGTCTATTCCCGATCAGGCGCTCCATAGTCAGCAGACCATTTTGATCGTCGACTTCGGCAGCCAGGTCACCCAGTTGATCGCGCGCCGGGTGCGCGAGGCGGGAGTCTATAGCGAGATCGCACCGTTCAACAGTGCCGGTGAAGCTTATGAGCGACTTAAACCCAAGGGCATCATCCTGTCGGGCGGCCCGTCCTCGGTGATGTGGGAGGACAGCCCGCGTGTGCCGCAGGCTTTTTTCGATGCCGGCATTCCGATCCTGGGCATTTGCTATGGCCAGCAGACGATGATGCAGCAACTGGGCGGCCAGGTCGAAGGCGGCGAAAGCGGCGAATTCGGCCGCGCTTTCATCGAAGTCCAGAAGACGTGCGGCCTGTTCCACGGCCTGTGGCGGCCGGGCGAGACGCATCAGGTGTGGATGAGCCATGGCGACAAGGTGACCGAACTTGCCGCCGGGTTCGAAGTGGTCGCGACCAGCGAGGGCGCGCCCTATGCGATCGTCGCCAACGAGGCGAAGCGCTTTTACGCGATGCAGTTTCACCCCGAGGTGATGCACACGCCCG
>CAXUEQ010000125.1:0-3964 GCA_964250175.1 uncultured Sphingobium sp. | reverse complement strand
ACCATGCCCAAGCCGATCGTGGCGCTCGCCAAGCGTTATCAGCAGGATGCACTGCGTATCTCGACCGTCGGTGAAGATCGCGGTCATGGCGACATCAGCTATCAGGCCGTCACCGTCGCCCCGTCCGACATCGAAAATGCCGTGGTGAACCTGCTGCGCCTGCATGAAGCGGAAACGGCGATGCTGTTCTGCGCCACGCGCGACAATGTCCGCCATCTCCACGCCAGCCTGACCGAGCGCGGCTTCGCGGTCGTCGCGCTGTCGGGCGAGCATAGCCAGAATGAGCGCAACGCGGCGCTACAGGCGCTGCGTGACCGTCGTTCTCGCGTCTGCGTCGCTACCGACGTCGCCGCGCGCGGCATCGATCTGCCGACGCTCAGCCTGGTCGTCCATGTCGAACTGCCGCGCGATGCCGAGACGCTCCAGCATCGCTCGGGCCGCACCGGTCGCGCGGGCAAGAAGGGCACCGCCGTGCTGCTGGTCCCGTACCCCAGGCGCAAACGCGTCGAATCGATGCTGCGGGGCGCAAAGATCAATGCCGAATGGCTCGACGCGCCGACACCTGAGGATATTCGCGCCGCCGATCGCGATCGCCTGATCGCCGCATTGCTCGAACCGGTCGAGGTCGATGACGAGGATCGCGCACTGGCGGCCAAGCTGCTCGAGCAGCGCAGCCCCGAAGACATCGCCGCCGCCCTCGTCCATGCTCACCGCGCCCGGATGCCCGCGCCCGAGGAACTGATCGAGGCGGGCGCCCGCGCCCCGCAGCGCGAACAGGGACCGCGGCCGGGTTTCGAGGATACCCAATGGTTCCGCATGAATATCGGCCGCCGCGACAATGCCGATCCGCGCTGGATCCTCCCCCTGCTCTGCCGTCGCGGCCATATCACGCGCGGCGAGATTGGCGCGATCCGCCTTGCGGGCAACGAGACCCTGTTCGAAGTGCCGCGCGCCGTCGCCGGACGCTTCATTGCGGCGGTCAAGCGCACCGCTGGCGACGATCCGGATGGCGAAGGCGCTGTGTTGATCGAAGCGGTGCAGGGTTCGCCGCGCGAGGAAGCCAAGCATAATCGCCGCGAGGGCGGCCGTCCGGACCACGCCCGCAATGAGGGCGCCCGCAATGATGGCCCACGCCATGAGACCCCCCGCAGCGAAGCCCGCGCGCCCGCCCCCCGGCCCATGCTCGGCGCGAAATATGGCGAAAAGCCCAGCGCGCCCCGTGGGTTTAAGAAAGCTGGTCCCGGTGGCGCCGGCGGCGGACGCCCCTATCAGGGCAAGCCGAGCGGCGGAAAGCCTTATGCGGGAAAGCCGCGCGGCGGCCGCGACTGACTATCGGCACGCCCAAACCAACCCGTTCGGCTGACTGACGGAAACGCCCATGCCCCGCATTCTGGTCGACGCCGACGCCTGCCCGGTGAAGGACGAGATCTACAAGGTCGCCTTTCGCCTGGAGGTTGCCGTGACCATCGTCAGCAACAGCCCGATCCGTGTGCCGCCGCACCCGCTGATCGCGCGTGAAGTGGTGAGCGACGGGTTCGACGCGGCGGACGACTGGATCGCCGCGCGCGCCGGGCCGGACGCTGTGGTAATCACCGCCGACATATTGCTCGCCGATCGCTGTCTGAAGGCGGATGCTGTCGTCATCGGCTCCAACGGCCGGCCCTTCACTACCAGTTCGATCGGCAGCGCCATCGCGACACGCGCGATCATGGCCGATCTGCGCGCCAGCGCGGTGAGCGACGGCATCGGCGGTCCCGCGCCTTTTTCGAAGGCCGACCGCTCCCGTTTTCTCTCTGCGCTGGACGACGCATTGATGCGTCTGAAGCGTGCCGGGCGATAATTTTTCCTTCGGACGCACAGGCCACTCCATTGGACGCAACGCCTGTTGTCTATCCCTGAAGTAGATAACATTCTGACGGTTCGAGACGATTCGATCCCCCCTAACCGAGGAGCGACGCCATGCCCGTGCCGAACAGCGACCAGACACCCGTCATCCTGACCCTGGCGGGTATGGAACAGCCCGGACCCGGCCATTGGCTCAGCCAGTGGGAAGCCGATCGTGACGACATGGTGGGCGTGGAACTGGGCGCCTGGGATCAGCCTCGCCGCAATGCCTGGGTGACGGCGCTCGATCATGCCATCCGTCAGGCCGATCGCCCGGTCCTTCTGGTAGCGCGCGGTCTTGCCTGCCTCGCCGTCGCCTGGTGGGCGACGCTGGAGCGCCCCGCTTATGGCGATCCCGTGGTGGGCGCCATGCTCGTCACCCCGCCCGACGTCGATGCCGCCGGACATGATCTGCGCATGATCGGGTTCGGCCCGGCGCCAAAGACCCTGTTGCCCTTCCCATCCGTGGTGGTCGCGAGCCGCACCGACCCGCACATGCGCTTTGCCGGCGCGGAAGCGCTTGCGGGCTTCTGGGGCAGCCATGTCGTCGATGGCGGCGACATCGGTGCGGCGAACGGTCTCGCCGATCTCGGGCAATGGGACCATGGCCGCCATATTCTGAGCTGGTTGGAGGAACAGGCCGCGCTTGGAGGATCCGGCCACGCGCCCCGCATTCACCGCAGCGCTGACGTGATCGGCTTCGTCTCCCGCACCCGCGCGCAATTTGCCGCGGACCACTCACTCTAAAGGCAGACGGCTTATCCGTCAGCCTTATCGGCCCTGCTCGCCACGCCGTGTGAAGCGGAATATCGTGGCGGGCGGGAAGTTGCGCACGGTCTGGCCGACGCGCGCCACTTCCAGCCCCAGATGATCGAGCACGCTGGCGCTGACCGGCGGGCGCAATGAATAGGTGAATTGCACGAGGCTGCCGCCCGACCGCAGCATCGCGAAGGCCTCGCCCAGGATCGCGATATGCAGCGCCTTGTCCATCGCCAGCAGCGGCAATCCGCTCACCACCAGTTGATAATCGCCCTGTGCGCCCGCAGCCGCCGCCGAAATATTCTGCGCGGGCGTCTCCAATATCGAAACGCCGGGGAAATGCCGCCGCAGGCCGCGCGCAAAGGCCGGATTGATCTCGACCACTTCAAGCATGGCCGCAGGCAGGCCGGTGGCGAGGATGGCGCGGGTGAACACCCCCGTGCCGCCGCCCAGTTCCAGCACACGCCCGCCGTCCGGCGCAACGTCGCGCACCATCAGCCGGGCGAGATAGCGGCTACTCGGCACGACGGACGCCGTCTGGCGCGGCCTCTTGATCCATGCCGCCAGAAAATCGAGATATTCGCCGACGGGCGTCCGTCCTTCGTCGCGACGATCGATCGCGACGCTGCGACATTTATATTTCGACTGACTGGGCAAGATACCAACGCTCCTCGATGCCCCTATGTGGGCGAGAGCGGGCCGTCGTGCAAGCGTGCGACCTGTTGGCCTGGCATAAAACGCGGCCCATGATGCATAACTGGGCAATTGCCTGCATCCGCGCAACCGCCCAGAAGAATGAAAGCCTGTTCCTGGAAGAGGATTCGCCGTTCATGCGCAACATCAGCCATATGCTGGCCAGCGGCGTCGCCATCCCCGCGCCCACCCGTTTCAGCGACGTGTTCGACCCGAACGATGGCAGGGTTCAGGCCCGTGTCGCACTTGGCGATGCCGCGTTGCTCGATGCCGCCGTCGTCGCCGCGAAGAGGGCGCAACCCGGCTGGGCCGCCACCAACCCGCAGCGCCGCGCCCGCGTGATGTTCGCCTTCAAGGCGCTGGTCGAGAAGAATCTGGACGCGCTGGCGCATCTTCTGAGTTCCGAACATGGCAAGGTGATCGCCGATTCCAGGGGCGACATTCAGCGCGGGCTGGAAGTGATCGAATTTTGCTGCGGCATCCCGCATGTGCTCAAAGGCGAATATACACAGGGCGCGGGTCCCGGCATCGACGTCTATTCCTTCCGCCAGCCGCTCGGCATCGGCGCGGGCATCACCCCGTTCAACTTCCCCGGCATGATCCCGCTGTGGATGTCCGGCGTCGCCAT
>CAXUEQ010000124.1:1879-4066 GCA_964250175.1 uncultured Sphingobium sp. | reverse complement strand
CAGCAGTTCAGCGTGACGCGCGAACGCATCCGCCAGATCGAGGCGAAGGCGCTGCGCAAGCTGAAGCATCCAAGCCGTAGCCGGAAAATGCGCAGCTTCCTCGACCAGTAATATTGCCCGTTCCCCGGCCCCTGGGCTGGGGCACAGCAAAACCCGGCAAAAATTTGCCGCTTATTTTCGGCACTTAACTGGCTGTTTACCCCGCTCCGCTACAGCAGGACATGTAGGTGTCGTCAGGTCTGGCGCGCAATAACGGGGTTCGGCAATGGGTGAAGCGGCGGTTCCATTACGCGGCACGGGCGACATTGCGGACGTCATGGCCACGCTCGTAGCCGCCGACGGCACGGCCGCGCATGTCTATTCCGCAGCTTTGTTAAGCCCGTCCGCCGGACGATCGATCGCCAATCAGGCGGATGCGGCCCATTATCTCTGTATGCTCCATGGTCGCCACCCCGGCGTGATCGACCATGCCGCCACCCGCACCACCGACAATGCCGCGCGCGCCTGGCTGGTGCAGGCGGCGCAGGGCTTTTCCGCGGAGCGGTCCTTCCTGACACAGGTCACCGTCGTGGTCGGCCCGCTGCCCAGCACCGCCGGACAGAGCGAGTGCGAAGCGACGGTCATCCAGCAGCGCCACGCGCTCGAAATGCTGGCCCAGTCCGACCGGCGCGGCTGCGCGATGGGCGCGGCGATCGCGCTGGCGCTGGACTGGCAGGCCGTGCGCGCCCTGCTCGATTCGGCGGCGCTGCGTGTCGGGGTAGAGCCAAAGCCCTGCCTGTTGCCGAGCCGCGCCGCGACGCTGGCCATGGCCGACGCGCTGGCGACGGACGATGCCGCCGTCCGCGCCATCCATTTCGGCGCGCGCCAGTTGCTGCGCCAGCATCGCGGTCTGTGGGACCTGTTGCAGGCCCGCGCCGCCGTCCGCGCCCGGAACTGAGGCAGCCGCGACGCAGGCACGCGATGCGTGCTTGCGCCCCTTCGCCATATCTGTATCTTTCCCACAGAAGTCCCGCAGAGGACTGATTATGGATGAGGATGCCGATGCGTAAGTTGCTCCTGCCTTTGATGTTCGCTTTGGCCCTGCCGGCGGCTTCGGCCATGGCCGCGCCGCAGGAAGCGTGGCGTGTTGATGGCGACAAGGCCCGCGTCACCGCCGCCGGTATCATGGTGCCCACCGCCGCCGGGACGCTGAACCTGATCAAGTCGGGCGAATTGTCCGATGGCGGCAAGGGCATCGACAATGTCGCGCAATATATGTCGGAAGACGGCGCGGTGCAGGCGACGGCCTATATCTATCTTACCAGCTATGCCGACACAGCCATCGCCGCCTATATGACCGACAAGGCGATCGTCGGCCATTTCGGGCCGGAAACCAGGCGCATCGCCTTTGGCGTGGCGCCGGTAGGAGGCGTGGCCGACGGCGCGATCCGGTCGATTTATGCAGGTGCCGCCGACGGGCAACTGACAACGGCGGCTGCGCTCGTCCATGCCGGGCGCTGGATCGTGAAATTGCGCGTGACCGGTCCCGCCGACCGCGCGGACGAAGTGACCGCCGGGATCGACGCGATGCTCGCTGGCATGACGTTCGATGCGGGTGTTGCCGTGCATGCGGCGCAGGCTGCGGCCATCGCCCCCTGTAGCGCGCGGCAGCGCGGCGCGGCGGCGGGAGCGGCGGCGAATTTCCCGCGGGATGGACGCGACGCCTTGTGCATCGACCGCACAATCCGGACGGCGGACAGCGCCTATGAAGTATTGCGCCCGGTCGGTGGAGCGGGATCCTTCATCGTGCCGATGGACGACGCAGGCAGGACGATGCGCTTTACACGATCGGGCGACGATGCCGGGTATCAGATGGCCGTGCACAGCGTCGGGCGGCTCGACCTGTATGATGTCTATGCGGAGGTTCCGGGCGACCGGAAGCTGGCGGCGATGATCGACGGCGCGGACAGCGGCGCGGCCAAGCCGACATCGAGCACCGCCTATGCCGCGAACGGTATGGTTACGGTGGCGACGGCGCGCGGGGCGCATTAGGCCTAAGCCCCCCTTCCCCGCCGGTATCTTCGCTTGCACTGACGCGACTTTCACCCATCGGCTCAAGCGCCCACGCCGGGCAGTTCAATATGATCGCCAGCTTGCGCCGCGTTTTGGCGCGCATTATCGGCGCGCTGTCGTGATCCATGGCTTCCA
>CAXUEQ010000124.1:0-1869 GCA_964250175.1 uncultured Sphingobium sp. | reverse complement strand
CCGCACGATGCCCGCATGGGGTATGCCGCTTAGCTGTTGAAGCTGCAATTGCGTCATCCCGCGATAGGTGCGCCAGGCCTCCAGCGGGGTGAAGCCATAGCGCAGATAGCCCATGACTTCGGCGGGAATGGCATCCTCTTCGCTCTCGCCGGACAGGCGGGACGGTTGCTGCGCCCGCGCGACCAAGCGGTCATATTCGATACGGGGCATGACGACCATCTCGCTGCCGTCCGGCGCGAAGATCGTTTGGATAGGCATGACATTCCCCGTAACCCTGGCATCGCAAAAGTCCCCCCTAGCGCAGTATCGGGGATCGTCAGGCGAAGTTGGAGCCGGAATGAATGTTACTGTGGAAATTTGGTTTGGCCGGGATCGTCCAGCTTAATGCGGCTGATGCAATACACCCCCGGTCAGCGGTCGCGGCGCATTGGTCGTGCCGGGGAAGCTGATCGGCAGGCCGGCCAGGCTGCGCACCGCCATATAGGCGAAGCCCTGCGCCTCCACCGCGTCGCCATCCCAGCCGAGCGTGTCGACGGACAGGGTGGGAACGCCGCAGGTCTGAGCGATCATCCGCATCAGCGTGGCGTTATGCCGCCCGCCGCCCGCGACATAAAGCGCGGTCGGCGGCGCGGGCAGATGACCGAGCGCCAGCGCGATCGATTGCGCGGTGAAGGCGGTGAGCGTCGCCGCGCCATCGGCAACGCCGAGGCCGCGCACCGGCTGGATCGTGAAGTCTTCGCGGTCGATGCTCTTTGGCGCCGGCACGTCGAAGAAGGGATGATCGAGCATGGCGGCGAGCAGCGCCTGATCGACCTGCCCGGCAGCGGCCATGGCGCCGCCCGCGTCATAGTCTCCCGCCCCCTCGGCCTGCATCCAGTTGTCGATCAGGCCGCTCGCCATGCCGGTGTCGAAGGCGATCAGCATGTCGTCCGCGCCGATATAGGTGATGTTGGCGACGCCGCCGAGGTTGAGGATGGCGACGGGCTTGGCCAGACCGGCGGCGAGCGCGCGGTGATAGACCGGGAGCAGGGGCGCGCCCTGCCCGCCCGCGGCGACGTCGGCGCTGCGCAGGTCGGCGACGACGGGGATGCCGAAGGCGCTGGCGAGGGCCGATCCGTCGCCGATCTGCCAGGTCCAGCCGCGATCGGGGCGATGCGCGACGGTATGACCGTGGAAGCCGATCACGCCGATATCTTCCGCCAGCCGCCCGTCGCGGCTCAGCAGGTCGGCGATGGAGTCGACATGACAAGCGGTCAGTTCTTCCTCGACCGAAGCGATCAGCGGTTCGAAGCCCGGCGCGTCCATCGCCATCGCGCGCGCGCAGGCTTCGGCGAGGCGGATACGAAAGC
Source organism: uncultured Sphingobium sp. (assembly GCA_964250175.1). GTDB lineage: Bacteria > Pseudomonadota > Alphaproteobacteria > Sphingomonadales > Sphingomonadaceae > Sphingobium. The sequence continues at coordinate 520 of CAXUEQ010000124.1, read as the reverse complement.
CGGGCGTGTAGGCGCAGCTATGGAAAGCGAGCGGTTCGACCTGCCCCTCCCCATCGGTGCGGATCAGCGCGGCGTCCATGCCGTCGCGGGAGGTGCCCGACATCAGACCGATGGCTAGGGTTGAGTTCACGCTTTTTCCGTCCGTCCGCCTTGGATTGTCAAAGGACCTCCTTTGAAGAAAGAACAGGGCTTCGACAAGCTCAGCCCGAACGGGGTGAAAACGGCTACACACTTCCCCATTGCTTACGCCAATGCTAAAGGCGCGCGCATCATGACCAGCTTCCAGTCCGATCTCCTGCGCCTGCTCGACACGCGCGGCTATATTCATCAGCTCACCGACGCGGCGGGCCTCGACGCGCTGGCGCAAAAAGCGATCGTGCCGGGCTATATCGGCTTCGATCCGACAGCACCGTCGCTGCATGTCGGCAGCCTGGTGCAGATCATGATGCTGCGGCGGATGCAGCAGGCGGGACACAAGCCGATCGTGCTGATGGGCGGCGGCACCGGCAAGATCGGCGAT
>CAXUEQ010000123.1:1859-4392 GCA_964250175.1 uncultured Sphingobium sp. | reverse complement strand
GCTGGTCGACCCAGGCCGTCACCCGCACGCTGATCGACGCCGACGCCAGCCGCGCCCGGCGGGGCGAACTGGTCGACAAGCTGGCCGCCAGCTATATATTGCAGGGCGCGATCGACAGCCTGAGAGCGGAAATTCTTTTTTGATAACTTTTGGTTAGCCGATAGGATTGAAGATGATACGCCAAGAGGGGTGACGAACCACCGGCGGTTCGGCCTGATCCTCCATGTGGCGGAGAGACATGACAAATTCGATACTGGCGTTCGTGCTTGCCTGGTTTACGCTTTTCAACGTCCTGTCCTACGCCCTGTTCGTGCGAAGCGAGAGACGCGTTCTCGTCCGACAGCCGCCCGTGTCCCCGTCCCTGCTCTCGACAATCGCGATCGCTGGCGGTGCGCCGATGGCGCTGCTGGCGTTCGACCGATGCCGCCGCGGTATCAGGGGCGTGATCGGCAAGCCTCTGATGGCGTCCTTGGGCGTCCTGCAAACCGCCATCGTGCTACTATTGACCATAGACAGGCTGGTCATCGACATCATTTAGGCGACATTATCCGAAGCACCGGGCTTACGGTAATTGCGGCGGCGGGCCGACTCGCACTTCCCTTGTTACGGTTTTCCACCTAAAGCCTGCGCTCATGCCGAAGCCCGCCAGCGAGACCCCGTCCCCGTCCCTCACCGGGCGGGCGTTGTTTCCGCATCGCGACCTGCTCGCCCTCGCGACCCTGATGCCTTGGGAAATCCGCTTTCTGCTGGACGAAGCCGAACAATGGGTTGCCGTCAACCGCAGCGGGTCGCGCAAACATGACGACAGGCTACGCGGCCTGACGCAAATCAACGCCTTCTTCGAGAACAGTACGCGCACCCTCCTCTCCTTCGAAATCGCGGGCAAGCGGTTGGGCGCGGACGTGGTCAACATGCACGCCGCCCAATCGAGCGTGAAGAAGGGCGAGACGCTGATCGATACGGCGATGACGCTCAACGCCATGCACGCCGACATCATCGTCATCCGTCATGGCAGTTCGGGCGCGGTGCGGCTCATCGCGGACAAGGTCGATTGCCCGGTGCTCAATGCCGGCGACGGCTGGCACGAGCATCCGACGCAGGCCCTGCTCGACGCACTCACGATCCGCCGCCGCAAGGGCGGCGTCGAAGGACAGATCGTCGCCATCTGCGGCGATGTGCTGCACAGCCGGGTCGCGCGCTCGAACATGCTGTGCCTGTCGGCGCTCGGCGCGCAGGTCCGGGTGATCGCCCCGCCGACACTGATGCCCGCCGCGATCGAACAGTTGAGCGTCACGCCCTTTACCGACATGAACAAGGGGCTGGACGGCGCCGATGTCGTCATGATGCTGCGGTTGCAGAATGAGCGGATGGACGGGGCCTTCATCCCCTCCCCGCGCGAATATCATATGCTCTACGGCCTGACGCCCGAGCGGCTCGCCCGCGCCAAGCCCGACGCACTGGTCATGCACCCCGGTCCGATGAACCGGGGCGTGGAGATCAGCAGCAGCATCGCCGACCATCCCGAACGCTCGGCCATCACCGAACAGGTGGAAATGGGCGTCGCCGTCCGCATGGCCTGCCTCGACGTGCTGACGCGCCGCGCGCGCGGCGTGGAGGGCTGGTGATCCTCTTCCCCCGTCATCCCGTCATTCCCGCGAATATTTGGGGTAAGGCCACATCGGTATGACTCACCTCGCCATCACCAATGCCCGTCTCGCCGATCCACAGGGAACCAGCCTCGAAACCGGCGCGATCCTGATCGACGGGGATCAGATTCTCGCAATCGGCGCGATCGACATTCCCGCCGATGCCGAACGGGTCGACGCACAGGGCCTGATCGTCGCTCCCGGCCTGGTCGATCTGGGCGTGTTCAGCACCGACAAGCCCGCCTTCCATTTCGGCGGCATTACCCGCGCCGCGCTGATGCCGGATCAGTCCGCACCGCTCGACGATGTCGGCCTGATCCGTCAGGCGACCCGCGCGGGCAAGCCCGACTTCTGGGTCCACCCGATCGCCGCCGCGACCCGTGGATTGAAGGGCACGGAACTGGCGGAAATCGGCATGATGCAGGCGGCGGGAGCCAAGGCGGTCGGCACCGGCCGGCACTGGATCGCGGATTCGGGCGTGATGCTGCGCGTCCTTTCCTACGCCTCCGCGCTCGGCCTGACCGTCATTGCCCATGCCGAAGATTCCGGGCTGACGGGCAAGGCGGTCGCGACCAGCGGGGAGACCGCGACCCGGCTTGGCCTGGCTTCCGCCCCCGCCTGCGCCGAAGCGATGGCGATCGCGCGCGACATCATGCTGGTGCGCGAAACCGGCGCGACGATCCATTTCCGCCTCGTCACCACACAGGCCGGCCTCGATCTCATCCGCGCGGCGAAGGCGGAGGGGTTGAACGTCACCTGCGGGATCAGCCCCGCCTATCTCTTCCTGTCGGACATCGCCGTCACCGATTTTCGCACCTTTGCGCGCCTGTCGCCGCCCCTGCGCGGCGAGGCGGATCGACAGGCGGCGCTTGCCGCCATTGCCGACG
>CAXUEQ010000123.1:0-1849 GCA_964250175.1 uncultured Sphingobium sp. | reverse complement strand
ACGATCGACGTCATCACTTCCAGCCACGATCCGCGCGGGCCGGAGGACAAGCGCCTGCCCTTCGCCGACGCCAGCCCCGGCATGGCCGGGGCGGAAACCCTGCTGGCTCTCTCCCTCAATCTGGTGCGTGACGATCGGGTGTCGATCAACCGGCTGATGGCGTTGCTCTGTTTCAATCCGGCGCAAATATTGGGCGTCGACGCCGGCAGCTTCACGCCTGGCAGCGCGGCCGACCTGATCTTCATCGACCGCGACACGCCGTGGCAGGTCGATTCAAGCCGGATGGCCGCCGCCGCGGGCAATACGCCGTTCGATCGCCTGCCTGTGCAGGGGCGGGTGCGCAGAATCATGAAGGGCGGCCAGTTCCTCTAGCAGGAACCAGCCGCCCTCCGCTCCCCAAGGGCAGCTTTACCGCGAAGCGAACTGCTGGCGCTTGCTCGCCGCTGCCCAATTCAACGGCTTGGCGTCCGGCGTGCCGGCACGTACGAAACAGGCCGAACCGCGCGCGCGTATCGAACGGCACAGATTGGCCGCCGACACGCGATCGGCGAAGCCCTTGACGGCCAGACGGTAATAGAGCCGCCCGTTCACCGTTGCGGAACTGTTGAGCGCGGCATAGCGCGCAAGCCCTAAGTGGGCGCGCGTCATGCGCTGCCAGCCATCCTTGGCGACAGCGGCGCTGTCATAGGCCCCCAATTGGACGACCCACTGGCTCGACGCGGCGGCGTCCACCGGCTTGAGCAATGCGATCTGACGAAGCACCGGCTTCATCGCATCCCGCACGATCCGCGGCGCCTGCGCCAGCACCGGCTGACGCGGTGCTTCGACAGGAGGCGTAATAGTCGGTTTTTCGATCGGCACGGCCACGGCGACCTGCACCGGTGCGGCCTCGCTCTTCACGTCGGGCGCGGCCGGCGCTTCCGCCAGCATCGGTGTCGCAGCAGGCGCGGCGAGCGCCAGGCGCGAAGGCAATCCGGCATCGTCCAAACGAATGTTCGTGCCGACGAGCGCGGCGACACGTTGTGCGCCTTGATTCTGATCGGCAGTCTGCGCCCAGCCGATGATACGCTGGGTCGCGGTCGCGGGGTCCAGATCCTGCCCGGCCATGATGCGCGCGTCTTTCCAGTTACCCGCCAGCGCAAGCGCATAGGCGAAATTCTGGCGCGTCTTGGCGTCGGCGCCCGGATCCTGGGCCGCTTGCGACAAAATGCGCACGCCTTCCTGTGCATCGCCCGCGATCGCTACCGCCAGGCCATAATCGGCGGCAGGCAAGCGATCCATATGGGAGGAGAGCAGGCTGCGGGCGGCAGACGCCTCGCCCAGCGCAACCTTGGCGAGCGCCAGGCTGACGATGGTCCGCGCGTCGCCATTGCCCAGCGTCATCGCGTCGGAAAAAGCGGTTTCGGCCGAAATAAAGCGCCCATCGGCCAGATAGGCGCGTCCAAGTAGCGCGCGATAGGCTGCGTTATCGGGCTGCGCGGCGACGGCGATTTCCGCGGCGCTCAGCGCAGTTGCGACATTGCGCTGGTGCAGCGCGACTTCGGCTTTGCTCGCATAGACAGCGGCCTGCTTGCCGGTCTTCGCGCTCGCGATGGAAGGATGCGCCTGCATCGCCGCGCCGCTGCATCCGACCATGGTGACGCCCACGATCAGCGACGATGCCGCGATGTTCAGGAATGCCCGGTTGTTCAATGTGCGTTTCATCGCTGGTCCACCCGCTTTAGTTTTTCGCGCCGGTTGGGCGCGGCAATTGGCCGGCCAGCGCTTCGATCTGCGGCTGGCCGGAAAGAAAGGCGTCGAGCGCCGTCGTGACGATGAGACGCTCGTCGTAGCTGCCCACGAGCGTGTC
>CAXUEQ010000122.1:953-4528 GCA_964250175.1 uncultured Sphingobium sp. | reverse complement strand
GACGACCGGGATGCGGTCGACGACCGGGGTGATCTCACCGGCCATGTCCATGACGATCGCGTTGGCGTCGCCGTAGGGCATGAGCCCCGCCATCGTCGATCGCGCGGTCGGCTGGGTCGGCGTCGCTTCGCCACAACAGGCGCTCTCCCTGTTGCGGCTGCTGGAACGCGCCCTTGGCGGCACGCTTGAGGGTTTTGAGATCATCGCCGACGATGGCCTTGGCCATGTCCTTTCGCATATCCCCGGCACGCGCGCGCCGATCGCACCCCGCACGCCGTGGCATGTGCTGATCGAAGTCGATCTGGACGAACCCGTCGGCCCGACAGCCGCCGAACGGCTGGAAGCGGCACTCGCGCAGGCCTTCGATCAAGAGCTTGCGCAGGACGCCGCGATCGCGACAAGCGAGGCGCAGGCAGACGCCTTCTGGCGTATCCGCGAATCACTGTCCGAAGCGGAACGGGCGCAGGGACCGGCGCTGCAATATGACGTCAGCGTGCCGGTCGCGCGCATGCCTGCCTTCATGACCGATACCGCCGCCGCCGCGACCCGCGCCTTTCCCGGCACCAGCGCGTCCTCCTTCGGCCATCTGGGCGACGGCAACGTCCATTTTCACGTCCGCGCGCCCACGGGCACGACCGACGGCAGGGCGTGGATCGCGGCGCAGGGCGAGACGATCAACGCTTTTGTCCATGATGCGGTCGTGGCGGCGGGCGGCTCGATCTCCGCCGAACATGGCATCGGCCAGATGAAGCGCGCCGAACTTGGCCGCCTCTCCAGCCCCGCCCGCCTCGCCGCGCTGCGCGCGATCAAGGCGGCGTTCGATCCCACGGGCATCATGAACCCCGGCAAGCTGATACCGCTGGAAAGCGAGGGATAAAGCGATTGCCTAGCCGGGCCGGGCGCTTTACTGCGCTGACCCCATCACGCATCTGGGCGCGGCCCGGCGAGACTCGACTTATTTCCATGGAGACTGACCGATGGCCACCGCGCCGAATAGCCTGCCGATCTTCTACAATGATCTGATCCCGCTCAACAGCAACGACCATGTCGGCTATCGGTCGCGTTCGGTGGATTCGGCGCCCTTCCTGGCGAAGCAGCATGCGATTCCGCTGACGATCGACGAGTTTCTGACCGCGCAGCGCTTCACCCCGATCATCTTTTCGGCCGGCGACGACCCGGTGCCGCTCGCGCTGATGGGCCTTAACGAAGGCATCAACGTCTTTCTCGACGACGAGGGCAAGCTGCGCGGCCCCGCCTATGTTCCCGCCTATGTCCGCCGCTATCCCTGGCTGCTGGCGAAGCTCAGCCCAGACAGTCAGGAGCTGTCGCTCTGTTTCGACCCGACCAGCGAGGCGATCGGCCTGTTCGACGAGGGCGACCTGCTGCTCGGCGACGATCTCCAGGCCAGCGAAACCACCAAGGCGATCATGGGCTTCTGCGAGGAATTCGAGCAGTCCGCCGCGCGCACCGGCCAGTTCATGGCCGAACTGAAATCGCTGGACCTGCTGATGGAAGGCGAAGTCGCGATCGAGGTTCCCGGCAACGACCAGCCTTTCGTCTATCGCGGTTTCCAGATGGTGTCGGAAGACAAGCTGCGTGACATGCGCGGCGATCAACTCCGCAAGATCATGCAGAATGGCATGCTCCCGCTGATCCATGCCCACCTCTTCTCGCTGGCGCTGACGCGGGATATTTTCCAGCAGCAGGTCGAACAGGGCAAGATGCCGAATGTTGCGATTCCGCAAGGAAGCCCGGTCGCTGCGGCCTGAGCAGGCTCTGCTGCAAAGAGTCAAAAAAATGTTGCCGATTCGCACCGGTCAAGCTTTTTCTTCTCTTGAAAAGCCGATCCGCCCCGCCTAATTAGGAGATGCAGCGCACCTGTCCCCCCTTTCGGGTGTGTTGCACGGGCGTCTCCCCCTTTTTTGGAGACGTCTCCTCCCTGAACCTTGGCCGCCCCATGCTCTGCATGGGGCGGTTTTTTATGTATTCCCCCTCGTCATTCCGTGCTCCCTTTGTCATTCCCGCGCAGGCGGGAACCCATCTACCGTCCTGATTAGGGCCTGATGACGTTCATTCCATCCGTTCGTCCTGAATAGCCATTGAGTTTGTCGAAATGGCGTATCGAAGGATAGCGTCTGGACGCAATATTTCGATACCGCCTCAGGTGCGCTTCGATTTCGCTCAGTCTCTACTCAGCAAGAACGGTGGCAGGTTAATTTGAAGTCATCAGGCTTCAGTGCCGCATTATCAGGCAACAGGGGTTCCCGCCCCCTCACTCCGCCGCCAGCGCAAATCCCGTATCGGGCAGTTCCCGCGCCAGCGCTTGCGCCATGTCCGCCAGCAATGCCTGCGCGGCGTCCAGCCCCGGTCCCACCTCCGCCAGGGCATCGTCCAGATAGAGGCTTCGGTCCATCTCGACCTGCATCGCATGAAAGCCATGGCCGGGCCGGCCGTGCCGCTCGATCAGATAATCGCCGGCATAGGGATGGTTGCCCGCCGTTGCGATGCCGCGCCCGATGGCCAGATCGCTTGCCAGCGCCATCAGCCGCGGCGACGCGCTGCGCCCGAAGCGGTCGCCCAGAACGATTCGTGCCGCCGCCCCGCCCGTCGCAGGCGCGGTCAGGGGCGGCATCGAATGGATGTCGAGCAGGATCGCCAGCCCGTGCGCGGCGCGCGCGCGGCGCATCATCGCGGCCAGCCGCGCATGATAGGGCCGGTGCACCTGCTCGATCCGCCCGTGCACATCCTGCCAGGACAGCCCCTCGCGCCACAGTTCGCCCACGCCCTGCAACCGGCGCGGCACAAGGCCCAGCCCGCCGCGCAGCTTCGCGCTCGCGATCGTTGGCAGCCCGTGCGGCAGATCCCGCATCATGCTCATGTCGATTTCGCGGGGGTCGCGATTGAGGTCGATCAGCGCGCGGGGCGCACGGGCGATCAGGACCTGATGTCCGGCGGCGATCAGGGGCGCCACCAGCGCGTCGGCATGGCGGTCCTCCAGCCGGCGCAGCGCTGCTTCCGGCACCTGCGCCTGCGCCAGCAAGGCGGGGGAATAGGCGCGGCCGGCATGGGGCACCGAAATGACGATCGGCGTCAGCGGCGCGGCCTCTCCCTCGCCGAAAGCGACATGCGGCGCGTTGCGATCCTGCCCTTCGCTGCCTGGCAAAAATCATCCTTTCGCATGGGCGCGACGAAAAAATCGCGCCTGTCTGGAAAATCTTAAAGCCTTGTCGCATAAGCCATGACTGTCTGTCACCCCGTCGCGAGACCGGGGACCGGCTTTGTGCATCGCACATAAGATTTTTGACTTGGGGGCGACGAGGGCGATGGTCCGTATATTGCTGGCGGAAGATGACGAGGCGATGCGCACCTATCTGGCGCGCGCGCTGGAAAAGTCCGGCTATGAGGTCGTCGCCGTGGATCGCGGCACCGCCGCGCTGCCGCTGATCGAATCGGATCATTTCGACCTGCTGCTGACCGATATCGTCATGCCCGAAATGGACGGCATCGAACTGGCCCAGCACGCCGCGACCATCGCGCCCGACATGCGCGTCATGTTCATCACCGGCTTCGCCGCC
>CAXUEQ010000122.1:0-943 GCA_964250175.1 uncultured Sphingobium sp. | reverse complement strand
TGCGCGACCTGGTGCTGGAAGTCGAACGCATGTTCGGCGCGACCAGCGCAAGCGGCCTGGCGGAATAGGATAGCGGCGGCAGTCGTTACCGCCGACGCTATCCTCGCGCTGTCGTCACCCCAGCGCAGGCTGGGGTCTCAGGAGAGAGAGCGAACCCCTCCATCGTCATTCCCGCGCAGGCGGGACCCATTTCGCGCTCCATCGCGGGGTTCGACCGAAAACGCTGAATGTGTCCCCGCCTGCGCGGGAATGACGGAAGTGCGCTATTTGGACCATGATGACGGTAAGTTGAATTATGCCCGTTCGTGCTGAGTAGAGACTGAGCTTGTCGAAGGCTCATATCGAAGCATCGCATCATACGCCTTCTAAGCCACCCTGTCCTACACCATCCCAACCCGCTAAAAACCCCTTCGGCTCCTTCTCACCGTCCACCCGGCGCAAAAGCCTCATCGTAATAAAATTACCAAAAATCGCATCAATATTCTTGAATGTGCGGGAAATGTGCGAAGCTAAGCCCGCTCAATCCATCAGGGCCACACCTTCGGGCAGCGGCTTGCCCGCCATCGCCGCCTTCAGCCGGTCGCGGTCGAGGCCGCCCTCCCACGCCGACACCACGATCGTCGCGACCGCATTGCCGATGAAATTGGTCAGGCTCCGGCATTCGCTCATGAAGCGGTCGACGCCCAGGATCAGCGTCATGCCCGCCACCGGCACGCTCGGCACGATCGACAGCGTCGCCGCCAGCGTGATGAAGCCCGCGCCCGTCACCCCCGCCGCCCCCTTGCTGCTGACCATCGCGACCAGCAGCAGCAGCAATTGCTGCTCCAGACTGAGATGCACGTTGCACGCCTGCGCGATGAACAAGGCCGCCAGCGTCATATAGATATTGGTGCCGTCCAGATTGAAGCTGTAGCCGGTCGGCACCACCAGCCCGACGATCGAC
>CAXUEQ010000121.1:0-4839 GCA_964250175.1 uncultured Sphingobium sp. | reverse complement strand
CTGCGCGCCCGCCGCGCGCGCGGCCGCAAGAAGCTGAGCGCCTGACCGCTCCGCCGCAAGAGGGTCGGCAGCGAATCGCGATCATCGCGAAGCGCGCGGACTTTCTGGCGGCGAACAAGGGACGCCGGCAGCCGATGCCCGGCTTCGTGCTGCTGGTCCGCGACCGGCACGATGGCGACCCTACCAAGCGAATCGGTTTCACGGTCACGAAAAAAATTGGCGGCGCTGTCGTCCGGAACCGGATGAAGCGCCGTTTTCGCGCCCTCGCGCGCGAGTTGCTGCCCGAACAGGGCGTCGCCGGCGCCGATCATGTGCTGATCGGCCGCGCCGACGGGATCGCCCGCGACTATGCGCAACTTCGGTCGGAATTCGCCAAAGCGCTGCGCAGGCTTGCCGCTCAAGACACCGCGCCGCTGCGAAAGCAGGGGTCCAGGGCGACGGATCCCAACGCATCGGACCCCGCACGCCCGCTTTCGCACGACCATAGCGGAAAGCCATGATCGCCGCCCTCCTCAAAGCCATCGCCCGCGCCTGGCAGCTTGGCCCCTCGCGCGTCCTGCCGCCCTCCTGCCGCTATGCGCCAAGCTGCTCGGCCTATGCGATCGAGGCGCTCGAAAAATATGGCGCGGCCAAGGGTAGCTGGCTGGCCGTGAAACGGCTAATGCGCTGCCATCCCTGGGGGGGGTCCGGCTATGACCCCGTCCCCTGAACGCCCCATAGCCCGATCATAGGCGGAGCCTGAACGACGTGGACGACAAGCGGAACCTTATCCTGGCCGTGCTGCTGACGGCGCTCATCCTGTTCGGATGGCCCTATGTCGCCCAGCGCGTCTTTCCCGTCGCCAATCCCCCGGCCACGAAGATCGCGGGCGGCAAGACCACGCCCGTCGCCGCTCCCGGCGTCGCGGCGCAGAACAGCGCGGCGGCGGTCAAGGATCGCACGCTGGTGCTGCGCGAAGTGCCGCGCATCGCCATCGAAACGCCCAAGCTTCAGGGGTCCATCAACCTCAAGGGCGCGCGCATCGACGATCTCGTCCTCCCCACCTATCGCGAAACGATCAAAAAGGATTCGCCGGCGATCCGCCTCTATTCGCCCGGCGGCACGAAGGACGCCTATTTCGCCGGCTTCGGCTGGGCGGGAAGCGGATTGAAAGCGCCTGACGGCAACACGGTCTGGACCGCCAGCGGCACGAAGCTGACGCCCGCCAGCCCGGTCACGCTGCGCTGGGACAATGGCGCGGGCCAGATCTTCGAAATTCGCGTCGCGGTCGACGACAATTTCATGTTCACGATTCTGCAAAAGGTGACGAATGCGGGCGCCGCCCCGGTCGCGGTCAGCCCCTATGGCTATGTCACCCATGACGGCCCGTCGAAGGACCTGTCGACCTTCACCATCCACACCGGCCCGATCGGCGTGTTCAACGGCTCGGCCAATTATGACGTCGATTACAAGAATCTGGATGGCGACAAGCCCGGCTTCTTCGCCGGAATCTTCGGGACGAAGGCCGTCCCCGGCGTCAACCATTATAACACGACCGGCGGCTGGCTCGGCTTCACCGACAAATATTGGCTGAGCGCGCTGGTCCCCGACCAGAAAGCGGCGTTCGACGGCCAGTTCCGCAAGGGCGAAGGGACGATGTATCAGGCCGACTACAGCCTGAACCCGACCCTGCTCGCCCCCGGCAAGGCCGTCACCAACAGCAGTCGGCTGTTCGTCGGCGCAAAGGAAGTGAAAACGCTCCAGGCCTACCAGAATGCCGGCATCCCGCTGTTCGACCGCGCGATCGACTGGGGCTGGTTCTACTGGTTCGAACAGCCGATCTTCGCGCTGCTCCACTGGCTGTTCACTGTCGTCGGCAATTTCGGCCTCGCCATCATCCTGCTGACCTTCTGCGTCCGTGGCCTGATGTTCCCGGTCGCGCAGAAGCAGTTCAAGTCGATGGCCGCGATGCGCAACGTCCAGCCCAAGCTGAAGGCGCTGCAGGAAAAGCACAAGGACGACAAGGCCAAGCTCCAGCAGGAAATGATGGAGCTGTACAAGCGCGAAAAGGTCAACCCGCTCGCCGGCTGCCTGCCCGTCTTCATTCAGATCCCGATCTTTTTCGCGCTGTATAAAGTGCTGCAACTGACGATCGAAATGCGCCACCAGCCGTTCATACTGTGGATCAGGGATCTCTCCGCGCCCGATCCGCTCCACATCCTGAACCTGTTCGGCCTGCTGCCCTTCACGCCCCCCGCCTTCCTGGCGATCGGCGTGCTGGCGCTGATCCTTGGCCTCACCATGTTCTTCCAGTTCCGCCTGAACCCGACGCCGATGGACGACATGCAGAAACAGATATTCTCGATCATGCCCTGGATGATGATGTTCATCATGGCCCCCTTCGCGGCGGGCCTGCTGGTCTACTGGATCACCAACAATCTGCTCTCGATCGGGCAGCAGGCGTTCCTGTATCGCGGCCAGCCCAAACCGGCGGCGGTAGTGGGGAAATAGGGACGCGCATGTCTCCCTCACTCCGTTCGTCCTGAGTAGCCGCTGAGCCTGTCGAAGCGGCGTATCGAAGGACAAGCGTATAAGCGCATTCTTCGATGCGGCTTTCGGCAGGCGCAATCCCTACTCGGCACGAACGGAACATAAGTTATGACCCAGGAAATCCAGACCGAAGAAGACCGCGCCGCCCTCATCGAAGCCGCGCGCCGCATCTTCGCCGGGCCGATCGCCTTCCTCAAATCCGCGCCGGGCCTCAAATTTCTGCCCGATCCGGTGGCGAACGAAGTCGCTTTCGCCGGCCGCTCCAATGTCGGCAAATCCTCGCTGCTGAACGCGCTCACCAACCGCAACGGTCTGGCGCGCACGTCCAACACGCCGGGCCGCACGCAGGAACTGAACTTCTTCGACGTCGGCGCCATCGAAAATGGCGACCTGCCGCTCTTCCGCATGGTCGACATGCCCGGCTATGGCTATGCCAAGGCGCCCAAGGATGTCGTCCGGCAGTGGCGCTTCCTGGTGAACGACTATCTGCGCGGGCGCGCGGTGCTCAAGCGCACCCTGCTGCTGATCGACAGCCGCCACGGCATCAAGGATGTCGATCGCGACATCATGACGATGCTCGACGACGCCGCCGTCAGCTATCGCATCGTCATGACCAAGGCGGACAAGGTGAAGGCGAGCGAACTGGACGCCGTCACCGCCAGGACCGCCGAGGAAATCCGCAAGCGCCCCGCCGCCCACCCCGACATCATCGCCACCTCCAGCGAAGGCGGCCTGGGCATCCCCGAACTGCGCGCCGCCGTGATCGAGGCGGTGGGCTGAGATAATTCTTCCTCTTGCCTGCCCTCGTCATTCCCGCGTAGGCGGGAACCCATGAAACTCTTCATCGGCAACAAGGCCTATTCAAGCTGGTCGCTGCGCGGCTGGCTCGCCGCCAAGCAATCGGGCCTGCCGTTCGAGGAGGTCGTCGTCCCGCTCTATGACGAGGAATGGGAGAAGCGCCGCGCGGGCGACGAATTCGCGCCCTCCTCGGGCAAGGTGCCGATCCTGTGGGACGGCGACGATGTGGTGGTGTGGGACAGCCTCGCCATCGTCGAATATCTGAACGAGAAAACCGCCAGCGCCGGCAGTCCGGGCCGCTTCTGGCCCGAAGACCCCGCCCCGCGCGCCATGGCGCGCTCGATGGCGGCGGAAATGCACAGCAGCTTCTCGGCGCTGCGCCGCGCGCACAGCATGAACATCCGCCGCATCTATCCGCCGGTTATCCCGTCGCAGGACGTGGCGCACGACATCGCCCGCATCATGCAGCTCTGGGCGGAGGCGCGCGCGCGCTATGGCGGCACCGGCGATTATCTGTTCGGAGAATTCGGCGCCGCCGACATCATGTTCGCGCCGGTGGTCACCCGCTTCATCACCCATCAATTGCCGATCGCCCGCTTCGCCCAGCCCTATCTGCAAGCGGTGATCTCGCACCCCTGGATGCAGGAATGGATCGGCGGGGCGCAGGCGGAAGACTGGGTGATTCAGAAATTCGAACAAGTGCCGGCCTGATGGCCGTTCCATCGGGTTAACGCATCCGTAGCCCAAAGCCTGTCCTACAACATGCAAACAATATACAAGTCCGCATCCGGCTCTTTCGCTCTGAATACCCATTGCCAGTTCTGTAATTAAATTACGCCGCACATTCCGAAAATGCTTCTATGTGCGGGAAATGTGAGAAGCTAAGCACATCGCTGGCCATCGGGCGTCGGTTTCGCTACCGCATCGGCCATGACCTCCGCCCCGCCCCACACCGATCCCGTCGCCCTCGCCACCGCGCTGATCGCCTGCCCCTCCGTCACCCCCGCCACCGGCGCGGTGTTCGACACGTTGGAGGCGATGCTCACCCCGCTCGGCTTCAGCATCGATCGCTTCCGCGCCGGCGACGCCCCCGACGGCCCGGTCGAAAATCTCCTGGCCATCCGCACCACCGGCCCCGGCCCGCACTTCGCCTTCGCCGGTCATCTCGACGTGGTGCCGCCGGGCGAGGGCTGGACCAGCGAGCCGTTCGCGCCGGAGATACGCGGCGGCCTGCTCTATGGGCGCGGCGCGGTCGACATGAAGGGATCGATCGCCGCCTTCGTCGCCGCCGTCGCGCGCCTGCCCGCCCTGCCCGGCACCCTGAGCCTCATCATCACCGGCGACGAGGAAGGCCCCGCCATCCACGGCACGCGCGCGATCATGGCGCGCATGGCGGAGCGCGGCGTGACCCCCGACCTCTGCCTCGTCGGCGAGCCGACCTCGGTCCATCGCCTCGGCGACATGGTGAAGATCGGCCGCCGCGGCTCCTTCAACGGCTGGATCACCGTGCAG
>CAXUEQ010000120.1:2995-4907 GCA_964250175.1 uncultured Sphingobium sp. | reverse complement strand
GGTGCCGAAAAAAGGATCGAGCACCACGTCGCCCGGCTTGGTGCAGGCCAGCAGCACACGATAGAGCAGCGCCTCGGGCTTTTGCGTCGGATGCGCCTTGGTGCCGTTGCGCTTGATCCGTTCCTGCCCGCCGCAGATCGGCAGCACCCAGTCGGATCGCATCTGCAACTCGTCGTTCAGCGTCTTCATCGCCTTGTAGTTGAACCGATATTTGGCGTCCTCGCCCTGACTCGCCCAGATCAGCGTCTCATGCGCGTTGGTGAAGCGGGTGCCTTTGAAATTGGGCATCGGATTCGCCTTGCGCCACACGATGTCGTTGAGGATCCAAAAGCCCTGATCCTGCAACGTCGCGCCGACGCGAAAGATATTATGATAGCTGCCGATCACCCAGATGGTGCCGTCGGGCTTCAGGATGCGCCGCGCCTCGGCCAGCCAGGCAGAGGTGAAGCGGTCGTAGACGGCAAGCGTGTCGAACTTGTCCCAGTCGTTGTCGACCGCGTCGACCCGGCCGCCCTCTGGCCGGAACAGATCGCCGCCCAGTTGGAGATTATAGGGCGGATCGGCGAAGATCATGTCGATACAGGCGTCCGGCAGCTTCGCCATTTCGGCGATGCAGTCCCCCCGGATCAGACGATCGGCTTCGACGAATGCGGGTGCGACCGCCTTGCGAACCGCCCTTTTCGTCCCCTGTTTCAGGCGTGTTTCCACGCGCTCCATGACGGCCATTAACTATCGTCCCCCTTCAATCGCCCCTTGCATGAGTCCTCGGGAGTCCTCGGTCAAGGTCAAAAGCTTAGGGAATAAGCCTCATAAAAGGGTTAATGCCGGGAGAACGAATGGGGAAAGCGCGAGATGCTGTGTGCGGCGTTAAGACTATATCTCAACATTTGGTGGTGTGGCGCGAAAGACTCAACCGGAAACCGGCGATATTTTCTTCACAGCAGCACCAGTTGCGCGACCGGCGCAAAGCTCCGGCGGTGCATCGGCGTCGCGCCATGCGTGCGCAGCGCCGCCAGATGCTCGGCGCTGCCATAGCCCTTGTTGCGTTCCCAGCCATAATGCGGATGGCGCCGCGCCGCCGCCACCATCATGCGATCGCGGGTCTCCTTGGCGAGGATGGAGGCGGCGGCGATCGACAGGCATTTGGCGTCGCCCTCCACGATCGCGGTCGAGGCATGGGTCCATTGGGGGCAGCGATTGCCGTCCACCAGCACATGCGCGCATGTCCGCCCCAATGCGTCGACCGCGCGCGTCATCGCTAGCATCGTCGCCCACAAAATGTTGAGGCTGTCGATTTCCGCGACGCTCGCGATGCCGACGCCGAAGCAGACGGCGCGGGCGCGTATCTCTATCTCCAGCGCGGCGCGCTTCGTGGCGGACAATTGCTTGCTGTCGTTGAGGCCATCGGGGCAATCGTCGCGATTCAGGATGACGGCGGCGGCGACCACCGGCCCCGCGAGCGGTCCCCGCCCCGCCTCGTCCACCCCGGCGACCAGGCCGGGATGATGGCGCAGTTCGTGGGTGAAATCCGGCATCACGGCGCGTCGCCCCACTGCGCGGCCAATGCGGTCGCATCCATGCCCTGCCGATTCACCGCCGCCAGCATATGGTAAAAGGGCGTCGATCCCATCGCATGACCCATCGGTCCATGCCCGCCGCCCAGTCCCGGCGCATGATGAAGCGCGCCCGCGACAAAGGCTTCGGCGCGATCGACCGCGTGCGCGATCGCCAGCCCATGCCCCAATCCCGCCGCCACGGCGCTCGCCAGCGTGCAGCCGGTGCCATGACTATGCCGCGTGTCGATCCGCGGCATGCGATATTCCGACACGCCCGAGGCGCGGATCAACAGGTCGTGGACATGCGGCGTCACTTCGGCGGGATCGTCCGGCAGGTGCCCGCCCTTGGCCAGCAC
>CAXUEQ010000120.1:0-2985 GCA_964250175.1 uncultured Sphingobium sp. | reverse complement strand
TTCACCATAGGGATGCTCGGCGGCGATCCGGTCCTTGATCTCGGCATCGTTGTAGAGCCGGCCCTCGTCGAGATCGATCGCGATCATCTGGCCCGGCCCCATGCGGCCCTTGGCCAGCACCGCGCACCCATGGCGCTTCGCCAGCCAGCCGCCCGCTTCCTCCAGCGCATCGACATCGGCGATCGCCATGCCCGTCAGCGCTTCCAGTTCGGGCACATTGGGGGTGATGACCAGCGCCATCCCCATCAGCCGCTCGAACGCCGCGATCGTCGCCGGATCGGCCAGTATCGCCCCGCTGGTGGCGACCATCACCGGATCGAACACGATCGGAACGCCGGGTATCGCCGCCAGCCGGTCGGCCACCGCATGCGCGATGCTCGCCGATCCGATCATGCCGATCTTCACCGCATCGACGCCGATGTCGGACACCACGCTCTCCATCTGCGCGATGACCATATCGACGGGCACGGGATGCACCGCCTGCACACCCAGGCTATTCTGCGCTGTGATGGCGGTGATCGCGGTCATGGCATGGCCGCCCAGCATCGTGACGGTTTTGATGTCCGCCTGAATGCCCGCGCCGCCGCCGCTGTCCGATCCGGCGATAATCAATATCCGCGCAACGCTCATCCCTTGAAACGCCGCTCCTTAGAAGCCGGGTGATCCTTCAAAGCCTTGCCCGTCCGCGTCGGACGGTCCATCAACTCGCCGCCGCACGTCGGGCATCGGTCGTCGAGCGCTTCGGCACAGGGCGCGCAATAGCTGCACTCGAACGAGCAGATGAAAGCGCCCGGCTCATCCGCAGGCAGATCGACGCCGCAACGTTCGCAATCGAGGCGCATTTCCAGCATTATGCCGCCGCTTTCTCCACCGCCGCGCAAATCCGCGCGACCACATCCTTTACCTGATCCGCGCTGTCGCCTTCGGCCATCACGCGGATCACCGGCTCGGTGCCGGACGGGCGGATCACCAGCCGCCCGGTGCCCACCAGCTCGCTTTCCGCCTGCGCGATCACCCGCTTCACATCCTCATGATCGAGCGGCCGGCCCCCGGCAAAACGCACATTTTTCAGCAATTGCGGCACGGCGTCGAACTGGTGCAGCACTTCGCTCGCGGGCTTGCCCGAGCGCACCAGCGCGGCCAGCACCTGCAACGCCGCGATCGTCCCGTCGCCGGTGGTCGCATAGTCGGACAGGATCATATGGCCCGACTGCTCGCCGCCGACATTGAAGCCGCCCGCGCGCATCCGCTCCAGCACATAGCGGTCGCCCACCGCCGTGCGCTCCAGTGCGATGCCCTGCCCGCGCAGAAAACGCTCCAGGCCCAGGTTGGACATCACCGTCGCCACCAGCCCGCCGCCGCGCAACTTGCCCTCGCGCGCCCAGTTGGCGGCGATCAGCGCCATGATCTGGTCGCCGTCGACGATCTGCCCCGTCTCGTCGACCACGATCAGCCGGTCGGCGTCGCCGTCCAGCGCGATGCCGATGTCCGCGCCGGCCGACAGCACGGTCTCCTGCAACAGCAGGGGCGCGGTCGATCCGCAGCCCTCGTTGATGTTGACGCCATTGGGATCGACGCCGACCGCGATCACTTCCGCGCCCAGTTCCCACAGGGCAGAGGGGGCGACCTGATAAGCCGCGCCATTCGCGCAATCGACAACGATGCGCAGCCCGTCGAGCCGCAGGTCGGCGGGAAAGCTGGACTTCACCGCATGGATATAGCGCCCGCGCGCATCCTCCACGCGCCGCGCACGGCCGATATCCTTCGACGCGGCGAGGGGAATGTCCTGCCCCAGCAGCGCCTCGATCTTCAACTCGTCGGCGTCGGACAGCTTGTAGCCGTCCGGCCCGAACAGCTTGATCCCATTGTCGAAATAGGGATTGTGGCTGGCGGAGATCATCACCCCCAGGTCGGCCCGCATCGAAGGGGCGAGCATCGCGACGGCGGGCGTCGGGATCGGCCCGAACTGCACCACGTCCATGCCCACCGCCGTGAACCCGGCGACCAGCGCGTTTTCCACCATATAGCCCGACAGCCGCGTATCCTTGCCGATCACCACGCGATGACGATGGTCGCCGCGCAGGAAATGCGTGCCCGCCGCCATGCCGACCTTCATCGCCAGCTCCGGCGTCATCGGCCAGACATTGGTCCGCCCGCGAATCCCGTCGGTTCCGAAATATTGCCTGCTCATAAGATAATCACCAAACTGCCCGATGGTCTGCTTCCGATCCCGCTATAGCGATATGCCATCGACATTCCACCGCCGCGCAGTCAATTGTCATGCATGGAAACATTCAATCGCGGCGTTGACGCCCTGTCCGCCGTCGTCTTCGCCAAAGTGCCGTTGTTCGGGGTGCAGATCGAACTGCTGGTGCTGTATCTGGCGCTGCCGATGCTGTTCTTCACCGCCTGGCTTGGCTTCCCCAATATCCGCGCGGTCGGCCACGCCTTTCATATCCTGCGCAACCAGCCGCAAAAGGGCGAGGCGACTGGCGATGTGTCGCAATTCGCCGCGCTGACCACCGCGCTTGCCGGCACGATCGGGCTTGGCAATATCGCCGGCGTCGCGGTGGCGCTGACGATGGGCGGGCCGGGCGCGATCTTCTGGATGTTCGTGATCGGCTGGTTCGCGATGACGGTGAAGATGGCGGAGGTCATATTGGGCCTCAAATATCGCATCACCGACCAATGGGGCAGCGCGCATGGCGGGCCGATGTATGTGCTGCGCACGGTGCTGGCGCAGCGCGGCTGGCCGCGGACGGGGCTTGTGCTGGGCGGTCTCTACGCCTTCTTCGCCCTGTTCGGCGCGATCCCGATGACTCAGGTGAACCAGAGCTATGCGCAGGTATCGGCCGTCACCGGCTTCACCAACGGCTGGGCTTATGGCATCGGCCTGGCGCTCGCGGTGGCGCTCGTCACGCTGGGCGGCGCGGCCTGGCTGGGCGAGGTCGCCAAGCGGATGACCCCGCTCAAGGTCGCGGTCTA
>CAXUEQ010000119.1:0-4951 GCA_964250175.1 uncultured Sphingobium sp. | reverse complement strand
TGGCGCAGAAGATCGGCCATCCCCGCACCGGCGCGAACACCGCATGGGTGCCGTCCCCAACCGCCGCGACTTTGCACGCGACCCATTATCATGCAGTCGATATCTTCGCGCGGCAGACCGAGCGGCGGGCGGAACCGGTCGCGTCGCTCGACGCGTTGCTGACCATCCCGCTGGCGTCCGGCCATGACTGGTCGCAACAGGAGGTGCGCGACGAACTGGACAATAATGCGCAGGGGATATTGGGCTATGTCGTGCGCTGGGTCGATCAGGGCATCGGCTGTTCCAAGGTCCCCGACATCCACGACATCGGCCTGATGGAGGATCGCGCGACGCTGCGCATCTCGTCGCAGCATATGGCGAACTGGCTGCTGCACGGCATCTGCACCGCGCAGGACATCGACGCGGCGTTCGAACGGATGGCGGCGAAGGTCGATGCGCAGAATGCCGGCGATCCGCTCTACCGGCCGATGGCCGGCCATGCGGAGAGCAGCCTTGCCTATCAGGCGGCCCGCGCGCTGGTGTTCGAAGGCGTCGACCAGCCCAACGGCTATACCGAACCGCTGCTGCACCGCTATCGCGCCAGAGCCAAGGGCGCGGTTTAAGTCTGACGGCTTTTTAGTGTGATGACTTTAAGCCAGCCCAACCCGGTTCGTGCTGAGTAGAGACTGAGCGAAGTCGAAGGCTCGTATCGAAGCATCGCGTTCGTACGCATTCTTCGATATGCCATTTCGACAAGCGCAATGTCTGTCCTGAGCGCCTGCCGCAGGCGGGCAGTCGAACGGGCTACTCCGAGCCTGCCCCCGCGAAGGCGGGGGACGAACGGGTAAATCTCGTCATCGGGCTTAGGTTGATTCTTCAATCCCGATGCGCACAACGACCGGGTGGTGATCCCAACGGGATTCGAACCCGTATCGCTGCCGTGAAAGGGCAGTGTCCTAACCGTTAGACGATGGGACCACATCGGTCCGCCAAACAGCGCGACCAGGAGCGAAGGCGGCATTAGGGGCTTCGATTTGGCCGGTCAACCCTTAATGCGGACCTGATACGCGCCCCATGGCCCTAGGCCGCGCCGTCGCACCAGGCGGCGTCTTCCAGATGCAATTCGGCTGCCGGGCTGCTGCCCCAATCGTCAATCTTCGCGCGGCCCGCTATCCACAGCCGCCGGTCCTTCGGCGCACCCAGCAGCGCCTGCCCAAGCGCGCTCTCGGCCTGGCGAAAGGCGACGGTCTTGATCGATTTACCGTCGTCGCCCGCAACGATCGCGCGGACATGGCCCGGCCCCGGTCCCTTGCCGACGATATCGGCGCGGATCACGCGCACCGGGCCGGTGGCGATGCGCGGGGCGGGCCAGCCGGTTCCATAGGGACCGCCCTGTTCGATCGCCGCCACGAAAGCGGGATTGACCCCGCCGGGGCTGAGCACCGCATCGATCATCAGCGCTTTGGCGCCCATCGCGCGCGTCACATCGGTAGACAGGCGCGCGTCGAGAAACTCTGCCAGCGCATCGATCCTGTCCGCCGCCACGGTCAGGCCCGCCGCCATCGCATGGCCGCCGCCCGCGATCAGCAGGCCGCTGTCCTTTGCCGCAAGCACCGCCGCGCCCAAGTCGACACCGCCGATCGACCGGCCCGATCCCTTGCCCATGCCGTCCGCGTCCAGCGCGATGACGATGGCGGGGCGGCCGAGTTTTTCCTTCATCCGTCCGGCGACGATGCCGATCACGCCGGGATGCCAGCCCTCGCCGGCGATCACCGCCACCGCGCGAACATGGTGTCGGGCGGACAGCGCTTCGGCCTGCGCCTGCACATCGCCCTCGATTCCGCGCCGCTCTTCGTTGAGCGCGTCCAGTTCGGCGGCGATGCCGCGCGCCTCGTCCATGTCCAGCGTGGTCAGCAGCCGCACGCCAAGGTCCGACTTGCCCACGCGCCCGCCCGCATTGATGCGCGGTCCCAGCGCGAAGCCCAGATCCTGCGCCTGCGGCGCGCGCGTCAGCCGGCTCGCCTCGCGCAGCGCGACCAGGCCGATATTGCGCCCCTGTGCCATCACCTTCAGCCCCTGCGCCACGAATGCGCGATTGAGGCCGCGCAGTTGCGCGACATCGGCCACCGTGCCGAGCGCAACGATGTCGAGCAGGTCGATCAGCCGCGGCTCTGCGCGACTCTCGAACCATCCGCGCGCGCGCAGGGTGCGGATCAGCGCCGCGCCCAACAGGAAAGCGACGCCCACCGCCGCCAGATGGCCGTGCGCCGCGCCCTCCGCGCATTCATCCAGCCGGTTCGGATTGACCAGCGCATGCGCCAGCGGCAGCGTGCTGGCGCATTGGTGATGATCGACCACGATCACGTCGATCCCCGCCGCCTTCGCCTGCGCCAGCGCGTCGAAGGCCTGCGCGCCGCAATCGACCGTGACGATCAGGCTCGATCCCTCCGCGCCCAGCCGCTCCAGAGCCGCGCCCGACGGGCCATAGCCCTCCATCAGCCGATCCGGGATATAATAGCGCGCGGGCAGGCCAAGGTCGCGCAGCAGCCGGATCAGCAACGCCGCGCTGGTCGCGCCGTCGACATCATAGTCGCCGAAAATGGTGACGGTTTCGCCTGCCTGCACCGCGTCGGCGATGCGTGTCGCGGCGCGCTCCATGTCCTGGAATATGCCGGGATCGGGCATGAAGGCGCGGATCGTCGGCACCCGGTGCATCTCCACCGTTTCGCGCGCGCATCCGCGCGCCATCAACAGTTGCGTGACCAGATCGTCGGGCTGGAAGGCGGGATCGCGCCCGTCCGCGCCGACCCCGCGCCATTGCCAGGGCTGGCCCATGATCGAGCGGGAAATGTTGAGGGCAGGGGTCATCATCGCCGCCCTCCTATCCTCTCGCTCCGCTTTGGCAAGGCGCATCGGCTGGCCGCGAAGGGGCGCAAGGGTAAAGATGCGCTTTACCACTATTGTGATAAGGCTAAAGCCTCATCCTTCATCCAAGAGTCGCCATGCCCGCGCTTGCCCATTTTCCTCCTGTCGTCGATACCGCGCTCCGGCTGGCCGAAATCCAGCAGGCGATCGCCGATTGCGACACGGAAATCGACACCGCGCTCGATCTGGTCGCGCGGGCTGTGCTCGACCTCATCCCTGCCGCGCTCGGCGTCATCGTGCGGATCGGGAAACGGGAAAATCGCGCCGGCGACGGTCCGGTGCGGACATATGTCGTGCCGATCCGCTGGCGGCAGGATGACATTGGCGAGATTCGCATACAGGCGCGCCGCGCGCTGACGGCGCGGGAATATGGCACCGCCGCTATCCTCGCCGGGATCGCCGCGCTGGCCAGTTCCGCCGCGCGCCGGGCGGGAACCGCCTATGATGCGCTCGATCGCTATCAGCGGCGCTTCCATGCGACATTCTCCCAGGCGCCGGTGGGTATCGCCCATGTTTCGCCCGAAGGGCATTTCCTGCTCGTCAACGATCGCTTCGCCGCGATTACCGGCCACAGTCGCGAAGCGTTGCTGCGCGAGGGGTTCCAGCGGATCACCCACCCCGACGATATCGACGCCGACGTCGCTCATGTCACCCGCCTTCTGTCGGGCGCGGACGACCGATATGGCATGGAAAAGCGCTATGTCCGCCCCGACGGCAGCGTCATCTGGGTCAAACTGACCGTTTCGCTGGTCCGCGACGTGTCGGGCGAACCCGATTTCTTCGTATCGGTGATCGAGGATATGTCGGCGATCCGCTTCGCGCACGAGCAGGCGATCCACGATCCGCTGACGGGCCTCCTCAACCGCCGGGGTTTCGACGAGCGAACTCGCCCCATCCTCGATCGCGCGGCGCGGATGGCTACGCCGGTGACGCTCGCCTTCGTCGATCTCGACGATTTCAAGCGGATCAACGATGCGCACGGGCATCAGGCCGGGGACCAGTGCCTGGCGAATGTCGCGCGCGTCATCCGGGAGGAAGTGGGCGTCGACGGCATTCCCGCGCGGCTGGGCGGCGACGAATTTGCGATACTCCTGTGCATGGCCCAGGCCGATGCCGAACGCGTGATCGCGCGCGTGCACGATCGCCTGCCGGGGCTGGCCGCGCCCGTCAGCGGCAGTTTCGGCCTCATCGCCCGCATCCCCGAAAGCGGCATGGCGATCGACGCGCTGATCGCGCTGGCGGACCGGGCGATGTTCGACGCGAAACGGGCGGGCCGCAATTGTGTGCGCGTCGCGCCCTGAACTGGACCATGGGGCCGCGCCCGGCTGTCCGCGCCATATTGTCATTTGGTGGCCACGCCCTATCTTGGCCTGTGAAACGGAGCAGCTATGAACGACGACAAGGAACCGCAGGGCAACCCCTGGATCAAGAGCGCAATGATATGGGCGGGCGTGATTGTCGCGCTGCTGCTGTTCGTCTCCATGTTCGACAGTCCGCGCGGGGCTGCGTCGGGCAGCGCCATCGCCTATTCCGATTTCCGCAAGAAAGTCGTTGACGGCAGCGTCAAGGAAGTCGCGATCGCGCCTGACCGCATCACCGGCACGCTGAGCAACGACCAGAAATTTTCGACCATCCCGGTCAAGGACGACCAGCTTCCCGACCTGCTCAACAATTATGGCGTAAAATATTCGGGCCAGCCCGAGGATTCGCCCAGTTTCTGGCAGGTGCTGCTGTTCCAGTCGCTCCCCTTCCTGCTGATCCTGGGCATCGCCTTCTTCGTATTGCGCCAGATGCAGAAGGGCGGCGGCGCGGGCGGCGCGATGGGCTTCGGCAAGTCGAAGGCCAAGCTGCTGACCGAGAAGCATGGCCGTGTGACCTTTCAGGATGTCGCGGGTATCGACGAAGCGCGCGAAGAGCTGGAGGAAATCGTCGAGTTTCTGAAAGATCCGACCAAATTCGCCCGGCTCGGCGGCAAGATTCCCAAGGGCGCGCTGCTGGTCGGCTCGCCCGGCACCGGCAAGACGCTGCTCGCCCGCGCGATCGCCGG
>CAXUEQ010000118.1:0-5242 GCA_964250175.1 uncultured Sphingobium sp. | reverse complement strand
GATTCGCATCGCCTCGACCGCGGCGGCGTCGGCGGCCTTCTCGTCGCCCCGGCCGATCAGCTTGGACGCGGCGATCGCCGCCGCTTCGGTGACACGCACCATTTCCAGCACCAGAACGCGATCAAGGACCGAACTCGCCTGCATTGAGAATCCCCTAAATAGATACACACGTGATGGGGCGATAGGCGGTCGATCCGGCCTTGTCGAGCAGCACAAATTAAGCAGTAGGCGGGCGAGCCGCACAGGCGCGCAATCGTTCGCGCATCCAACCCACCTAGTCCAATATGTGCATCACCACCGGTCGATCCAGCAGGCTTTCCGAACCAGCCAGTTGTTTCAGTGTCTGCGCGATGCAGCGTTCCTCGCCCGGATGGGTGACGATCGCGACCAGAACGCCACCATCCGGACCGGATGCGCCACGCTGGATCATACTCTCGATCGATACACCGGCGTCGCGCGTGGCGGCCGCAATCTCCGCGAGCACACCGGGTCGGTCCTGAACCCGGAAACGGATATAAGCACGGCCAGTGCGCTTTCCGGTATCGGCCTTGGCCTGCTTGGCCAGCGCGGCGATAGGCATGGCGAAAGCATCGCCATATTCGTCGCGCGCCACATCGATCAGATCGGCGACCACGGCCGAAGCGGTGGGACCGTCGCCCGCGCCGCGCCCTTGGAAGAAGAGGCGGCCGACGAAATTGCCCTCCGCCACGACGGCGTTCAGTGATCCATCGACATGGGCGAGCGGATGATCGATCGGCACCAGCATCGGATGGACACGCTGGAACAGCCCATCCGAATCGTTCGCCGCCATGCCGACCAGCCGGATCTTGAAACCCAGCGCCGCCGCTTCGGCAATGTCGGCGGCTATGATATGACGAATGCCGGTCACATCCACGCCGGGAAAATCGAGGCGCGTGCCAAAAGCCAGGCTGGCGAGAATCGATAATTTGTGCGCGGCATCCACGCCATCGATGTCGAAACCGGGATCGGCCTCCGCATAGCCCAGATCCTGCGCTTCTTTTAGCACTTCGGCAAAGCTGTCCCCGTTCCCGGCTTTCTGGCCTTGCTCCATCGTGGTCAGGATATAATTGCAGGTGCCGTTGAGGATGCCATAGACCCGGCCGATCTCGTTGGCTGCCGCGCCTTCGCGCAGGCCCTTGATGACCGGAATGCCGCCCGCGACCGCGGCTTCATATTTCAGCGCCACGCCCGACGTCTCTGCGATCTGCGCAAGCGCGAGACCATGATGCGCGATCATCGCCTTGTTGGCCGTGACGAAGGGCTTGCCGGCGGCCAGGCATTGGCGGGCGAGGGTGAGGGCGGGGCCGTCCGAGCCGCCGATCAGTTCGACCACCACGTCGACATCGGCGCGGCTGACCAGGCTGGTCATGTCATCGACCCATTCATAGGCGGACAGATCGACGCCGCGATCCTTCGACCGGTCACGCGCGGAAATGGCGACGATCTGGATCGGACGGCCGGAGCGCCGCGCGATCAGCGCGCCGTTGGTTTCCAGCAGCCGGATCACACCGCCGCCCACGGTGCCCAAGCCGACGATAGCGACCCGCAAAGGCTCTAAGGCCGGGGCTGCTGTGGTGGGGCCTTGGTCCGTCATATCTCTTCCCGTCCAGATCGTTGCGCGGCGCTGATAGACGGGCGAGGCCGCTTTTCCAAGGGCGGCTCAGTCGGCGTTGCTTCCCGCGACCGGGACCGATCCGCTGGCACGTGTGCGGCCGCAATCCCCAAGCGCGGCGATGACCACGGCATAATCCCGGCGCGCGGCCTCCGCATCCTGCGCCGGCAGCGTCCGCACCGCACGCGCGGGCAGTTCGGCGGGCAGTCCGCAGGCCAGGCGATACCAGAGCAAAGTGTCACGCTGGGGCGTAGCGGCGGCTTCATCGACCACTTCGCCCAGCGCCACAGACCAGCGCGGCGATTCGCCAGGGCGGCTGATAACAGAGAGCGAGACCGGCTGCCCGCCCTCGGTCTTGAGGAAAATCTGGGTCTCGCCTTCGCCCGCGACGGTGCCGGCGACATGGAAAGCGTCGCCGATCGACAGGATGGGCGGGGCGGGGCGGGGACCGAGCAGTTCGGAGAGCACCGCCTTGCTGCGCGCCTCAAGCTCCGGCGTCCAGTCACGCTGCGCATCCCGCGCCACGAGTTGGACCTGCCCGGCGCGCGCGCCGGGCCGGGCGAAGAGCAGCACGGTGCGCTTGCGATATTTGGCAATCTTGCCGCGCGCGTCGAGCGGGGCGTCGTAGAGCCAGGAGATAGCGGGGGCGAGTCCGCCCTCACCGCGAATCAGTCCGATCACCCGACCCTCGATATAGACCCTCTTATGGCCCGTAGGGACGCCTGTGGCCTGCGCCGGGGGAAGGAGAATCACATCCGTCACATCCACCTTTGCGACGAGCGAAGCCGCGACGGCGAGGTCGGCGACATCGGCGTAGGAGAGCGGCGCGACCGGCGTCGAGACAGATATTGTGGGGGGCAGGGCATAGGCTTGAACGCCCGGAAAACCAAGATATATGGCCAAAGCAAGGCAGCGTGTCGCCCGCCTGAGCCGGAGGGGGATGAAGGGCATTGAGCGCATGTTCATTTTGCCTGTTACCGCGTGGCGACTATGCCACATGCAAGTGATTTCAATAGATGATCGCATACGTAATATTCATATTCGATAAAGCGTTTGCGTCATGCGTTTGCCCGCGATAGGAGTTGTGCAGATAGCAAACAAGCGGATTGGGGCCAAAAGATGAACGGGGAAGCCCGCTCACCTTGTGGCCCTATCATGGCAAAAAATGCCGTTAATTGAAGAAGCCGAGTTAAGGAGTGTCGTTGCTGAATGGCTTACGCTGATCACTCAGAGGGTTCGAGTCGCACGATTTCTATCGTGATCGTTGCCCTGATTCACGCTGTCCTCGGCTATGCCTTCGTCACGGGTCTTGGCATGCAATATGTCAAAAAGGCGGCGGAGCAGCTGAACGTTATCGACGTGAAGGAAGAACCGCCGCCACCAGACGAGGAGCCGCCGCCACCGCCGCCTGACAAGCCGATAGAGCCGCCGCCGGTCGTCGCGCCGCCGCCTATCGTCCAGACGCCGGCGCCCGCGCCGCCGATTCAGACGGTTCGCACGCCTCCTCCGGTGTTCAATCCGACTCCGGTGGCCGCGCCACCGCCGCCGCCGCCGCCACCAACCGTAAGCAAGGCGGCCGGCGCCAAGGGCAATCCGGCCAATTGGATTTCCGACGCCGACTATCCTGCGAGCGCGCTGCGTGCCGAAGCGCAGGGTACGAGCGCTATCACCTGGGAAATCAACGAACAGGGCAAGGTCGAGAATTGCCGGGTCACCTCGTCAAGCGGCAATGCCGATCTCGATGACGCGGCATGCCGGGCCATGACTCGCCGTGGGCGCTACTCCCCTGCGGTCGACCAGAATGGCAATCCCATCCGCTCCTCGGCATCGCGCCGCGTGGTATGGCGTCTGCCGGAATGAACATTCGCGGCGGCCGGGTCGAAATGGCGACCGGTCGCCGCCTTTTAATGAACCCAATGAGAGGGAAGTCACACATATGTTGATCTCTATTGCAGCCGCCGCTGCCCCCAAGGCGTCGAACCCCTATGGCCTGCTGGAAGCACTCCAGCAGGGCGGCACCATCGCATGGACCGTGTTCATCATCCTCGTGGTGATGTCCGTCGGTACCTTCTACATTCTCTTCACCAAGCTGATCGAACAGCAGAAGGTGATCAACCAGGGCAAGAAGATCCGTGGAACCTTCTGGCGCGCGGGCAGCCTCAAGGAAGGCTCGGCCAAGCTGGAAAAGAACAGCGCCTACAAGCAGTTGGTCGATGACGGCATCGCCGCGCAGGAACAGCATGCCAAGCTGACCGATCCGGTCGAGGCGCATGACTGGCTGCATGGCTCGCTCGCCCGTTCGGAAGCGGCGATCAACTCGAAGCTGGGCGGCGGTCTTGCCTTCCTCGCGACTGTGGGTGCGACGTCGCCGTTCATCGGTCTGTTCGGCACGGTTATCGGCATCTACCGCGCACTGATCAAGATCGGCGCCGCCGGTCAGGCGTCGATCGACGCGGTCGCCGGTCCGGTGGGTGAAGCACTGATCATGACCGCCCTGGGTCTAGCCGTCGCCGTTCCCGCGGTGCTCGCCTACAACTTCCTTCAGCGCCGCAACAAGTCGATCGCGGAGAACCTCGCGTCCTTCTCGACCGACCTGCTGGGCTATCTGGTGTCGAACGGCGCGGTGAAGCCGACCGTCAGTGCCGCCACGGCCGCTCCGGTCGCCAAGCCCGCTACCCCGGCCGCGACCAAGGCCTGATCCCTATTCTGAGCGGGTGGTGGAGCAATTGCGCCGCCACCCGGTCGGGATTTTCCGCCCGCCCTTCAAGGTTGTGCGGGAATACAAGGGTCACCAGAAGACAAATTTGTTAGGATACTGATCAATGGCAATGAGCGCAGGGCCAAGCGGTGACGACACGCCGATGTCCGACATCAACACGACGCCGCTCGTCGACGTCATGCTGGTGCTCCTCATCATCTTCCTGATCGCAATTCCGGTCGTGATCCAGACCGTCAAGCTCGAACTCCCCAAGGTTGCATTCGAGCCGACGACGACCAAGCCGGAAAATGTGTCGCTGTCCGTGACCTCGGCCCCGGACGGTAGCTGTGCGGTCTACTGGAACCTTACCAAGGTGAATTCCTCCGACCTACTCGACCGTGCGGTCGCAAAGCTGGAGGCCGACATCAAGAAGGTTGGCGGCATTCAGAATATGACTCCCGAAGATCTGCCCGAGGTACATATTCGCGGTGACATCAATGTGCCTTACCGGTGCATCGGCGGCACCATTTATACGATGCAGCGCGCAGGCTTCCCGAAGGTGGGCTTCATTTCCGAGCCGGAACCGGGCACAACCAGCACACGTCTCTGATACCAGCGCACAGGAACCGTTACTATGGCAATGAGCGCCGGCAAAGATGATGGCGAGCCGATGATGGACATGAACACGACGCCGTTGATCGACGTCATGCTCGTGCTGCTCATCATGTTCATCATCACCATCCCGATCCAGACCCACGCGGTGAAGATCGACCTGCCGCAAAATTCTCCGCCCACGAACGACATCGTCGATCCGGTGAAGAACAAGGTGGCGATCGACCCGGCGGGCGTCATAACCTGGAACGGTGCGCCGATCGACTTGCTGACGCTGCGGCAATATCTGCAGCAGTCGC
>CAXUEQ010000117.1:0-5270 GCA_964250175.1 uncultured Sphingobium sp. | reverse complement strand
CCGCGCCACATCCTCAAGCCGCCGGTCGATCGCCTCGATCGACAGCCGCATCGCGCGCACCATCAGCGGCAGCGCCATGATCGCCGCCGCCAGCGCCGCGCCGGTCCAGCGAAACAGGAATGTCACGCCCAGCGCCGTTTCGAACCAGCGCCCCAGCGGACCCATCGGCCCGAACGCGATCAGCAGCAGCCAGCCCGTCACCACCGGCGGCAACACCAGCGGAAGATGCACGAGCGCGTCGAGCAATATCCGGCCGGGAAAGCGCCAGCGCGCCAGCAGCCACGCCAAGGCAAAGGCGACCGGCAGGGTCAGCCCGACGGCCACGCCGCTCACCTTGAGCGACAACAGCACGATGCCCCATAGTTCCGGCGTCACGGACGACGTGCGTTCATCGCGGCAGGAAACCGCGCCGCGCAAAGATCGCCTTGCCGCGCGCGGAGATCAGGAAGCGCCTGAACCCCTCCGTCTCCGGGCTTGTCGCAGTAGCGAGCGTGGCGATCGGATAGGTGATCGACGGATGGCTTGCCGCCGGAAACAGCCCGACCACCCGCACGCCGGGCGACGCGCGCGCATCGGTCGCGTAGACGATGCCATAGGGCGCGGCGCGGCGTTCGACCAGGGCCAGCGCCGCACGCACATTTTCCGCGGGCGCGATCTGGCCCGCGACCGATGGCCACAGCCCGAGCGCGGTCAACGCGGTCTTGCCATATTTGCCCGCCGGAACCGCGTCCGGATCGGCCATCGCGAGCCGTCCCGCGCCGATCATGCGCGCCAGCGGCAGCGACCGGTCGATCGCCACCCGCCTGCCCTTTCCCGCCGGCGCGACCAGCACCAGCCGATTGATCAGGAAGGACCGGCGCGTATCCGGCCGGATCAGCCCCTTGGCCGCCAGCGCGTCCATCCAGTCTTCGTCCGCCGACAGGAACAGGTCCGCGCGCGCGCCAGCCTCGACCTGCCGCGCCAGGGCCGAGGAAGCGGCGAAGGACAGGACCGGCATGGCATGGCCCTGCGCCGCCCAGATCCTCGCGGCATCAGTCAGCGCTTCCTGCAGGCTGGCGGCGGCCAGCACCAGCGGCGGCGGCCCCCGATCCCCCGCCGTTGCGGGCAAGGGCGACAGCAGCGCGAAAGCGATCAGCAGACGGTGGAAAAGGCGGATCACATGATGCTCCCGAAGCAAGGCCCGCCCTCGCTATATCGCCCTTGCCCGAAGGCACAAAGGCCGCATGAAAAGAATGGCCCGGAACGACAGGTTCCGAGCCATTCTCCCTGGGTCCGTCCTTCGTCAACGACCGGACAGCGATATGGTTCATTCAGGCCGGTCAGCCCACAAAGGCACGTTCGATGACATAATGGCCGGGCGACGCATTCGACCCTTCCTGAAAGCCGATGCCGTCCAGACGCGCGCCCAGATCGCGGATCATGTCCATGCTGCCGCACATCATGATCCGGTCGGTTGCCGGATCGAACGACGCCGGCCCGGCCACGCCGCCGGGGAACAGCACGCCATCGTCTATCAGCTTGTCGATGCGTCCGGTCGTGCGGAACGGCTCACGCGTCACGGTGGGGATATAGGTGAATTGCAACTGTGCCTGATCCTCCACCAGCGGGTCGCCGGCCAACTGGCTTTCCAGCGCGGTCTGAAAGGCCAGATCGCTGACCCGCCGCACACAATGGACCAGGATAACATGATCGAACTGCTCGTAAATATCCGGGTCGCGGATCAGGCTGAGGAAGGGCGCAAGCCCGGTGCCGGTGGACAGCAGGAACAGCCGGGTGCCGGGCAGCAGCGCGTCGGTCACCAGCGTGCCCGTCGGTTTGCGCCCCAGATAGAGATGATGCCCCGGCTTGATTTCCTGAAGGCGCGACGTCAGCGGGCCATCGGGCACCTTTATCGAGAGAAATTCCAGTTCTTCGGCATAGGATGGGCTGGCGATCGAGTAGGCGCGCAGCAGCGGCCGCGCCTCACCGGGCAAGCCAAGCATCACGAATTCGCCCGAGCGGAACCGGAAACTTGCAGGGCGCGTGATCGTGAAACTGAACAGATGCTCGTTCCAGTGCCGTACCGATCGCACGGTTTCGATCGTCAGGGCGGCGGAGGGGGCAAATTCCATCATGTCACGGTCGCTCATCCATTGGTTCGTTTCCCGATCGTCTCGGCGTGGCAGTTAGAAGGGCGCAAATGCAGCGTCAACTGCGCATCGCGATCAAGGATCGCCGGGAAACACCCGAATGTGCCCGGCCGATAGCGGCGCTCCATCCCATTGTTGACAGCCATTCTCAATATTGTTTTTCTTGCCTTTGGCGAAAGGGAGCTTTGGCAGCGCGCGATAAGACGGGGGGAAGCGCCCGGCGGGACAGGCGGCGTGATGGTCGGGGAGACAGGATTCGAACCTGCGACATCCTGCTCCCAAAGCAGGCGCGCTACCAGACTGCGCTACTCCCCGACACGGGTTCCCGGAACCGGGATTCTGGTTGGCGGGCCGTGGCCCACCCTGATGCAAGCATCCTCCACGTCAGCCCGTAATTCGGGACTTTGGTTGAGGAACAGAACCAAGCCTTGCGAGTCGGTCTCTTGCGCAGTCCCCTTTCCACGCATGCTTGCCGGTTTCAAGCTTATTCCCGGCCAGGGGAAGGGTTGGTGGGCCCGGCAGGACTTGAACCCGCGACCTAGCCGTTATGAGCGGCCAGCTCTAACCAACTGAGCTACAGGCCCAACCGATGTGCCGATACCCAGCGTCAGGCCGCTTGGCAAGTGGATTGGCCGACCCGCGCCGGAACCGCCGCCAATAGCTGGTCCAGGCTTGCCGCGCGCACGCCGCGCCGGTCGAGATGCGCGAGCACGGCGTCCCACCAGCTATAGAAAGCGGCAAGATCGGCGGCATCGCGCACATAGGGGGTATGCCCGATGCCCAGCGTCGGCGAATGGAAGCTGAAATTGAGGACGCGCGCGCCTTCGCCGATCAGCGCGTCGATCGCCGCGATCGCGTCCGCTACCGGAACGCCCTCCGGCGTCAGGGGCACACGCGAGAGCAGGCGCGCCCGGCTGAGCGCGCCCGATACCCATGCGCCTGATACTTGGCCAAGCCCTTGCGTGCGGTGATAAAGCCTCTCCCCCGCGCCGCGCAACAGCCCGGTAAAGGCGGTCGAGAGCGGCAGTTCGATCAGGCCGCGCGCCGGTCCAGCCCACCAGGGATGGATCGGCAGCCCGCGAAAATCCGGTCCCGACTGTTTCGAATAATCGAACCGTGGCCGCACCGACGTATCGAGGCGAAAGCCCGCCGCTTCGAGCAGCCGCGCGCTGTTGGGACCAACCCCGTAGCGCCCCGCGCGATAGGCGACCGGCCGCGCGCCGAAGCGGGCGGCGATCTTTTCGCACAGTGCTTCCAGCTTTGCCGCCTCGACCGCTTCGGGAAGCGATCCGACATAGCTGTTGGCAAGGTTGACCGTCTCGACATGCGGCGGATTGACCCAGGGATGGAGGTGCGCGCCGATATCGGCCGTGCCATCGGCGACCCACTGCCCCATCATCGCGGCGGCGGCATCGCTCTCCAGCACCGGCCAGTCGGTGACATAGACCGGCCTCACTCCCGCCGCGGCGAAATAGGCCTGGCCCCGCGCCATGCCGTCCAGCGCCGTGACGGCGGTCGCCGCGCGATCGAACGGCGCGTTCCAGTCGAATTCTTCCTCGGTATCGACGAACAGCAGGAAGCGCGTGCCGAAATCGGGCGCGAGCGTGATCCGGTCCTCGGGCGCGGGCGGGCGCAGCAGCGCGCCATCATGGGGGAAACTCGTCATCGGCGCATTCTTAACCGCCAAATCTTGCCAAGCGGTTTGCATTTTCCTGCCTGGTCTTTGCCGTCAATGCGTGGCGATGTCGGCCTCCGGTCCTTCAGGCGCGACCGGCAACGTCAGCAGGAAGCGCGCGGCGTCAATCTCCAGCGCGCCGCCGCTGCCCGATGCCAGGCTGCGGATCAGCCGCAGGGAAAAGCCAAGTCCAAGCAGCGACGCCTCCGGCCAGTCGCCGTCCGGACTATATCCCGGATCGAGCAATTGCGCCTCGTCCAGCCCATCGAGGATCGTCGGCCGGTCCATCGCCAGGACCACATGCCCGCCATCGGGACCCGGCTGGAACCAGCAGGACCCGTCGAGGGGTTCGCCGGGCCGGGCGACGGACAAAAGCGTGCGCAACAGGTGCTGGACCATCCGCTCGCCCTGCACCGGATCGACCCGCACCGCCGGCAGGTCGGTCGCGACCGCGATGTCGATCGCATGATGTCCCGCGCCCTGATCCTGACGGAAGCGGGTGGCGACGCGGGCGATCAGCAGCGCGGCGTCGACCGGTTTCGGCTCGGCCGCTTCGTCCGCCCGCGCGACCCGCGCGGCAAGGTCGAGATCGTCGAACGCGGCAAGCAGATGCCGCGCATCGCCCATGATCTGCCCGGCCATGTCGCGATAGCGTTCGCTCGCGGGGCCGAAAAGCTGCTGCTCGATAATCTCGGCAAAGCCCAATATCGCGTTCAGCGGCGTCCGCAGTTCATGCACGAGCTGGCGGATCGAATCGGCCGACAGCCCGCCCAACGGCAAGCCCTCCCCGTCCGGCGGACCGGCGGGCACTTCATGCAGATGCGGGCGGCGCGCATTGCCGCGAAAGCCCTGGAAGCGCCCGGTCTGCGAATCGAAGAACGGCACGGCGGACAGCCGCCACTCGCCCGCCAGCGTACCGCCACTGATATGGAAACGTCCGTTCTGGAAGCCGCTGCGCCGCACGAATGCGCCGGAGACATGCGCGTCCGGCCCGCTGCCGCCGGGCAGCGCCGGTTCGGCGATCGACAGGCCGATCAGCGCGGCCCTTGGCCCCTGCCCCACCCAGATCAGGACACCCTGAACGTCGGTTTCAAAGGCGAATGCGCGCACGGTCAGCGACGCGGAAGCGTCCCTTTCCGGCCCGTCAGGAGTTGAAACCGGCCGGGACGATCCAAGCGGACGATGGCCGCTGGTATAGCGTTCGATCCGGTCGACCAGCCGGCGAATCTGGCTCCCCGCTTCCTCGTCGGGGACGAGCGGCACGACCGGCGCGACTTCGGTCATCTCCGGCGTCAGAACCAACTGTTCGTCCAGCACGGACTCGCTGCTCAGCACGAAATCGGTCGATCCGAAGCTCTGCAGGCCCCGCACCGTTTCGGCGCCCATGTCGCGGCGGGCGCGCAACACGCCGCGCGCGATCGGTCCCAGTTCGGGAAGCAATCCGGCCCACACCGGATCGGGCAGAC
>CAXUEQ010000116.1:685-5288 GCA_964250175.1 uncultured Sphingobium sp. | reverse complement strand
GCTCATCAACGGCAGGCCGAGCTGATCGACCCGCTCCTTGGTCATCGCCAGGCAGATCAGCCCGCGGCCGTGCTTGGCCATGAAGTTGATCGCGTCGGGCGTCGCCATCTGCGCGGGGACGATGAGGTCGCCCTCATTCTCGC
The DNA here is from genome assembly GCA_964250175.1 of uncultured Sphingobium sp. Classification (GTDB taxonomy): domain Bacteria; phylum Pseudomonadota; class Alphaproteobacteria; order Sphingomonadales; family Sphingomonadaceae; genus Sphingobium. Next base: position 5,145 of record CAXUEQ010000116.1, on the reverse strand, counting down.
GGTCCTCGTCGTCGACCAGGATGAACATGCGGCCGTTGCGGGCTTCCTCGATGATCTCCTCGATCGGTACGAGCGCGGGGCGCTTTTCGCGCAGGGTAAGGTAGGATTCGAGCTTTTTCAGCGTGTCGGCCGTGGGGTTCCATTCCTGCTCGTCGAGGCTGCGCAGCGAATTGGCGTGGAGCCCGGCGGCGCGGGCAAGCCCGGAGCGGGAAATCCCGCCCGTGGCGACGAGATCGCGGACGCGATCAATCAGGAGAGTGCTCATAATCGGGCGGGTATCACACTACAGTGTGATAAGTCCAATGCAATTTCACATTCAAAATCCTCCACCTCGCGGGGAGGATTATTTTTGGGCGAGCAACTGCATTCGCTGGAGATAACGCGCCAGGACGTCGATCTCGATATTGACCGCCTGCCCAGCTTCGAGCGCGCCGAGCGTGGTTACCGCCTGGGTGTGGGGGATGACGTTGACCGTAAAGGTCGTCCCGTCCGCCGCGTCGCTCGTCACCAGCGCCACGATCGCGTCGGCCACTACTTCCGGCCCTTTCAGGCTGGCGGGGTCCTCGCCCGGAAAGGCTTTCGCCCGCATCGCGCTGCGCGTCGCGCCGGGGTCGACGATATGCGTGCGGATCTTGGAGATGTTCGTCACTTCCTGCCCATAGGCCGCCACCAGCGTCTCCAGCGCCGCCTTGGACGCGCCATAGGCCCCCCAATAGGCCCGCGCCGCCCGACCGACCGAACTGGTCACCGCCACCACCCGCGCATCCTTGCTCGCTCGCAGCAGCGGATCGAACGCCGCGATCAGCGCCTGTGGCGCCGCGACGTTCAGCGTCAGCAGCCGCGCGAATTCCCTGGCGTCGATCGCCGGCACCGACGCCAGGCTGCCCAGCGTCGCCGCGTTCAGCACCAGCAGGTCGAGCGCGTTCCAGCGCCCGCCGATCGCGCTTGCCAGCCGCCCGATGCTGTCGCCGTCGGTCAGGTCGAGCGGCGCGATCGTCGCATGGCCGCCGGCGGCGTGGATGCGCTCCTCCACCTCTTCCAGCGCGCCGGCCGTCCGCGCGGTCAGGATGACATGCGCGCCCGCCCGCGCCAGCGCCTCCGCCGTAGCCGCGCCGATTCCCCGGCTGGCCCCGGTCACAAGGGCGAGTGTGTCGGCAAGGGGGAGGGTGGTCATCGCATCATCCGTTCGCCCTGAGCGTGTCGAAGGGCTGTTCTTCTTGAAGGGCAGGGTTTCGACTGCGCTCGGCCCGAACGCCGAGGGAAATTCAGGCCACCCGCTCGGCCAGCAGCTCGAACTGGTTCTGCACCACCGCGTCGTCCTGGTCGGTCAGCGCCGTGGGATAATCGCCGGTGAAGCAGGCGTCGCAATATTGCGGCCGGTTGTCGACCCGCTTCGCCTCGCCCAGGGCCTTGTAAAGTCCGTCGATCGAGATGAAGGACAGGCTGTCGGCATGGATGAAATCCTGCATCCCGCCCACGTCCAGCTTGTGCGCCAGCAGCTTGGTGCGCTCGGGCGTGTCGACGCCATAGAAGCAGCTATGCCGGGTCGGAGGGCTGGCGATCCGCATATGCACTTCCGCCGCGCCCGCCTCGCGCATCATCTGCACGATCTTGAGGCTCGTGGTGCCGCGCACGATCGAATCGTCGATCAGCACGATCCTCTTGCCCGCGATCAGCGCGCGGTTCGCATTATGCTTCAGCTTCACCCCCAGATGCCGCACCTTGTCGCTCGGCTGGATGAAGGTGCGCCCGACATAGTGCGAACGGATGATGCCCAGTTCGAAGGGAATGCCCGATTGCTGCGCATAGCCGATCGCCGCCGGCACGCCGCTGTCGGGCACCGGGATCACATAATCGGCATCGACCGGATTTTCGATCGCCAGTTGCGCGCCGATCGCCTTGCGCACCGAATAGATGCTGCTGCCGTCCACGATCGAATCGGGGCGGCTGAAATAGACATGCTCGAAGATGCAGGGGCGGGCGTGGATATCGCCGAACGGGCGATGGCTGCGCACCTCGCCGGCATGCGGCCCGCTGTTCGGCACGATCACCAGCTCGCCCGGATCGATCGAGCGCACATAATCGGCGCTCACCACGTCGAGCGCCACCGTTTCCGACGCGAAGATCATCGCGTCTCCCAATTTCCCCATCACCAAGGGACGAATGCCCAGCGGGTCGCGGCACGCGATCATCCCCTCGGGCGTCATCACCACCAGCGAATAGGCGCCCTCCACCTGTTTCAGCGCGTCGATGAACTTGTCGAGCAAGGTCCGGTAGGTCGATGTCGCGACCAGATGGATGATGACTTCGGTGTCCGAAGACGACTGGAATATCGACCCGCGCCGCACCAGTTCGCGGCGCAGCTTCATCGCGTTGGAGATATTGCCGTTATGCGCGATCGCGAATCCGCCCGACGCCAGGTCGGCATAAAGCGGCTGCACGTTGCGCAAGGAGGTGTCGCCGGTCGTCGAATAGCGCACATGTCCGCAGGCCGAATCGCCCGGCAGCGCACGAATCACATCGTCCCGGTCGAAATTCCCGGCGACATGGCCCATGGCCCGATGCGTGTGGAAATCATGCCCGTCCCAGCTAGTGATTCCCGCCGCTTCCTGGCCGCGATGCTGCAGCGCGTGCAGCCCCAGCGCGACCATGGCGGAGGCCGTATCGGCCCCGGAAATCCCGAACACGCCGCATTCCTCGCGGAGCCTGTCGTCATCATAAGGGTGGGTGGTAAGCATAAGGCGACCGGTCCAATGCACGTCCACGACGCCCCTCAACGGGCCGCCTCTTGTGCGCGCATATAGGACCAAGCGTCCGCTTTGTCGCCTCCCTGTCGCAAGAGCGTCATAAAAAGAGGGCGAAGCGCAATTACCGCTCTCCAAATTCCCCTACTGGCCACGGGCATCCACCCCCGCTAAAGACAGCGCAACATGCATGTCTTCGCCAATCCCACGCGCTTCCTGTCGATCGCGCGCCCGCTCACCGGCTGGCTGTTCTGGCCCGGACTCGCGCTGGTGCTGGCGGGCGCCGCCTGCGGCCTGTTCCTGACGCCCGCCGACTATCTTCAGGGCGAAACCGTCCGCATCCTCTATATCCATGTTCCCGCCGCCTGGCTCGGCATGGGCGGCTGGAGCGGCCTTGCCATCGCCGCGCTCATGCAACTGGTCTGGCGGCACCCGCTCGCCGCCATCGCCGGCCGCGCCATCGCCGCGCCGGGCGCGCTCTTCACGGCCCTCTGCCTCGTCACCGGTTCGATCTGGGGCCGCCCGACCTGGGGGACATGGTGGGAGTGGGATGGGCGCATGACCTCGATGCTGGTCCTCTTCTTCCTTTATCTCGGCTATATCGCGCTCGCCGATGCCAGCGCCCGCGACGCGCAAGGCGGCGTCAGCAAGGTGACGGCGATCTTCGCGCTGGTCGGCGCGGTCAATCTGCCGATCATCAACCGCTCGGTGGTGTGGTGGAACAGCCTGCATCAGGGACCCAGCATCACCGTGCGCGGCTCCAGCATCGCGCCCGAACTGCTTTGGCCGCTCGGCCTCACCCTGCTCGGCTTCACCCTGCTGTTCGCCGGCATCGTGCTGATGCGGATGCGCGCCATCCTCGCCGACTCAAAAGTAGAGGCGCGACTGCAAAGGCTGGCGCGCGGCTGATGAACCCCTGGCCCTTCGTCATTGCCGCCTATGCGCTGACCGGTCTCGCGACGCTTGGTCTTAGCATCGCCAGCTTCCGCGCGATGACAACCGCCGAAAAGCGCGCCGACGCGCTGAAACGAGACCGCGAATGAGAATGTCGTCGTGAAAGCCAAACATCAGCGCCTGATCCTCGTCCTCGTCGCGCTGGCGGCGCTGTTTGGCGCGGGTCTGCTCGCCGCCTCCGCGCTGAAGGACGAGGCCGCCTATTTCTACACCCCCGACGACGCCCGGCGCGCGCATGTCGCGCCGGGCCGGGCGGTGCGCCTGGGCGGCATGGTGGTAAAGGGCAGCCTCAAGCGCCAGCCCGACGGCGTCACCATACGTTTCGACGTGACCGACAACAAGGCGACCGTCCCCGCCATATTCAGCGGCATCGCCCCCGACCTGTTCAAGGAAGGATCGGGCGTGGTGGCGGAAGGGTCGTTCGACGCCAACGGCACCTTCGTCGCCACCAACCTGCTCGCCAAGCATGACGAACGCTATATGCCGCGCGAATTGAACGGTATGCGCTATGACGAGAAAACGCACCAGATGAAGCCGGCCAAGTGATGCGCGTCGAAACACTCGGATGCGACTCCCCTCCCGCTTGCAGGAGGGGTCGGGGGAGGGCAATATTCCCCCCGTTCGCCCTGAGCTTGTCGAAGGGTCCGGCTGAGCTTGCCGAAGCCGTTCTGCGCATGGTTTTCGCAAATCCCCTCAAGCGCGCGGAAGCCTTTACCCGATGATCGCCGAACTCGGCCTCGCCGCCCTGTGGCTCGCCGCCGC
>CAXUEQ010000116.1:0-675 GCA_964250175.1 uncultured Sphingobium sp. | reverse complement strand
CCGCGCTCGCGCTGCTGCAACTCGCGCTCGTCTGGTTCGGCCTGACCGCCGCCAAGCCCGACCTGCTCGCCGCGGTCCGCCCCGTCACGGTCGCGCAGGGCCTGCTGACCGGCCTTTCTTTCGTGGCGCTCATCACCCTGTTCCTGCGCTCCGACATGTCGGTCGCGCTCGTCGTGGCCAACAGCCATTCGGCCAAGCCCTGGCTCTATAAATTCGCCGGCACATGGGGCAATCATGAAGGATCGATGCTGCTCTGGGTCGCGGTCATGGGCGTCGCAGGCATGGCTGTGGCGCTGTTCGAGCGGGCGCTGCGGCGGGACACGCATATGGCGACACTGGGCGCGCAGGCGGCGATCAGCCTCGGCTTCTACGCCTTCCTGCTGTTCGCCTCCAATCCCTTCGCGCGCCTCAACCCCGCGCCGGCGGACGGGCAGGGACTGAACCCGCTGCTGCAGGATCCCGGCCTCGCCTTCCATCCGCCGACCCTCTATCTCGGCTATGTCGGGCTGTCGGTGGCCTTCTCCTTCGCCGTGGGCGCGCTGGTGACGAAAAATGTCGACGCCGCCTTCGCCCGCGCGATGCGGCCGTGGATATTGGGGGCATGGGTGCTCCTGACGCTCGGCATCACCGCGGGCAGCTACTGGGCCTATTATGAGCTTGGCTGGGGCGGCTGGT
>CAXUEQ010000115.1:0-5298 GCA_964250175.1 uncultured Sphingobium sp. | reverse complement strand
ATGGCGCGATCACCTATATGCGGACCGACGGCGTGCAGATGGACGGCAGCGCCATATCCGCCGCGCGCAAGGCGATCGCCGAGCGCTATGATGGGGGCTACCTGCCCGAAAAACCGCGCCAATATCAGACCAAGGCCAAGAATGCGCAGGAGGCCCATGAGGCCATCCGCCCGACCGATTTCAACCGCGACAAGGCCGGGTCGGGCGATCATGCCCAGCTTTACGATCTCGTCTTCAAGCGCGCATTGGCCAGCCAGATGGCGTCGGCGCGGATGGAGCGCACGACGATCGACATGATCGACGGATCGGGCAGCCACACGCTGCGCGCGACGGGGCAGGTGGTGATCTTTCCCGGCTTTCTTACTTTGTATGAGGAAGGCCGTGACGATGCGGACGACGAGGATGGCAAGCTGCTCCCGCGCATCAGCGAGGGCGATGCGCCTGCGAAGAAAGCGGTCAACGCCGAACAGCATTTCACCCAGCCGCCGCCGCGTTTCAGCGAAGCGACGCTGGTCAAGCGGCTGGAGGAACTGGGCATCGGCCGCCCGTCCACCTATGCCTCGACGCTCCAGACGCTCAAGGACCGCGACTATGTGCGGATCGAGAAGAACCGCTTCTTCGCCGAGGAATCGGGCCGACTGGTCACCGCCTTTCTCGAACGCTTCTTCGAACGCTATGTGAGCTATGACTTCACCGCCGGGATGGAGGACGAACTGGACGATGTGTCCGGCGGCCGCGCCAACTGGCAGGCTGTGCTCGAAGCCTTCTGGAAGGATTTCAAGCCCAAGACGCAGGAGGTGATGGAGCAAAAGCCAAGCGACATCACCGCCGCGCTCGACCTGTTCCTGGAGCCGATGCTGTTCCCCGCCAAGGCGGACGGCGGCGACCCGCGTGCCTGCCCGCTCTGCGCCGATGGCAAGCTGTCGTTGCGGGGGGGACGGTTCGGCGCGTTCATCGCCTGCTCCAACTATCCCGAGTGCAAATTCACGCGCAAATTCGGGCAGCCGGGCGGCAGCGAGGGCAGCGACAGCGGACCCGAGGTGCTGGGCCAGCATCCCGAAACCGGGCAGGATATCGTGCGCAAGTCCGGCCGCTTCGGTCCCTATATCGAGATGGGCGAGGGCAAGGAGGCGAAGCGCGGTTCCATCCCCAAGGATTTGCCCGATGGCGAACTGACGCTCGACTGGGCGGTCAGGCTGTTGAGCCTGCCGCGCACCATCGGCGACCATCCCGAAACCGGCAAGCCGATCGTCGCCAATATCGGCCGTTTCGGTCCCTATCTGCTGCATGACGGCAAATATGGGCGGCTGGCGAACACGGCGGAGATTTTCGAGGTCGGCATGAACAGCGCCGTCGTCAAGCTGGCCGAAGCGGCCAGTCGCGGCCCCCGGACCGCCGGGCGCGAGCCGCTGAAGATATTGGGCAAGCATCCGCGCAACGAGGCCGAGATCAAGCTGATGGAGGGCCGCTACGGCGCCTATGTCACCGATGGCGAGACCAACGCGACCCTGCCCAAGACGGTCGACAAGGACGCGCTGACGCTGGAGGAGGCCGCGCAGTTGATCGATGCGCGCGCGGCGGCGGCTCCGGCGAAGAAGGGGAAGAAAAAGGCCGCGCCGAAGAAGGCGGCGGCGAAGAAACCGGCGGCGAAGGCGGGCGCCGCGAAGAAGGCTCCGGCGAAAAAGAAGGCGGTGGCGACATAACATAACCTTCGTCGCCCTGTTGGCGCGAGGCACGTGACTCGTGCCAATGTCGAAGGGTGTTACTTTTGATGGAGAAGGACTTCTTATCTTTAAGAATGACAAGGCTTCGACAGGCTCAGCCCGAACGGTTTAGGGTTTAGCCGAGGATGACGGGGTGCTACTCCACCCAGTCCAGCCCTATGTCGCGATAGACGTCGCGGTCGTCCTCCCAATTTTCCTTCACCTTGACGTGGAGGTAGAGATGGACGGGGACGCCCAGCAGGGTCGCCAGTTCGGCGCGGGCCTTGGACCCGATTTCCTTCAGCCGCTGTCCGCCCTTGCCCAGAATGATGGCCCGCTGGGTGGGGCGGCCGATCAATATCTGCTGGTGGATCTCGATCGATCCGTCGGGCCGCTCGCTATATTTTTCGGTCTCGACCGCGGCGGCATAGGGCAGTTCGGCGTGAAGCTGGTGATAGAGTTGTTCGCGTGTGATTTCCGCCGACAGCATCCGGTCGGTGGCGTCGGACACCTGGTCGGCGGGGAAATGCCACGGTCCCTGCGGCATCATGCCCGCCAGGTGGGCCTTGAGATGATCGAGACCGTCGCCGGTCGCGGCGGACACGAAGAAGATCTCCTCGAACCCGACCGCCAGGTTCAGCCGCTCGGCATGGACCAGCAGCTTTTCCTTGGTCGCGATGTCGACCTTGTTGATGATGAGGATCTTGCGCTCCTTGCGCTCCTTCAACCCCTCGACCGCCCGCTCCAGCTTGGGACCCAACCCCGCCTTGCCGTCGATCACCAGCGCGATCAGGTCGGCATTTTGCGCGCCGCCCCAGGCCGCCTGCACCATCGCGCGGTCAAGCCGGCGCTTGGGTTCGAAGATGCCCGGCGTATCGACCAGGATGAGCTGCGCATCCCCCGCGATCGCGACCCCCATCACCCGCACGCGCGTGGTCTGCGCCTTGGGACTGGTGATCGCCACCTTCTGGCCGACCAGCGCGTTGACCAGCGTGGATTTGCCCGCATTGGGCGCGCCGACCACGGCGACGACGCCGCAGCGTTCCTGTGTTTCGATATTCGTCATCGGGTCGCCATAGGCGGTAAGAAGCGAAAATTCTATCGCAGCTTTTCCAGCCCCGCTGTGCGTCAGCGCAGCTTTTCCAGCATCGCTTTTGCCGCGGCGGTTTCGGCCTCCTGCTTCGATCCGCCTTCCGCGGTGGCTTCGCCGACGCCCTTGATCGACACGCTGACGTTGAAGCGCAGATTATGGTGCGGGCCGGTCTTACCGGTCATGGCATATTCAGGGGGGCGGCGGCGGTTGGCGGCGGCCCATTCCTGAAGCGCGGATTTGGGATGCTTGGGCGCGCTGTCCTGCGTTTCGACCCGGCTCGCCCAGAGCCGCCGCACGAAGGAGCGGGCCGCGTCCATGCCGGCATCGAGGAACAGCGCGCCGATGATGGCCTCGATCACGTCGCCCAGCACATTGTCGCTGTCAGCCGCACCGTCGTCGCGGGCCTGTTTGCCGAGTATCAGATGCCCGGCAAGCCCGATCTCGCGCCCGATCTGCGCGCAGGTCTCGCCCGAGACCAGCGCATTGAAGCGGCGGGACAGCTTTCCCTCCGGCTCGGTAGGGAAATGGGTGAACAATGTTTCGGCCATGACCAGGCCGAGCACGCGATCGCCCAGAAACTCCAGTCGCTCGTAATTGGCCGCATTGGCGCTGCCATGGGTCAGGGCCTGGTCGAACAGCGCGATGTCGGCAGGCGGGGCGCCGATCAGCCCGGACAGCCAGCCGGCCGTATCGGCCCGCATCAGAAGCCTTCGCCGATCCGGTTCCAGCGCGCGGCCGTGAACCAGGTCCAGGGCAAGAGCCAGTTGGCGCTGCCGTCGGTCGAGAAGACCGACAGGAAGGCGCGGCCGACCAGATTTTCCTGCGGCACCAGACCGATGCCGCCGCCCTCTTCGGCCGGAAAGCGGCTGTCGGCGCTGCGATCGCGATTGTCGCCCATCAGGAACAGCTTGCCCTCCGGCACCATCACCGTGTCGCGATCGTCCGCCGCGCCGTCCCGCACCAGGTCGAGCACATTATAGCTTTTGCCGCCGGGCAGCGTCTCGCGATATTGCGGATAGCGGCACCAGTTGCTGCCGTCCTTGTGATGCTCCTCAAACTCCGGGCGGAAGCAGGGGGAGGGGTTGCCGTCCTTTTCGGCCGCATCGATCATATTCTTTGACGCGGGGATCAACAGGTCGGCGACCTTCACCTTCGGGATCGCCTGTCCGTTCAGGATCACCGTGCCATGCTGGACCGAGACCAGATCACCCGGCAGGCCGATCACCCGCTTGATATAATCATTTTTCTGCGTCGGCGGCGCCTTGAACACCACGACGTCGCCGCGCTTCGGCGTCGCCGCGAAGATGCGGCCGGGGATCAGCGGCACGCCGAACGGCAGCGAATAGCGCGAATAGCCATAAGGCCATTTCGTCACGAGCAGATAGTCGCCGATCAGCAGGCGCGGCTGCATCGATTCCGAGGGGATGTTGAACGGGGAAATGATGAAGCTGCGCAGGATGATGACGAACAGCGCCAGCCGGGTGAGAAACCACAGGAAGTCCCGCGTTTCGGATGTGTCTTTCATGCGGGGCATCGCTTCTCGAATGGTCGGTGCATGCGGCTTTGCGTCGTCATATGGCTCAGGTCAAGAGAGGGACGGAACGGGCCGGCGCGTCATCGGTTGTCCGGCCTGGATTGGGCGATGCAATGCCTTGTCCTTTTCGCTAAGCAGAAGGGGAATCGATCAACCCGCTTCCCAACCCTTTCAACGTCAGGATTTTCCGATGACCAGCGCTTCCTGGAACGCCATCGCCGCGCTTCCCGTGCCTGAACTCAAGACCATCTTCGACACCGATCCGGATCGGCTCGATACGTTGACCCTGTCGGTCGGGGCGATCCGCTTCGACTGGTCCAAGACGCACCTGACCGGCGGGCTGATCGACGCCTTTCTGGCGCTGGGCCAGGAGGTGGACTTCGCGGGCAAGCGCGAGGCGCTGTTCGCGGGCGAGAAGGTCAACGTCACCGAAGGCCGCGCCGCCGAGCACCCGGCCGAACGCGGCGAGGGCAAGGCGGAGAGCGTCGCCCAGGCCAAGGCGGCGCACGAGCGGATGCGCGGTCTGATCGACGTGATAGAAGCCGAAGCACTCGGTCCCATCCGCCATATCCTGCATATCGGCATCGGCGGATCGGCGCTGGGTCCCGACCTGATCGTCAGCGCGCTGGGCGCCGACCTGGCGCGCTATGACGTGGCGATCGTGTCCAATGTCGACGGCACCGCGCTCGAGCAGGCGATGGAGGAATTCGATCCCGAAGCGACGATCATCGCCGTCGCGTCCAAGACCTTTACGACGACCGAGACGATGCTGAACGCCAGCAGCGCGATCAACTGGCTGGTCGAGGCCGGGGTCGCCGATCCCTATGGCCGGGTCGTCGCGCTGACCGCCGCGCCCGACAAGGCGATGGAATGGGGCATCGACGAGACCCGCATCCTGCCCTTCAGCGAGAATGTCGGCGGGCGCTATTCGCTCTGGTCGTCGATCGGCTTTCCCGCCGCGCTCGCGC
>CAXUEQ010000114.1:0-5486 GCA_964250175.1 uncultured Sphingobium sp. | reverse complement strand
CCGCCGCGACGTCGAGGTCGAGGTCGCGCACCGCGGCCGCGCCGCCGCCGTCATAGGTTTTGGTGATGCCCTGGAAACGCACGAACGGCGTCGCTGGATCAGGCATCGCCGCGGCAGGGTCGGAGGTGGCGCATGCGTCCTGTCTTAAGGCAGTTTGAGCCGGGATGAAAACAAGGCTCATCGCCCTTTCGTCCCGCGAGCGCTTATCATAAGCCTCGATCGTGAGTGCTTCTATCGCCGATCCGTCCATCGCAATTGCCCCGAGCCGCCGCGGGCGGCATCGCTATGGCTGGGGGTGGGCCGCGGCGGCCTCGATCGTTGCGGCGCTTCTGGCCCTGCCGGCGGTGGCGATCGGCTTCCAGGCCTTCGCGCCGATCAGCGACACCTGGCGCCATCTGATGGCGACGGTGCTGCCCGATTACATCCTGGCGACGGTTCAGCTGGTGGCGTTGGTGACGGTCGGCACCTTCGTGATCGGTGTCGGGACCGCCTGGCTGACGGTGATGACGGCGTTTCCGGGACGGCGATGGCTGTCCTACGCGCTGGTCCTGCCCTTGGCGGCGCCCGCCTATGTCGCGGCCTATGCCTTCGCCGATCTGCTGCAGGCGGCGGGGCCGCTTCAGAGCTGGCTGCGGGCCGCGACCGGCTGGCGGGTGGGCGATTATGTCTTTCCCGAGATCCGCTCGCTGTGGGGGGCGGCGGCGATCTTCGTGCTGACTCTGTATCCGTATGTCTATCTGATGGCGCGGGCGGCGTTCCTGCAGCAATCCGCCGCCTCGCTGGATGTGGCGCGGACGCTGGGGGCAGGGCGCTGGCATGGTTTCTGGACCATCGGCCTGCCGCTATCGCTGCCCGGCATATTGGCGGGGCTGGTGCTCGGCTTCGCGCGGTCGATCGGGGAGTTCGGCGCGACGATAACCTTCGTTTCCAATATTCCGGGTGAAACCCGCACTTTGCCGCTCGCTATTTACTCCGCGCTGCAGATGCCGGGGATGGAAAGTGAAGTCACCCGGCTGGCGGCGATTTCCGTCCTGCTGTCGCTGGCTGCGTTGATGGTATCGGAGATATTGGCGCGGCGCGCCGGGCGGGGCGCGCATGTCCTTTGACATCAGCGTCAGAATGCAGCGCCGCGATCGGCACATCGCACTGGAATTGAAAGCCGGCGACGGGTTGACCGCGCTGGTCGGGCCATCGGGCGCGGGCAAGACCAGCCTGCTCGACATGGTGGCCGGGCTGTTGACGCCGGACGCGGGCCGGATCGCCATCGGCGACGATTTGCTGTTCGACAGCGTGCTGCGCATCGACGTGCCGGTGCGTCGTCGCCGCGCCGGTTATGTGTTTCAGGATGCGCGCCTGTTCCCGCATCGGCGGGTGCGCTGGAACCTGGACTATGGCGCGCGGCTTGCCGATCCCGCCAATCGCTGGATCGGCCAGGACGAGGTGGTCGATTTTCTCGGGATCGGCGCGCTGCTCGATCGCTGGCCACACAGCCTGTCCGGCGGAGAGGCGCAGCGGGTGGCGATCGGCCGGGCGCTGCTGAGCGGGCCGCGCTTCCTGTTGATGGACGAGCCGCTGGGCGGGCTCGATCCGGCGCGGCGACAGGAGATTATGCGCGTGATCGAGCGGATGCGCGACACGCTCAAATTGCCGATCCTCTATGTCAGTCATGAACCGGGCGAGGTGGCGCGGCTGGCGACGCGGGTGATCCCCATCAGGTGAAGGGCTATAGCCGCTTGAGCAGTGTATTCACCGTCGTCGTCGTCGGTTTGCCCTTTTCTTCCTCGTCATTGCATTCCTTTTCCAGGTCGGAGCGGATTTTTTCGATCTCCATCGCGGTCAGGTGCTCGATACCGATGAACTGGCCGCGCGCATCCTCCAGCGCGCGGATCAGTTCATCGAGCTTGGCCTGCATCGCCGCTGCGTCACGGTTTTGCGAATTCTGTACCAGAAAGACCATGAGGAAGGTGACGATCGTCGTGCCGGTGTTGATGACGAGTTGCCAGGTTTCCGAATATTCGAACATCGGGCCTGTCACCGCCCAGATGATGACGGTCGCCAAGGCGATGATGAAGGCGGAGGGCTGACCTGCCCCCGCCGCGATACGGCTGGCGATCGCGGTAAAAATTCGGTCCAATATGCTGCTCCATGATTATATTCCTCCCCTGGAAGGGGAGGTGCTGACGGAGGGGTATCATCTTCCCGATACGGTGCCGCGTCTGATCGCATCGGTCCTAATCGATCCGGCTCACGCGCACACTCTGCATATTGATCTGCGCATTGCCGAAGGCGGTCATGAAGGCGATGTCGGTCGCGTCGCGGCCGACCGCCATGCGCACCATCCCCTCCAGCGGAGCGAGGCCGGTGGCGTCGACAATATGCCAGGCGCCGTCGAGCCAGACCTCGATCACCGCATGGAAATCCTCCGGCTCCAGCCGCCAGGCATAGACCGAGACCAGTCGGGCCGGAATGTCGCGCGCACGGGCGAGCGCGGCCATGAGATGCGCGAAATCGCGGCAGACGCCTTGTCGTGACACAAATGTGTCGCAGGCGGTGGTGGTGACGTCCGAACTGCCCATTCGATAGCGGATATGACCGCGCACCCAATCGACCATCGCCAGGATCAGGTCGCCGCCGTCCAGCCCCTGAAATTCATGGCAGGCAAAGCTTGTGAGCCGGTCGGCCTCGCAATAGCGGCTGGGCCAAAGGAAGGGGACGACTTCGGCGGGCAACTGGGCAAGGGGGGAGCGGCCAAGCCCGACCAGCGTGCCGACGGGACGCGCGACGTCGACGGTGGCGCGATACGTCGCGTGCATCGTCCCGGCTGCGATCCGCGCCCAGGTGCGTCGCCCGATCCCGCTGCCGCCAGGAATGGTCGATAGCGGCCCTGCGCCGGTTATCGTCAGCGTGTCGTGCACCAGAAGCTGATCGGTCTGCGGTGCCGCCTCGATCGCGAGCAATATGTCGGTGGGCTGGAAAAAGGCATAGTCGAGATCGGCTTCGATCTGAAGGCGCATGACGGTCTTTCGGGCTATGTCGAACCGATGGGGAAGGCCGGCGCTACGAAAACCTCCGGCCCGATGAGCCGGTTCCGCGACACCGTTGCCCGAAGCATAGGCCGCTACATTCTCTTGTCATGCGGATTATGCGGCCAAAGCGGCCAAATGCGCTATAATTTTTTCGTCAGGCAATCGGTGCCCGCGGCCTTGATCGCGCGGCACAGCTTTTCCGCGTCCGCGGCGCTGCGCAGCGGGCCGGCCTGAAGCCGGGTGACCGCGCCGCCCTTCACCAGATAGGGCTGGTAGGCGGAGAGGCCCGCGACCTTGCCCGACAGGCTGGACCAGAGCGATTTGGCGCGTCCCTCCTCGCTGAACGCCCCGAGCTGGACGCGCCATCCCGCGCCTGGCGCCGGAGCAGGGGCGGGCGCGGCGACTTTGACCTGTGTCTTGATTGGCACCTTCACAGCGGCTGTCTCTGTTCTGACCGGCGCGGAGGGTGGCAGGTCGATTTTGCGGATCGGGCGCGCAGCAGCCTTGGCCGGTGTGGACGAAGAGGGCGCTTCGGCGGCAGCGAGCGCTGCGCCCTTCGCCTGGCTTTCCATCTGCGTCGCGAGCGCCAAACCCTTTTGCCGCTGCTCGGCGGGAACATATTTATCCATCTGCTCAAGACTTGCGGCCGCCTGCGAAAGGCCGGAAGCTGAGGCGCGGGTCATCAGCGCGTAGGCGCGCACCCAGTCCTTGGCGATATTCTCGCCGTTAAATAATGCCGTACCGAGAATATATTGCGACCGCGCTTCGCCGCGCGCCGCCGATTTCTGAATATAGGGCATCGCTTCCTGACGTCGGTTCTGCTGGAACAGCAGGAGGCCGTAATTATCTTCGGCTCTTGCATGGCCCTGCGTCGCAGCCCTGCGGAACCAGTCGAGCGCCAGCCCCATGTCGGTGGGAACGCCGCGGCCAAGCTTGTAGGCCTGGCCCATATTGAATTGCGCGTCGGCGTCGCCGGCGGCCGCGAGGGGTCGCCATTCGGCGAGCGCGCGCGCGTAATCACCCTGAATCCACGCATCGACGCCGTCCTTCACATCCGCAAGGACAGGCGCGCTGAACAACAGGCCATCGAGCAGGATAGCGGCGGTCGGGCCAGCCACTGCGATTGCCGCACCCATAATCATATGTTTCACGCCTTTGGCTCCCACTCGATACCCCTGTTGCATAGCGCTATTTTACGTCCGGCATGGTTAATGCGACGTTAGCGAAGCAGGCCGCATTTTGCCACTCGCCCGGCGGTTAACCGTTTTTTAGGGGTCGGCGTGGCACTTCCCAATGGCAATAAGACATCCGGGGGTAGTGACGTGCGCGTATTGGCACTGGCATCGCAAAAGGGCGGATCGGGTAAAACCACGCTGTCGGGCCATCTGGCCGTTCAGGCGCAGCGCGCGGGGGCTGGCCCAGTCGTGCTGATCGATATCGATCCGCAAGGTTCGCTCGCCGACTGGTGGAACGAGCGCGAGGCGGAGTTTCCCGCCTTTGCCCAGACGACCGTCGGGCGACTTGCCGCTGATCTCGAGATTCTGCGTCAACAGGGCTTCAAGCTGGCGGTCATTGATACCCCGCCCGCCATCACCATGGCGATCCAGAGCGTGATTTCGGTCGCCGAACTGATCGTCGTTCCCACCCGTCCCAGTCCGCACGATCTGCGTGCTGTCGGCGCAACCGTCGACCTGTGCGAACGCGCCGGCAAGCCGCTGATCTTCGTGGTCAATGCAGCGACACCCAAGGCGAAGATCACGTCCGAAGCCGCCGTCGCGCTGTCCCAGCACGGCACCGTGGCACCGATCACGTTGCACCATCGCGTCGATTTCGCCGCGTCGATGATCGATGGCCGCACGGTGATGGAGGTCGATCCCAACGGGCGCTCAGCCAACGAAGTCGTCCAGTTGTGGAGCTATGTCTCCGACCGGCTCGAAAAGAATTTCCGCCGTACGGTATTCGCCGTGCCACAAAATGGTACCGGTCATCCCGGTGCGCCGCGTCCGCTCGGTGGCTTCGGCCGCCGGGTCGTCGGCCAGTAAGGGGCCGGCCATGGCTGACGCCAAATCCTTCGCATCGCTTTCCTCTGGCCTATTGGCGCGCAAGGGCGCGGCAGTGCCTGCCATGCGCCGCCAGATGATGGGTCTGACGACCGGCAGCCATGGATCGGCCGCGCACGACATACATGCGCAGGACGATCTGGGCTGGAACGACATGGGCGACGATGAATCGTCGCAGATCGAATCGTCGACCGTGATAGGCCTGACGCCGATGCCGCATCATGGCGCTTCCGCGCCCGTGCAACTGGTCCATAACGACGCGACAGATATCGAAGCACCTGTTCCGCCCGTCGTCGAAGAGCGCCGTGTGCTGGCCGAACGTGTCGCTCTTCCGGTGGTGCAAGATTCTGCTCCGGAAACTGCCGAGGCGCAGGTCGCGCCAGTGAAACGCAAGGCCAAG
>CAXUEQ010000113.1:0-5683 GCA_964250175.1 uncultured Sphingobium sp. | reverse complement strand
GCGGCTTGGTCTCGACCGACACGACCGAGAAGCGCCCGGCCTCGACATCGCGCTTGGCCGCCAGCGCGTCGCCCTCCGCGCCGATCGTCAGCCGATCGATCTTCTCGCCCTTCCAGCGAACCAGCCGGGCGGTAAACGCTACCCCGTCCTGTTCCATCTGGGCACTCACTGACCAATATTCCTGAGGCCGGAACGCCTCGATCTCGCGCTCCCGCTCGACCACCAGGCGCAGCGACACGGATTGCACCCGCCCGGCCGATTTCGCCCCCGGCAGCTTGCGCCACAGCACCGGCGACAGGGTGAAGCCGACCAGATAATCGAGCGCGCGTCGAGCGCGATAGGCGTCGATCAGATCCTCGTCCAGCGCGCGCGGATGCGCCATCGCGTCGAGCACCGCCGCCTTTGTGATCGCGTTGAAGGTTACGCGGTCAACCTTTTGCGGCAGCGTCTTTTTCGCGCGCAGCACTTCCTGCACATGCCAGCTTATCGCCTCCCCCTCGCGATCGGGATCGGTCGCGAGGATCAGGCGGGTCGCGCCCTTGGCCGCGTCGCTGATGGCCTTGAGCTGCTTGCCCTTGTCGCCATAATTTTCCCAGCTCATGGCAAAGCCGTTATCGGGATCGACCGACCCGTCCTTGGGCGGCAGGTCGCGGATATGGCCATAGCTGGCAAGGACATGGAAATCGCCGCCCAGATATTTCTCGATGGTCTTGGCCTTGGCCGGCGATTCTACGATGACAAGCTGCATGACATTCCCGGTTCAAAAATTCTCTCACGTATACGCGCGAGTTTGGAAGCGAAGTTTCCCGGCCGTCAAGCGGCTCGGCGTTACGATGATATGACAGGCTGGATGACAGGCTCGGTCATAGGCCGGATCATGACAGGCTCACCCTTCCGCCCGCATGCCGTTCCAGCCTGCCCGCCAGTTCCAGTTCGAGCAGGATCATCTGCACCGAAGCCGGGACGATGCCGGACTGGCGGATGATCTCGTCCACCGCGACCGGGACCGGCCCGAGCAGGCCGGTGACGACGCGACGGTCGCGCTCTCCCGGTTCGCCGGCAGGTTCCTCGGCGAAGGGCAGGCGCTGCTGCCGGACCATGCGGGCGTCGAGCGGACCGATCGCTTCGAGTATGTCGGCGACCGACTGGACCAGGGTCGCGCCCTCGCGGATCAACTGGTTACAGCCCTGCGCGCGGGGATCGAGCGGGGAACCGGGCACCGCCATCACGTCGCGCCCCGCTTCCCCGGCGAGCCGTGCGGTAATGAGAGAGCCGGAACGCGGCGCGGCCTCGACGACGACCGTTCCCACGGACAAGCCGGCGATGATGCGGTTGCGTGAGGGGAAATGCCGCGCGAGCGGCTGCGTGCCGGGCGGCTGTTCGGCCAGCAGCAGGCCCTGGATCGCGATCTGTTCCTGAAGCGCGGCGTTTTCCGGGGGAAAGGCGATGTCGACGCCGCTGGCGATGACGCCGATCGTGCCGTCTGCCAGCGATCCCTGATGCGCGGCGGTGTCGATGCCGCGGGCAAGACCGGAAACGACGGTCACGCCCTCACGCCCCAGCCCCTCGGCCAGCATCCGCGCGAAGCGGCAGGCGGCGGCCGACGCATTGCGCGCGCCGACCATGCCGATGCAGCGCCGCGCCATCAGCGCCGGATCGCCGCGCAGGATCAGCGCGGGCGGCGCGGTCTCCATCTCCGCCAGCAGCGCGGGATAGCCGGGTTCGCCCAGAAAGAGATAGGATGCGCCCAGCATGGCCGTCCGCTCCGCCTCCCGCGCGACGATCGCGGGATCGGCGAGGCGCGGCGCGCGGCCCCCGCCCCGCACGGCCAGGTCTGGAATCGCCTGAATCGCCGCCGCCGCGCTGCCGAAGCGCGACAGCAGGGCGCGATAGGTGACGGGACCGATCTGCGCCGAACGAATGAGCCGCAGCCGTTCGAGCCGCTCCTGCTCCATCAGGCCTGTTCCATCAGGCGGGCGTGGCCGACTTGCCGACCTTCGGCTCCGTGCCGGCGATCAGCCGCGCGATATTGGCGCGGTGGCGCCACAGCAGGATCAGCGTCATCGCGAGCAGAACCGGCACCAGGTCGAACCGTCCGAAGGCGAAAGCGGCGATCGGCGCGCTGACCGCAGCGCTCATGCCGCCGACCGAGGACCAGCGCAGCGCCGCCAGCGCGCCGATCCAGACGAGCGCGAAGACGAGGCCGACCGGCCAGTGAAGCGCGAGCGCGACGCCCATCATCGTCGCCACCCCCTTGCCTCCGGCAAAGCGCAGCCAGACCGGATAGCAATGGCCGATAAAGGCCAGCGCGCCCGCGATCGCCCCGCCGCCGTCGAGCAACCGGGCGCCGATCCACACGGCGAGCGCGCCCTTGGCCAGGTCGAGCAGCAGCGTCAACGCGGCCAGCCCCTTGCGCCCGGTGCGCAAGACATTGGTCGCGCCGATATTGCCCGACCCCACCTGCCGCAGGTCGCCCCCCCCGGCAAAGCGGGTCAGCAACAGGCCGAACGGGATCGATCCCAACAGATAGCCGATGACGATGGCCAGCGTCGGCGCGATCCAGGTGGCTTGCATGACATTCCCCATTCTGCGGCGGGATCATAGTCGGGATAAGAACAGGAGCAATCGCAAACCTTCTCCTCAACGGATCATTGCATGATAGCTCCAAACCCGTTCGGCTTTTGCAACGCTGTTTCCGAAAAAGGGGACAGATGTTGACTCCCTCCGCTCTCCCGACGACATGAATGGCATGACGGTCCCCCAAGACGCGCCGCTGCTCTTCTTCGATTCCGGTGTCGGCGGGCTGTCGATTCTCTCGCCGGCGCGCGCGCTGCTGCCGACCGCGCCGATCGTCTACGCCGCCGACAGCGCCGGTTTCCCTTATGGCACGAAAAGCGATTCGGAACTGGCGGCGCGTGTGCCTGCGCTGCTCGGGCGGCTGGTCGAGCGTTACCGGCCACGGATCGCGATCATCGCCTGCAACACCGCATCGACCATTGCGCTGTCCGCGGTCCGCGCGGCGCTCGACATTCCGGTGGTCGGCACGGTCCCGGCAATCAAACCGGCCGCTCTACAGTCGCGGACCCGCGTGATTGGTGTGCTTGGTACGGACGCCACCGTGCGGCAGCCCTATGTCGATCGGCTGGCGGCGGAACATGGCGCGGATTGCACGATATTGCGCCATGGGTCGGCAGCGCTGGTGACGCTGGCCGAAGCGAAATTGCATGGCAAGCCGGTCGACCCGGCGATCGCGCGCGATGCGCTGGCCGGGTTGCTCGATCAGCCTGGCGGCGATCGCATGGACATCGTCGTGCTGGCCTGCACCCATTTCCCGCTGGTTCTGGCCGAGTTGGAAGCGGCGAGTCCGCGTCCCTTGCGCTTTCTGGACGGCGGCGCGGGGATTGCCCGGCGGATCGCCTGGCTGACGCAGGGGCAGGCATGGCCACAGGCGCCTGCGCCGGGGATAGCGATATTCACGCGCATGGACGCCGACGTCGATGTGCTGCGCCCTGCGCTGAACACTTATGGGCTGTCGCGGATAGACACTCTCTAGGATGAATATGTTCGATGCGATCATACGGCATCGGGCATATTTGCGAGCCATTATCGCTGGTAAAACGGCACGCCAGCGATTAAACGCGCCGATAGAGGGTGAAAAAAGTCGGGAAATCGGCGTGAACTACAAGCATATCTTCAGCCAGGCGATCGATCGGCTGCATAGCGAGGGGCGCTATCGCGTTTTCATCGATATCCTGCGCAACAAGGGTTCCTATCCGAACGCGCGCTGCTTCCACGGCCATAACGGGCCGAAGCCGATCACCGTCTGGTGCTCCAACGACTATCTCGCCATGGGCCAGCATCCCCAGGTCGTCGCCGCGATGGAAGAGGCGCTGCACGATGTCGGTGCGGGATCGGGCGGCACGCGCAATATCGGCGGCAATACCCATTATCATGTCGATCTGGAGCATGAACTGGCCGACCTGCATGGCAAGGAAGGCGCGCTGCTCTTCACTTCGGGCTATGTGTCGAACGAAGCAACGCTTTCGACGCTGGCGAAGCTGCTTCCGGGCTGCATCATCTTTTCCGACGAATTGAATCATGCCTCGATGATCGCGGGTATCCGCAATTCAGGCTGCGAGAAGATCGTGTTCCGCCATAATGACGTCGCCCATCTGCGCGCATTGCTAGAGGCAGCCGAACCCGAAGCGCCCAAGCTCATCGCGTTCGAGAGCGTCTACTCGATGGACGGCGATGTCGCGCCGATCGCCGAATTTTGCGATCTGGCCGACGAATTCAACGCGCTCACCTATCTGGACGAAGTGCATGCCGTGGGCATGTATGGTCCCCGCGGCGGCGGCATTTCGGATCGCGACGCGGTCGCCGATCGATTGACGATCATCGAGGGAACGCTGGGCAAGGCGTTCGGCGTGATGGGCGGTTATATCGCCGCCGACCAGATGATCGTCGACGTGATACGCAGCTATGCGCCGGGGTTCATCTTCACGACCTCGTTGTCGCCCGTGCTGGTCGCGGGCGCGCTGGCCAGCGTGCGACACCTGAAGTCGTCCAGCGTGGAGCGTGAGGGGCAGCAGGCGGCGGCGGCGAAGCTCAAGGGGCTGATGGCCGAACATGGCCTGCCGGTAATGCCCTCGACTACACATATCGTGCCGCTGATGGTGGGCGACCCGGTAAAGGCCAAGCGGATCAGTGACATATTGCTCGCCGAATATGGCGTCTATGTGCAGCCGATCAATTATCCGACCGTGCCGCGCGGTACTGAAAGACTGCGCTTCACCCCCGGCCCGGCCCATGACGAAGCGATGATGGTCGATCTGGTAACGGCGCTGGTCGAGATATGGGACCGGATGGAATTGCAACTGGCGCAGGCGGCGTAGCGGACTCTGCTTTCTCCCTTCCAAAGATCATCATTGTATGAATTATAATTACTGTTGACCCTTGGCCTGTCGAAAGGTTCTATTTTTCTTCAAAGAGAAAAGTCGTTCGACAGGCTCAGAACGAACGGGTGTAATATACAGTGACGTCTTAGCGCTTTTCAGGACTTGCGGAACCAACATGCCCGTTCCCATCTTGAACTGTCATGCCCCCCGCCCCCCACTGGATCGAGCCGCACCCGACCGGCATCTATGTCCGGCCCGCCGACGCGTGGATCGATCCCTCCAGCCCACGCGACCGCGCACTCGTCACGCATGGCCATGCCGATCATGCGCGGAGCGGGCATGGGCAGGTCTGGGCGACGCGCGAGACGCTGGCGATCATGGCGCTGCGCTATGGCACCGGTGGCGCGGACGGCAGCGTCGGTACGCCGGTTGGTTATGGCGAGGATTTCCGGCTGGGCGACGTCGCGATCCGCTATGTTCCCGCCGGCCATGTGCTGGGATCCGCGCAGATCGTGCTGGACCATGCCGGCGAGCGCGTCGTCGTTACCGGCGACTATAAACGCCGGCCCGATCCGACCTGCCCGCCGTTCGAGGTCACCCTCTGCGACATTTTCGTGACCGAGGCGACATTCGGCCTGCCCGTGTTCCGCCATCCCGATACGGGTAGCGAGATTGACCGCCTGCTCGGTGCACTGCATGCGCATCCCGACCGGTGCGCGCTCGTCGGTGCCTATGCCCTTGGCAAGGCGCAACGGGTGATGGCCCTGCTGCGGCAGGCCGGCTAC
>CAXUEQ010000112.1:0-6110 GCA_964250175.1 uncultured Sphingobium sp. | reverse complement strand
TCGGCGGCAACATCATCATTCGCCAGCGCGGCACGCGCGTCTATCCGGGCCGCAATGTCGGCATCGGCAAGGACCACACGCTGTTCGCGCTCGTCGAAGGCCGCGTGGTGTTCCACGATGGCAAGCTCGGCCGCAAATATGTGTCGGTCGATATGGCAGCGCAGGCCGCCGAATAAAAGGATGATACCGCGAAGGGTCGTCCGCATGGGACGCCCCTTCGAAAGAACCTTGGAAGCAAGGTCCGACGGGTTCGAGGGAAACGGGGCGCCCCATCTGGGGAACGCCCCGTTTCCCGTTTTCATGTCGGGCAAGTTTCTGATTTGTCCGACTAAAATTCAATCTCTCCCTCGAAAAAATCCGCCGGAACTTCGGCCTGCCTCGTGCGTCGCACAGCTAAGCGGGTTCACCGAAAATCCGGAAAATCCTGTCGCCAGACCGTCATGAAAGTCGGGCATTGCGACCATAAGAAGAGGAGATAAGCGCATGTTCGCGCGGACGGAGAGACTGTTGTTGCGGCCCGGCTGGGCGGAGGATGCGCCTGCGCTGGCGGCGGCGATCGCAGAGGAGGCCGTATTGCGCAACCTCCTGCATGCCCCCTGCCCCTATGGGATCGGCGACGCGGAAGCGTTTCTGGCAGCGGAACATGATCTGCTGTTGCCGCGCTTTCTGGCTTTCTCGCGCACGCGCGGCGCGCCGCGTCTGGTCGGCGGCTGCGGTATATCGCGTCGCGAATCAGGGGCACTCGAACTGGGCTACTGGATCGCTCGGCCCTATTGGGGCCTTGGCTTTGCGACCGAAGCGGCGCGTGCGACGATGCGCGTGGCGCGTGCCAGCGGCCTGTCGGGTGTCACCGCCGTCCACATGATCGACAATCCCGCGTCCGGCCATGTCCTGCGCAAGCTCGGCTTCCGGCCGACCGGGCAGGTCGCCCAGCGCTACAGCACGGGGCGGCAGGGCTATGTCGCTTGCGCATTGTTCGAGGAAGGCACGGGCATCGACATGCCGCGCGGCGACCTCTCGCTCGAACTTTATGCAGAAAGCGCACTGGCGGCCTGATCGTCGCGGTTTTTGTTGAAGATAACGCGACTTCGACATGCGCGGCCCGAACGGGGAGAGGCAGGTTTAGTTTTCCTGCAAAAGCTTCTATGGGCCGCCCATGCATTTTCTCGATCAAGCAAAAGTTTTCATCAAGTCCGGCGCGGGCGGCCCCGGCGCCGTCAGCTTCCGCAGTGAAAAATATCTGCAATATGGCGGTCCCGATGGCGGTAACGGCGGCAAGGGTGGCGACATCATCTTCGAGGCGATCGAGGGGCTGAACACGCTCATCGATTTTCGCTACACCCAGCATTTCAAGGCGAAGCGCGGTGGCCACGGCATGGGCAAGAACCGCTATGGCGCAGGATCGGACGATCTGGTCATCAAGGTGCCGGTCGGCACCCAGATATTGTCCGACCCCGTGCCGATTCCGGGAACCGAAGACGAAGACGGCATCCCCGATTATGAGGAGCAGGACGTGCTCGCCGACTTCACCGAGGCCGGCCAGCGCGTCGTTCTGTTGAAAGGCGGCGATGGCGGTCGCGGCAACCTGTCGTACAAGACCAGCACCAACCGCGCGCCGCGCCAGCATGGCACCGGATGGCCGGGCGCTGAAATGTGGGTCTGGCTGCGGCTGAAGCTGCTGGCCGATGTCGGCCTGGTCGGCCTGCCCAATGCGGGCAAGTCGACCTTTATCAACCAGGTGTCGAACGCCAAGGCGAAGGTGGGCGACTATCCCTTTACGACGACCAAGCCGCAACTGGGCGTCGTCAGCCACAAGAACCGCGAATTCGTGCTGGCCGACATTCCCGGCCTGATCGAGGGCGCAGCCGAAGGCGCCGGGATCGGCGATCGCTTCCTGGGCCATATCGAGCGCTGCCGTGTGCTGCTCCACCTGATCGACGCGACGCAGGACGACCCGGTCGACGCTTGGCGGATCGTGCAGGACGAACTCGCCAATTATGGCGCGGGCCTGAACGAGAAGCCGCAGATGCTCGCGCTCAACAAGGGCGACCTGCTGGGTCAGGAATTGATGGAGGACATTGCCGGCCAGTTGCGCAAGGCGGGAGCCGAGGACATCTTCATCATCTCCGGCGCGACCGGTGCGGGCGTGAGCGATCTGCTTGATCGGGTGATCCCGGAACTGGGCGCGGAAAACCGCAACCATTTCACTGACACCGGCGACGAGGAGGAGGAAGGGGAAGCGGAACCATGGTCGCCCCTGTCCTGACATGACGCCCGGCTTTCTCCCCGCATCATGCCGCCGTATCGTCGTCAAGATCGGCTCGGCGCTGCTCGTCGATCCGTCGGGACAGGTGCGCAGCGACTGGCTGCGCACTCTGGTGGCCGACATCGCCAGCCGGCGCGCGGCGCGGCAGCAGATCATCATCGTCTCCTCGGGGGCGATCGCGCTCGGCGCCCGGCGGCTGAAACTGCCCAGGGGCGGGCGCGGCTCCCTTGAGGATGCGCAGGCGGCCGCCGCGACCGGGCAGATCGCGCTGTCGCATTGCTGGGCTGAATTGCTGGGCGAGCGGGACATCACCGCCGCGCAGATATTGCTGACGCTCGATGACTTGGAAAATCGCCGCCGTTACCTGAACGCCTCGGCCACGCTCGAACGGCTGCTGTCGCTCGGCGTGGTGCCGGTGGTGAACGAGAATGACAGCGTCGCCACCGCCGAAATCCGCTTCGGCGACAATGATCGGCTGGCCGCGCGGATCGGGCAGGCGGCTCGGGCCGACGCGGTTGTGCTGCTGTCCGACGTGGATGGGCTTTACACGGCCAACCCGCACGTCGATGCGGACGCGATGCTGATACAGGATGTTCAAAAGATAGACGCGCGGGTCATGGCCATGGCTGATGGCGGGTCCGGATCGGGCATGGGATCGGGCGGTATGCGCTCCAAGATCGAGGCGGCGAAGATCGCCTGCGCCGCGGGCGCGCATCTGGCGATCATTTCGGGCAAGGGCGACGCGCCGCTATCGGCCTGGGCCAATGGCGCGAACGGCACCATCTTCCATGCCGAGGAAGCCCGGCGCGCGCGCAAGACATGGCTCGCCGGCCGCCTGACGACCCGCGGGCGGATCGTTGTGGATGCCGGCGCGCAACGGGCGCTGGCCAGCGGCAACAGCCTGCTGCCGATCGGCGTCAAGTCGGTCGCCGGCCTGTTCGCGCGCGGCGACGTGGTCGACATCATCGGCGAGGACGGGCAGCCGGTCGCGCGCGGCCTGACCGAATATGACAGCGCGGACGCCGCGAAGATCGCCGGCCGCCGCAGCGAGGACATCGCCGTCCTGTTGGGCAGCCTTCCCCGCTCGGTGCTGGTGCATCGCGATCATCTGGTGATGCTGTAACGATGCCATCGTTGAGGATTGCGATCACCGGCGCGACGGGTTTCGTCGGCGGTGCCGTGCTGGACATGGCGCTGGCGAGCGGCATGCAGGTCAATGCGCTGGTGCGCCAGCCGCAATTCCCGCGTGACGGCGTGACCTGGATACCCGGATCGCTGGGCGATCCCGCCAGCCTCGACGCGCTGGTGCGCGACGCCGACGCCGTCCTGCATATCGCCGGCGTGGTCAATGCCCCCAGCCGCGCCGCGTTCGAGGCGGGCAACGCGCTTGGCACGATGCTGCTGGTCGATGCGATGCGCCGGTCGCCGGTGCGGCGGCTGGTCCATGTCTCCAGCCTGGCGGCGCGCGAACCGGGCCTGTCCGACTATGGCTGGTCGAAGGACCTGGCCGAGCGTCATGTGATGGCGAGCGGTCTCGACTGGTCGATCGTGCGTCCCCCCGCGATTTACGGGCCGGGCGACAGGGAGATGCTCGACCTGTTTCGCATGGCCTCCAGGGGCCTGATGCTGTTGCCGCCCGGCGGACGCCTGTCGGTGATCGAAGTGAGCGATCTCGCGCGCTTGTTGCTCGCACTGGTCGCCGATCGCGGCGAAAGCCTGGCGCAGCTCTATGAAGTCGATGATGGCGCGCGCAACGGCTGGAGCCATGAGGCGTTCGGCCGCGCCATCGGCCACGCCGTCGGTCGGAATGTCCGCACCTTCGCCACGCCGCAATGGCTGTTGTCGCTCGCCGCGCTGGCCGACCGCACCGTGCGCGGCAAGAAGGCGAAGCTCACTCAGGATCGCGTCCGCTATTTCTGCCATCCCGACTGGCTGGTCGCGCCGGGCCGCGCCCCATCGCCGTCCCTGTGGACTCCGCAGGTGCAGGCGGCGGACGGCCTGAAAGCCACCGCGATCGCCTACCGCACCAAGGGCTGGATTTAGCGCGTCCGGATCACACCAGGCTGCCGGTCGTCACCTCGACTACCAGGGCGACGAAGCTCAGGAACAGACCGGCCAGGAACAGCCGGTAGGCATAGCCCAGGAACCGATATTTCTTGGTCTGCAGCACCTGTCCATTCTGGTAGATGTCGCGCAGCATCGTGCGATAGAGTTTTTCGTCATCGTCGAGCCGCTCGACGACACGATCGACGAAATCCTGCTCGTCCAGGCTGGTGAACACCCCGAAGAACAGCAGGTTCGCGCCATCCGCCGTGCCATCCATCCGGGTCACATGCGGCACCACCGCCATGATCGCGCAAAGCGCCGCCAGAAAGGCGCCGGTCGCCAATATCGCGATCGGCACGATCATCGTGCCGGTGCGCAACTGGCCGACCGACAGTGTGAAGACGACGAAGGCCGCGCCCATCACCATATTGGCCTTATGGTCGGCCATCTGGCTCAACTGCATCGTGTTCGCCATCGACGTGCGCACCAGATGAATGGCATTGGGGACCAGAACAGATCCCTCGCGCTTATGTCCTTCGGTCATCTTTTTCCCCACGGTATGCGGCGACCATCGCACCATCCGCACAATGCGGCAAGATGATGCCCGATTGCCGCCGCATTCTCTTGGCAAAGCCGGGTTGACCCTTTCCCTTGCAAAAAAGCCCGTTCGCGCGCAGAAGCCGCGCCTTCGCGGGACGCTTTGAAAGTAGACATATGACCGATCGCAGCGCAATTTTCGAAGAGATCGCGGCCCAGATCGCGCCCTTCAACAAAAAGGGCGTAGAGGTCGCGCACGGCACGACCTTCGCCGGCGATCTGGAATGGGACAGCCTGACCGTCATGGATTTCGTCGCCGCGATCGAGGATAGTTTCGATATTCTCATCACGATGAACATGCAGGCCGAAATAGAGACGGTGGGCCAACTGGTCGATGCCGTAGCGAAGCTGAAGGCTTGAGCGCCATGAGTGACGCCATCGACACCGCCGCCGACGCCCAAAGCCCCGCCGAAGTCGCCGCCCCGCGCGACCTGTTCAGCAAGTTCGACCCTCTGATCGCCGAGCGCGAGGCGCTGATGGCGACCGGCGTCCGCGATCCGTTCGCGATCGTGATGGACGAGGTGAAGTCGCCGACACGCGCGGTCATCAAGGGCAAGGACACGATCCTGCTTGGCACCTATAATTATATGGGTATGACCTTCGATCCGGACGTGATCGCGGCGGGAAAGCAGGCGTTCGACGATTTCGGATCGGGCACCACCGGCAGCCGCGTGCTGAACGGCACCTACAGCCCGCACAAGGATTGCGAGGACGCGCTCAAGGCATTTTACGGCACCGATCATGCCATGGTCTTTTCGACCGGTTATCAGGCCAATCTGGGCATGATTTCCACGCTGGCGGGCAAGGGCGACTATGTCGTGCTGGATGCTGACAGCCATGCGTCGATCTATGACGGCTGCTTTCTGGGCAATGCGGAAATCGTCCGCTTCCGCCACAACAGTGTCGAGGATCTGGACAAGCGCCTGGGCCGCCTGCCCGCCGACGCACAGAAGCTGGTCGTGCTGGAGGGCGTCTATTCCATGCTGGGCGATATCGCGCCGCTGCCCGCCATGGTCGCCGTAATCCGCAAGCATCCCAACTGCATGATCTTGGTCGACGAAGCGCATGGCATGGGCTTTTTCGGTCCCAACGGCCGCGGCGTCTACGAGGAACAGGGGGTCGAGAAAGACGTCGATTTCGTCGTCGGCACCTTCTCCAAATCGGTCGGCACGGTCGGCGGCTTCTGCGTGTCGAACCATCC
>CAXUEQ010000111.1:2514-6156 GCA_964250175.1 uncultured Sphingobium sp. | reverse complement strand
CGGAGGCACATCGCGTGGCCGACCTGTTATTCCCCCTTCTCGACCTCGATCATGGCTTCGACGTGCCGACGCTGCGGGTGACGCCCCCGGTCGAAACGCGCCCGATCGACGGCAAGGTCGCGGCCAAAGAGCGTCTGGTCGCATGAACCATTTCCTCGTCAACCGCCGCGAACTCGTTCTGGGCAGCGCCGCCGGCGCGGGGCTGCTGATGCTCGGCGGCTGCGGCACCGCTGCGGACCCCGCCGCGAAGGGGGGCGACAAGCCCAGGCGTGGCGGCCGCATCCGCGTCGGCACGATAGAAACGACGCAATCGGGCAATCTGGACGCCCATGCGCCGCTAGGCAGCGGCATCATTCGCGGCTGGGCGCTTTACGCCAAGCTTTGGGAATGGACCAAGGACTGCGCGCCGCAGCTTGCGCTCGCCGAAGAGGCGGAAATCGCGCCGGACGGGCTGAGTCTGGTCGTGCGCGTGCGCAAGGGGCTGGAATTCCATCACGGCAAGACCATCGGCGCCGATGATGTGATCTTTTCGGTCCGCCGCCTGTCCGATCCCGCGCTGGCATCCCCCTATGCGGGGCTGATCGCTGCGGTCGATCGCGACCGGATCGACCGGCTGGACGACCGCACCGTGCGTATCCATGCCAAGGATGGACAGGGCCTGGTCGCCCTGCCCGAGACCTGGATCAGCTTTGGCGGCATCGTGCCGACCGACTATCATCCCGTGACCAATGTCGTGGGCGCCGGCCCGTTTCGCCTGAAGAATTTCACGCCCGGACAACGGTCGAGCTACACCCGTTTCGAAAATTATTTCAAACCCAACCAGCCCTATGCGCAAGAGCTGGAGATCATCGAGTTCAAGGATCAGGTCGCCCGCGCCTATGCGCTGCAATCGGGGCAGATCGATGTCGCCGATCTGGTGCCGGTGGAACAGGCGCAGCAGTTGCGGGCCTCGCCCGCGGTTCAGGTGGTCGTGTCGCCGACCAATAATGTCACTTCCTTCGACATGAACGTCACGCATCCGCTGTTCCGGGATGTGCGCGTGCGCCAGGCCTTTCGCCTGCTCGCCGACCGCGCGGACCTGGTAAAGCGCGCATTGCATGGCGAAGGCACGATCGGCAACGATCTCTATGCCCCGCACGATCCGACATTCGACCATAGCATTCCGCAGCGTCCGCACGACCCAGATCAGGCGCGCGCGTTGCTCAAGGCGGCCGGGGCGCAGAATCTTTCGCTAGAGATCAGCGCCAACGGCCCCGGCAACGCGGCGGCGCTGATCTTCGCCGAACAGGCCAAACATGCGGGCATCGACCTGCGCGTCAAAAATCTCGACATCGCCACCTTCAACGGTCCCCTTCGAAACAGCCGCGCGATCAGCACGGGCAGCATCCCGTCGCGCGGCTTTCTGGCCAGCGCGCTGAATTCCGATGCGCCGACCAATGTCGCCAACCGCACCAATTTCCACGACCCGCGCTTTGGCGAACTTCTTGCGCAAGCCCTGCGTCAGCCGGACGTGGAAAAGCGCAAGCCGTTGGTGCATGAGGCCCAGCGCATCCAATATGACCGGGGCGGGCTGCTGATCTGGGGTTTTGGCCATGTCCGGGCCGCAGCCTCGACCAAGATCGGCGGCGTCGGCGCAGAAAAGACGCAGTTCGCCGGGTGGCGCTTCGACGAATTCTGGCGGAAGGACGCCTGATGGCCACCCCCCTGCCGCTGCTGGTGGAACCGGGCGCGGCGGCGAAGGCCGAAACCGGTCCCGCCAGCGCGAAATCCAGTCTGCAAGACCGCGCCGATGTCGACGAAAAGTCGCACCATTTTTCCCTGCCGGGATGGCTGCCCTGGTTCGGCGGCCGGTTGATCGCGGGTATCGCGACCCTGTTCATCGTCAGCCTCATCGTCTTTGCCGCGACGCAAGCGCTGCCCTCCGATCCCGCTCGTGTCATATTGGGGCCGGAAGCGACGGAGGAAAGCATCCTGACGCTGCAACGCCAGTTGGGGCTGGACCAGCCGCTGCACGTTCAGTTCGCCACTTGGGCGGGCAAGGCGGCGACCGGGGATTTCGGGCAATCGATCGATTCCGGGGTCAAAGCCGGGCCGATGGTTGCCGATCGCCTGGCCAACAGCGTCGCGCTGATGATGCTGGTGCTGGTGACGACCATTCCGCTGTCGTTCCTGCTTGGCGTGAGCCTGGCCCGGCGGCGCGACAGCCGCATCGATCGGACGGCGATGACCGGCCTGATCTTGTTCAAGGCCTTGCCCGGCTTCACCGTCGCCATCGCCCTGATCTTGATCTTCTCGACCACCATCTTTCACATATTGCCCGCAGTGTCGCTGCTCGATCCCGAGCGATCGCCCTTTACACAACCGCTTTACCTGATCCTGCCCGCCATCACGCTCGTCCTGACGGTACTGCCGTTTCTGACCCGGCTGATCCGCGCATCAATGATCGAAACGCTGGAAGCCGACTATATAACCGCCGCACGATTGCGCGGCGTGCCCGAGCGCCGCATCGTTTGGCGGCATGCCGTGCCCAATGCCCTGGTCCCGGCGATCCAGGGCATCGCCATGTCGGTGCGGATGCTGCTGGGCGGGGCGCTGATCGTCGAGGTGGTGTTCAGCTATCCGGGTATCGGCAACGCGCTGAACGCCGCGATCGAACTGCGTGACATTCCGGTGATCCAGGCGATCACGCTGACGATGGCGGCAGCGGTGGTGCTGGTCAACCTGCTGGCCGACCTGGCGACCATATTGGTCACGCCCCGGCTGCGCACCGCCCGGCATCCCAGACTGCGCGCCGGCACGCGCGCGCGGCTGAAACTTAAGGCTGGTAGCGTATGACACATCGCAAACCTCTGATACGCAAAGCCTTTTGGCAGCACGGCCTGTTGCGCGACCGGCAGTTGCGAATTGGCCTTGTTCTCCTAGGCACCGTGTTGGTCGTCGCACTGGCCGGGCCGGCGCTTGCGCCCCACGCGCATGACGCGCTGGTCGGCCCGACCTATGGCACGCCCGCCGGGGCCGCATGGCTGGGCTATGACTATCTCGGCCGCGACGTGTGGTCGCGCCTGTTGACCGGCGGACGATCGATCCTGTGGATGAGCATCGCCGCGTCGATCATCGCGCTGGCGATCGGCACGCTGGTCGGCCTGCTCGCCGGTTTCGCAAAGGGGCGGATCGATCAGACGGTGGTGTGGGGAACCGACGTTCTTCTTGCCTTTCCCGACCTGATCCTGGTGCTGCTGGTCGTGTCGATGCTGGGGCGGGAACCCTGGCTGATCGTGGCGACGGTCGCCATCGCCTTCATACCCGGAGTCATCCGTCTCGCGCGCGGCGTGACATTGGGGATTGCGGGCCAGGAATTCGTCGATGCCGCGCGCATGATGGGCTATTCCCGACTGCGCATCCTGCTGGTGGAGATCATGCCGAATGTGCTGACGCCGCTGCTGGTGCATCTGGGCGTGATGCTGACATGGGCGATCGCGATGCTGTCTGGCCTGAGCTTCCTTGGCTATGGTGTGGCGCCGCCCGCGGCCGACTGGGGCCTCATGATCAACGAAAATCGCGCCGGGCTGATGATCCAGCCCTGGGCGGTGCTGGGACCGGTCGCACTGATCGCGTTGTTCGCGCTCGGCACCAATCTGGTCG
>CAXUEQ010000111.1:1867-2504 GCA_964250175.1 uncultured Sphingobium sp. | reverse complement strand
GCTCGAAGGCGAGCGTGGATTCCTCGAAGCCCTCCGCTATCGCCTCGCGAAGAAAAAAAGCGCCATGGTCGTGGTCGCCGAAGGGGCCGGACGCTATAATGCCCGCATCGAGGAGCGCTGACGTGACGCTGGTCGCGATTCCGCCGAAACATCCGACCCTCCAGGTGCGCGGCCTGACCGTGACGCTGGAGGGCGGAGCACCGATCGTGTCGGGCATAGACCTGGCGATCGCGCCGGGACGCATTCTTGGCCTGGTCGGTGAATCCGGTTCTGGCAAGAGCACGATCGCCAATGCGCTGTCAGGTCATGCCCGGCCGGGAACCAGAATATCGCAGGGCAGCATCCTGATCGACGGGGTGGATATCGTCGCGCTAGACCCGCACAGCCTGCGCACGGCGCGTGGCCGGATCGTGGCGCATGTCGCGCAGGACCCGGCAACGGCGCTC
Source organism: uncultured Sphingobium sp. (assembly GCA_964250175.1). Classification (GTDB taxonomy): domain Bacteria; phylum Pseudomonadota; class Alphaproteobacteria; order Sphingomonadales; family Sphingomonadaceae; genus Sphingobium. The sequence goes on along the minus strand of CAXUEQ010000111.1, from coordinate 2,058 downwards.
AATCCGATGATGCGGATCGAAGCGCATGTCCATGAGGTGCTTGCCCTGCACCAGCCCGAACTGAGCGCCGATGAACGCCAGGCCCGGATCGAGAGTGTCGCGCGGGATGTCGGCCTGCCCGCCACGCGCGAATTTCTCCGCCGCTTTCCGCATCAATTGTCCGGCGGGCAACAGCAGCGCGTATTGCTGGC
>CAXUEQ010000111.1:0-1857 GCA_964250175.1 uncultured Sphingobium sp. | reverse complement strand
GCGCTTGCCTTTGTATTGCGGCCAAAGCTGATCGTGCTCGATGAGCCGACGACCGCGCTCGACGTGACCACCCAGGCGCAGGTGCTGACCGTTATCCGTCATCTGTGCCGGGAACTGGGGATTGCGGCGCTTTACGTATCGCACGATCTGGCCGTCGTGCGCAGTCTGGTCGACGAAATCGTCGTGCTCTATTCCGGACGGATCGTCGAGCAGGCGCGCCGCGACGCCTTTTTCGCAAGGCCGGCGCATCCCTATGCCCGCGGCCTTTTGGCGGCGATCCCCAATGTTGCCGAACGCACGCTGCTCCATGCCATCGCCGGTCATGCGCCCGCCCCTGCGGATCGCCCCGAGGGCTGTGCCTTCGCGCCCCGCTGCGACCGCGCAACGGCGCTTTGCATTTCCGATCGCCCAGCGCTCGAACAGCGCGGCAGCGATCAATGGGTGGCCTGTCATCATCCCGTCGATGCCGGTTTCGAAGCGCAGGCCCGCCCGCAGGTCGCGGCTGGCGCGCGCCGGGACATCGCGCCGGTGCTGAGCGCCAACGCCATCGACGCCTATTATGGCGCGGCGCAGATTTTGTTCGACGTGAATTTCGATCTGCGCCGCGGGAGTTGCACGGCGCTGGTCGGCGAGTCCGGATCGGGCAAGACGACACTTTCGCGCGCGCTGGTCGGACTGGGGGAAAGCGTGTCCGGGACCATCCTGTTCGACGGCGACCCTTTCGAGATCGCATCGACGAGGCGGCCAAAGGACATAAGGCGGCGCATCCAATATGTGTTTCAAAACCCCTATCGCGCGCTCAACCCGCGCCAGACGGTCGGCGACATATTGAAGGCGACGATCCGGCATTTCTTCGCCGTCGATCCGCTGGAAGCGCGTGAGCGGGCGGCTGCCGCGCTCGAACGGGTCGCCCTGCCCGCCGCCCTCTTGCAGCGCCGTCCGCACGACCTGTCGGGCGGTGAGCGGCAACGTGTCGCTATTGCGCGCGCGCTCGTCTGCGAGCCGGAATTGCTGATCTGCGACGAGATCACCTCGGCGCTGGACGTGTCGGTGCAGGCCGCGATCCTGACGCTGATCGCGCAGTTGCAGGCCGATGGCCTGACCGTTTTGTTCGTGACGCACGATCTGGCCGTGGTGCGGGCCATTGCCGACGACGTGATCGTGCTGCGCCAAGGGCGAATCGTCGAACATGGCGCTGCGGCGGCGGTGCTCGATCGGCCCGCGCATGACTATACCGCAAAATTGCTGGCGGACTCCCCCCGGCTTCACAGCGAACATGCTGCGGCCCAATCCCTCGCGCTCGTCTGAGCTAAGGAAAAGGCCGCCGAACGGGTAAGGCGCGAAGCTAAACTATGCCGGAGAATAAAAAACTCTACTTTAACAGTAGATAAATTGCTTTAGCGAAGTGGCTCTTGCTTCATGGGAGGGAAATATGGCCAAGGTCGTTGACCTGAACGATGTGCGCAATGCGGCTCTGGAGCCGCTTGCGCATGAGCAGCCGATCCTGAAATTCTCTATCCCGCAGGACCATCATCTGACGGTTCGCGCGCGGGCGTTCATCTTTTCCGACCCGCGCTCGAAGCTGCTGCTGCCCATCATCGAGCGAATCGCGCCGAGCGACGCCAATGTGCTCATCACGGGCGAGACCGGCACCGGCAAGGAACTGGTCGCGCGCTACGTCCATGGCCGCAGCAAGCGCGCGCATCGCCCCTTCCTGGCGATCAACTGCGGCGCCTTTTCGGAGACATTGATCGAGAGCGAGCTGTTCGGGCATGAGAAAGGCGCCTTTACCGGTGCGCTGAGCAGCCGCGAAGGCTGGTTCGAGGCGGCGAACGGCGGCACGCTGTTCCTCGACGA
>CAXUEQ010000110.1:4607-6334 GCA_964250175.1 uncultured Sphingobium sp. | reverse complement strand
GACCGCGCCAAACCAGCGATAGGCATAGGCCGACAGCGGATCGGCGTGCATCACGAGGGCACGGGGCGCGCGGCCGGGCCACCTGCCGACCATCGCCGCGCTCGACCAGGGCGACGACGCCTCGACCATGTCCGGGGCCAGGCGATCGAGCATCGCATGCAGCGAAGGCTCGTCATTGAAATAATGATAGCGCCGGTCGAGCGGGAAGCGCGGCGAAGGCAGCGTCACGATCCGCCCAGCCGACCCGTGATCGACAATCGTCGCCGCCTCTCCGGGCGCGAGGATGATGACTTCATGCCCCGCCGCCGCGCCCGCCCGCAACTTGCGCTCGACATAGGTTTTGACGCCCCCGCCCTGCGGCGCGTAAAAGGCGCAGACATCGACGATCCGCATCAGCGTTTCTCCAACGGAGCGAACGCGAAAAGACCGCGCCGATAGTTGAGGGTGATGGCGATCCGCGTCGGCCCAGCGCCGATCCGCGCGCTGACGGCGGCGGCGGACGGTTTCGACATGGCGAGCCTGGGATTGTTGGAAAAGCCTATGCCATCGATCGACAGGCCGAATTTGCGATTCCCGTCACGATCATGGAGCAGGCTGAGCGCATAGGCGCCAGGACCGGGCGCGCGAATGCACATCTCGACCGCGCCAGAGGCCGGCACGGGCATTTCCACCCGGCGGAACGCCTTGCCCGCAGCGATCAATATATTGTCGTCCTGCAGAAAGTCGCCGTCATTGGCGGGATACAGCTCCAGCTTGAGCAGCCCGCGCCTGTCCTTCAGGCCGGCTATATCGACCAGAAAAGCCGCCCCCTGCTCGTTCGCCCGGCACCGGCCCTCCGCTTTGCCCAGGTCCGGGCTGGAAGCCAGAATCAACAGTCCCAGCGCGATCATGCCCGGCTTTCCCGAAACAGATCGCTCGCGCCCAGCGCCACGCCGACCACGAGATGCGCGCCCAGGATCAGCGACGCCATGAGCGTCATCGCCGTCACGATCTCGTTATCGCGCCCCACCAGGAACATGGCGAGGCCCGCAAAGACCAGATCCTTGTTCGGCAGAAAGGGCAGGCGCGATACGAGCTGGCGCAAGGTGCCGAGCAGCAGCCACCAGCCCAGCGTCACTGCCGGCAACAGCAGATGCCACATCATCGCCGCCAGCACCGTGGTCGCGACGATGCGCAGCAGATGGATGCTCGCCACGAACCACAACTCGTCGCGCGGCAGCGTGAACAGCCGGTTGCGGATCAGCATCGCTACGCCCGAAGTCGCGAGAACGAACAATATCGAGGCCAGAAACGCGCCGCTGTCTGCCCCGACATGAAGCGAGAGAAAGAGCGGCGCGGCAAGAGCGACCATGACCAGCGTCACGGCGTTGCCCATAAGCGCCGAGAGAATCGTGACGTCCTTGATCGCCCCGAACGGCGCCGTCGTAATCCGCGCGTTGCGCCGCGCCCAGGCGTAGAAATACACCTCGCCCAGATAGCCGAGCAATATTTCATTGCTCACCAGCTTGCGCAGCAAGGCGACGAACCCTTCGAACGGGATCGCCCATAGCCGACGGAATATCACCCATTCGGAAACGGGACCCGCAGTATAATAAAGGGCGAATGCGAGCCAGAAGCCGAACCCGGTCGGCAGCATCCGGCGCAGCGCGCCAATGTCCATATGGCGAAACTGGTAGAGCACCGCGCCCAGAATCAGCAGCGACACGACCGGGCCAATCCACCGCGTC
>CAXUEQ010000110.1:0-4597 GCA_964250175.1 uncultured Sphingobium sp. | reverse complement strand
GTCAGCAGGAAATCCGGCTTTGCCAGCGGCTTGGGATCGATCGGATATGCGCTATCCTGAAACGCGGCCGTCTCAGCGAGGAAGAGAGCGCCGTCCGCCTTGATCGTCATATGTGCAAGCCCGATACCGTTATCCGGCAAGACGGCAACATGGGCGCGCTACCTCAGTCCGCAATGACGAAATCTTTCGCTACCGTATCGAAACATTCGAGATAGGCGCCCGAAGCCCGTTCGATCGTGAAGCGCATGGCCTGCGCCAAGCTGGCATCGGCATCCTGCATATCGGGCCGCGCCTGCGCGATCGCCTGCGCAAAGCCGCTTTCGTCGCCCGGCGTCACCAGCAGACCCAGCGTTCCGCCGCCCAGCACCATGTCCATGCTCCGGCTGCACCGTGTCGCGACGATCGTCAGCTTGGCGGCCAGCGCCTCCAGCACCACGGCCGGCACGCCCTCATAATCGGACGAGAGCAGGAAAATATCATAGGACGGGAGCAGGGCCGCGGGGTCGGCGACATGGCCGGGCAAGGAGACGGTATCTTTCAGACCCAGATCATCAACGAGCCGCTCCAGACGCCGGCGTTCGGGTCCTTCGCCGAACAGCGTCAGACTGTCGCCCGGTCGCCGCACTGCGGCAAAGGCGCGGAGCATGAGCGCGAAATTCTTTTGGGGCGCCAGCCGTCCGACCGCGACGAAGCGTCGCCCCTCCCCGCTCTCTCCGCCGGACCTGCGGCAGCGCAGCCTTTCTATCATCGACAGCGAGAGGGCCGGATCGGGAATGATCGTGATCGCATCACCGCCGACCCGCACCGCCCGTGCAATCTCCTGCGCCATCGGTGCTTCCATACCGACAAAATGATCGATGAAGCGGCCCTGTATCCGCAGCCACAGACGATAAAGCGCGCGCACCGCGCCGATCATGTCCCGCCGGTCCAGATCGTTGCTGATCTTGGCGACGATCGGCGGGCATTTCCGGCCAAGCAGCAGTTTCATCGCCACTGCCACCACCGCATAGCTGTTGCCCGCACAGAATAATATGTCAGGCTGCGACCGCCGGATGAAGCGCGGCAGTGTGGCGATCATCCAGAGTGTTTCCCACCAGGCCGTATCGATCCCCCGCGCGCGTGGCATGTAACAGGCGATATCCCGCCCCACATCGTTGCGCATCGCTCCGTCGGCCCGACCCATGAACAAGGGCGCATCGATCCCGTCCGCGCGCCAGTGGCGGACAAGCCGCAGGGCGATCCGCTCGACCCCGCCAGGCTCGAAACTGTGCAGAAAGGTCAGAATGCGTATCGGACGATATCCCGATGCGACAGCAGGTCGGCATAGCGGCCCGGACTGTGGGTGCCGCTGAGCGTCGCCACCGTGCGATCGATGCTGCGCACCAGCGAAGGCACATGCACGTCGCCGGGATGGACCGCCACACGCACGACCGGCAAGGACCGCAGCAGCGGCGGCAGCAGACGGGCGGCGAACAGCGAGGAGGCGATGCGCGCCCGGCTCCTGCTGGCCCAGGTGATCACCGGTCCGCGGGCGATAACGTGGCCCGTCGGCGGATTCCATATCTTCATATGATCCTCCGCCAGCGCAAAGCCGCACTCGCCCAAAGCCTCATGCGCGCTATCGCCGTAGAGCCATGCCGGCGCGACGAATCCTGTCGCCGCACGACCGGTGACATCCTCGACCAGCATGCGCCCCGCGCGCATCCGCGCGAGCGCGTCGGCATAATCGAGGCCCAGAAACTCGCCCTCGCCCGCGGTCATATGTCGCGCCTTGAACCGCGCGATCCCGCGCGCATGGCTGCTCGTATCGCGATGATAATAGCCATGAACGAACATCTCGACACCCATGTCCCCCCAGTGTCGCAAACGCCCGGCAAAGGCGCTACCCGGCACGATCGGACTTTCACCCCAATGATCGGGCACCACCAGCATCGCCAGCCGTCCCGAGGGGACATGCCGCTCGATCAGCGCCAGCAGCCTGTCGACCTCACCCTCGAAACGCGGGCCGACATCGTGGATCGCGGTGAGCAGCCGGCGTGCCTTCATGGGCGTCTGTGCGCGTGTCATGCAGTCCAGACGGCATAGGAGCGACAAACCGCAGTCAGGCCATGCGCCGCCACTTACCAGCCATGCCCGATCGACAGCGTCAGCGTGCGGGGACGCAGCGGCGTATATTGCGACCCGGTCCGGATCGAAAAGGGATTGCCGAAAGCGAAGCTGTCGCCACGCACGTCGGTGACATTGTCGATCCGCGCGCCGAGCGAAAAGCCGGCGCGCCGGAGCACGGCATCGACGGACAGGATCGCATATTCGCCCATCTCGCGATCCAGATCATCGTCGAAAGTCAGGCGCGCCTTGCCGATATAATTGCCCTGGGCCGCCAGTTCGCCGTCCCATGCCCCCAGCGAAAAGCGCCGGGTCACGCCCAGTCGCGCACTGATATTGGGGGCGATCGGCAAACGGCGATCGGTCAGTTTCAACCCGTCCATCGCATGCGTCAATTTCGCGCTCTGCACATTGAAGCCGCCGCCGATAGTCAGGCTGTCTCCCAATGCCCAGTCGCCGCTCGCCTCCAGGCCATAAATCTGGCCGCGTCCGGCATTGCGCGTGCCGACCAGCCCGTTCGCCAGCAGATAATCGGACTGCACGCCGCTCCAGACGGTATAATAAAGGCTTGCCGCCAGTTTCAGTTTCCCCCTTGTCTGGCGGGTTCCGAGATCCAGCGTTCCCAGTTGGTCGGAATCGAACGCCCGCGTGCTGGTAGTCCCATTATTGGCCAGGCCGCCGGGGCGCAGGGCGCGCGCATAGCGCAGATAGACGATGCCGTCGGGCAAGGCCCAGGACAGGGTGGCGCTTGGCGACAGGATGGTCTTGCCGATCGTGAGCGCGCGTTGCCCCTTTTTCGCGGTCGTTTCGTCCGCCGCGATGGTGCGGAAGAGACGGGCGCCCAATGTCGCCGTCAACCGCTCGCGCAGTTGCGCCGTCCATTCGCCGAACAGCGCATATTCGGTGACCAGCCGGCGCAATGTCCCCACCGCCAGGGATGGGCCATCCGCCTGGCCCTGCGCGTTCTGGCCCTGCACACCCGCCGCCTGCCGGTCGGTCGCCCGCATGAAGGACGCACCGGCCAGCCAGCCGCCCCTGTCATCGGACAAGCGGATTTCCTGATTGAGGATGGAATAGGAGCGGTTGTCGGTGAAGCGGACCAGACCGTCGAGGCCGAACAATACCGCTCTCGCGCTTGCATCCTGCACATAATCGACGCCATGATCGACATAGCTGGTCGCGGACAGCAGCCGCAGCGCTCCGATCCGCCCCTCCACCGTCGCATGGATCATGCGAAAGTCATTGTCGTTCGATTCGGCTATCGGTTCGTCACGAGACAGATTACGGCTCGACGTCAGGACATATTGGCTGTCCGCGACATCGATATTCTGGATCATTCCCCCCAGATCCACCGTCCAGTCCGGCGCAGGCTTCCACCGCAGCGCCAGCCGTCCGCCATAGATGTGGCTGCGGTTCGCATCCTTGTTACGCCCGATATTGTCGATCCAGCCCGGACTGGAAAAGCCGTAGCCGACGCCGCGCACCGCCAACCGGTCGTCCAGCAAGGGCAGATTGACGATCGCCTCTCCCCCACCGCCGACGCCGCCATGCTGGACGGCCTCCGACGCCAGCCGGATGCTGGCCGACGCCTGATCGACCTGAGGCGCATGGGTGACGATATGATAGATGCCGCCGATGGCCCCCGATCCGTAGAGCGGGCCTTGCGGACCTTTCAACAACTCCACCCGATCCACATCGATCAGGCGCAGGTCGGGATCGGGCGCATCGAAATTGACCCTGGCATTGTCCATCTGCACCGCGACCGTCGCCTGGCTCGGCCCATTGAACGGGCTGTCGGCGACGCCGCGGATGAACTGGCGGTTGCGGCCCGGCCCCAGGTTGGTCATCGCCAGTCCCTCGGTCGCCAGCGCGATTTCGCGACTGCCGGGCGAAGCGATCCCGCTGCGCGCGCCGTCCATCGACACCACGGTCAGCGACATGCCGACCTTGCTCAATATTTGCGCGCGCTTCTGCGCCGTGACGACGATATCGACAGGCGGGGGCGCATCTGCGTCCTGCGATGCACGAGCGAGAGCCGGCGTGGCGCGCGGGCGCGAACGCGCGAACAGCCGTGGCGGGTTGCGAATGATCCGGAAAGCGTTCGCGCCCACCCGGATCGCCTTAAAGCCGGTGTCGCGCAGCAGGCGATGCAAAGCCTCTTCGACGCTCAGCCGGCCCGAAACCGGGCGCGTGACGAGCGCGGGAAGATCGCCGGACAAACCGATGGATGCACCCGTGGCGCGCGAGAGCAGGGAAAGGCTATTCTGGATCGGCCCGGCTGGCAGATGGAGTATATAGTCCGGCGTGGCCGCCGCGGCAGCCATGCTGGCGACCGGCGCTTCAGCCAGCAGGACCGCCAGCGCGAATATGCACACCCCGGCGGTCACGCGCGATTTGCGTAGCCGTGAGCGCGGACAGATCATCAAGCAATTTCGATCCGTCGCCAACCGCCAGAACCCCTGAAAAATGACTGTCCGCAAGCTGCGGATCG
>CAXUEQ010000109.1:0-6378 GCA_964250175.1 uncultured Sphingobium sp. | reverse complement strand
CTCGAGGCGGGCCTGCCCGACGGCATTTTTCAGGTCGTGCAGGGCGACAAGGAAATGGTCGACGCGATCCTCGACCATCCCGACATCAAGGCGGTCAGTTTCGTCGGCTCGTCCGATATTGCTCATTATGTCTACAGGCGCGGCGTTGACGCAGGCAAGCGCGTCCAGGCGATGGGCGGCGCCAAGAATCACGGCATCGTCCTGCCCGACGCCGATCTCGATCAGGTGGTGAACGACCTCTCCGGCGCCGCCTTCGGTTCGGCGGGCGAGCGCTGCATGGCGCTGCCGGTCGTGGTGCCGGTCGGCGAGAAGACCGCTGTGGCCCTGCGCGAAAAGCTGATCCCCGCGATCGAGGCGCTGCGCGTCGGCGTGTCGACCGACGCCGAGGCCCATTATGGCCCGGTCGTCACCGCCGCGCACAAGCGCAAGATCGAAAACTGGATCCAGACCGGCGTCGATGAGGGCGCGGAACTTGTCGTCGACGGGCGCGGCTTCACCTTGCAGGGGCATGAGGGCGGCTTCTTCATCGGGCCGACCCTGTTCGATCATGTCACCACCGGCATGAGCGCCTACAAGGAAGAGATTTTCGGCCCCGTGCTCCAGATCGTGCGCGCCGGCAGCTTCGAGGAAGCGCTCGCCCTGCCCAGTGCGCATCAATATGGCAATGGCGTCGCGATCTTCACCCGCAACGGCCACGCCGCCCGCGAATTCGCCGCGCGCGTCGATGTCGGCATGGTCGGCATCAACGTGCCGATCCCCGTCCCGGTCGCCTATCACAGCTTCGGCGGCTGGAAGCGCTCGGCCTTCGGCGACACCAACCAGCATGGCATGGAGGGCGTCAAATTCTGGACCAGGGTCAAGACGGTCACCCAACGCTGGCCCGATGGCAGCGCCGATGATGGCCCCAATGACAATCGTGCCTTCGTCATTCCGACGATGGGGTGATGGGATGAAGAAACCCTTCGTCATGCTGACGAAAGTCAGCATCCATTGACTCTACATCTTATCGAGTGGCGGAAAGCCGAGCATGACAGCCCGATCCTCCCAGAATGGATTGCCCTTTTCGATGAGAGCAACCTTCCAGTCACGCTTCCAGGCCTTCCGTTGCTTTTCGCGTAAGATGGCCGCTTCCATTGTGGCGGCCATTTCGAAATACACTAAACGCTTCACGCCATATCGCGCCATAAAGCCGGGAAAGGCGCTCGTGCGATGCTGGTGGACGCGATGCATCAGATTGGACGTGACACCGGTATATAATGTGCCGTGCCGCCCGCTCGCCATAATGTAGATGCAAGGTTGACGTTCCATCCCAGGGCCACGCTAATGGATGCTGACTTCCGTCAGCATGACGAGAAATCGGTAACAGGCAATAACTGATGACCCAATTCGACCTTACCGAAGACCAGCAGGCCATCCAGGACATGGCACGCAAATTCACCGCCGATGCGATCACGCCCTTCGCGGCGGAGTGGGATGAGAAGCATGTCTTCCCTCGCGACACGATCCGGGCGGCGGCGGCGCTCGGCTTCGGCGCGATCTACGTGTCGGAGGAATCGGGCGGCATCGGTCTCGGGCGGCTCGAATCCGCCCTCATCATGGAGGCGATGGCTTATGGCTGTCCCTCGACCAGCGCCTTCATCTCGATCCACAATATGGCGTCCTGGATGATAGACCGCTTCGGCAGCCAGCGGGTGAAGGACAAATATCTGCCCTCGCTGGTCCCGATGGATCGCCTCGCCAGCTATTGCCTGACCGAGGCCGGATCGGGTTCCGACGCCGCCGCGCTCAAGACCAGGGCGGTGAAGGATGGCGACCATTATGTCGTCACCGGGTCGAAACAGTTCATCTCGGGCGGCGGGGCGAATGAAATCTATGTCGTGATGGTCCGCACCGGCGACGAAGGCGCGAAGGGTATCAGTTGCCTCGTCATCGAAAAGGACATGCCGGGCGTGTCGTTCGGCGCGCAGGAACGCAAACTCGGATGGCACAGCCAGCCGACCGCGCAGGTCCATTTCGACGCTGTGCGCGTGCCGATCGAAAATCGTGTCGGCGGCGAGGGCGAGGGTTTCCGCATCGCCATGATGGGGCTGGATGGTGGCCGGCTCAATATCGGCGCCTGTTCGCTGGGCGGCGCGCAGCGCTGCCTTGACGAAGCGGTGACCTATACCAAGGCGCGCAAGCAGTTTGGCCAGAGTATCGCCGATTTTCAGGCGACCCAGTTTACGCTCGCCGACATGGCCACCGAGTTGGAGGCCGCCCGCGCCCTGCTCTATCTCGCGGCGGCCAAGGTGACCGGCGATGCCCCGGACAAGACCCGCTTCGCCGCCATGGCCAAACGCTTCGCGACCGATACAGGCTCGGCCGTGGCCGACCGCGCGCTTCAGTTGCACGGCGGCTATGGCTATCTGATGGACTATCCGATCGAGCGCTTCTGGCGCGATCTGCGCGTCCATTCGATTCTGGAAGGCACCAACCAGGTGATGCGGATGATCGTCGGCCGGGACATAGTGCGGTAATGAGACCCTATCGTCCTTATCCGTTCACCCTGAACCTGTCGAAGAGCCGGGCGGAGCGTGTCGAAGCCGCTTTGCTACGTTTCGTAGGAGACTTTGACTCCATTCAGCCCAAGCGAATAAAAAAATGACCTCAGATGTCCTCACCTTCATCGAAGGCCATGTCGGCCGCATCCGCCTCAACCGCCCCAAGGCGATCCATGCGCTGACGCCGGAGATGTGCCGGGCAATCAACCACGCCCTGCTGGCATGGCGCGCCGACCCCGATATTGTCGCCGTCATGATCGACCATGCCGAGGGCAGAGGTTTCTGCGCGGGCGGCGATATCGCGCTGATCGCCAACAGCGCCAGGGGCGATTGCACGGAAGCCGAAGCCTTCTTCCTTCAGGAATATCGGATGAACCATCTGCTGTTCATCTATGAAAAGCCGATCATCGCTTTCATGGACGGCATCACGATGGGCGGCGGCGTCGGCCTGTCGCTGCCGGCGCGCTATCGTGTCGCGACCGAACGGACGGTCTTCGCCATGCCCGAAACCGGCATCGGTCTCTTCCCCGACGTCGGCGGCGGCTGGTTCCTGCCCCGCCTGCCCGGCCGCGTCGGCGCATGGCTCGCCACCACCGGCGGGCGTATCGACGGGTCGGACGCACAGGCGATCGGCCTCGCCACCCATTATATTTCCTCGGACCGGCTGGACGAAGTGAAGGCGAGGATCCTCGCCGCCCCCGCCGATCTCGCTGCGACCCTCCACGCCACAGAGACCACGCCGCCGCCCGCAAAACTGGAAGCGCAGCGCGCCGACATCGACCGGCTGTTCGCTGCGGATCGCTATGAGGATATTCTTGCAGCGCTGGCCGGGGAGCCTTCCGAATGGGCGCGGAAGCAGCGTGCGGTCCTCGCCACCAAATCGCCGCAAACTATCAAGGTCGCGCTGCGCCAGCTTGCCACCGGCGCGCGATTTACCGATTTTGCCGACAATATGCGGCTGGAATATGCGATCGCCTGCCATGTCATCCGCCGTCCCGATTTCGTCGAAGGGGTGCGTGCGCTGATTTTCGACAAGGATAATGCGCCACTATGGGACCCGGCGACGCCGGAGGGTGTAAGCGATGCGCTGATCGATTCGCTTTTCGCGGCCTTGCCGCCGGAGAAGGAATGGACGCCGTTGCCGGAACTGGGAGCCGAAGCATGACTTACGAAACCATTCTCGTCGAACGGCGCGACGCCGTCACGCTCATCACGCTCAACCGCCCACAGGCGCTCAATGCGCTGAACGGCCAGGTTCTGCTTGATCTTTCCGCGGCATTCGCCGCCTATGACAAGGACGACAGCCAGCGCTGCGCGGTTCTCACCGGCAGCGGTGAAAAGGCGTTCGCCGCCGGCGCGGACATCAAGGAAATGGCCGACAAACCCGCGGCCGATTTCTTCCGGGAGGATTTCTTCTCGGGCTGGCAGTCGCATGTCGTCGCCACGCGCAAGCCGTGGATCGCGGCCGTCGCCGGTTTCGCACTGGGTGGCGGCTGCGAGCTGGCGATGATGGCCGACTTCATCATCGCCGCCGATACCGCCCGGTTCGGCCAGCCTGAAATCAAGCTGGGCGTCGCCCCCGGCATGGGCGGGTCGCAACGGCTGACCCGCGCGGTCGGCAAGGCAAAGGCGATGGAGATGTGCCTGACCGGCCGCATGATGGGCGCCGAGGAAGCCGAGCGATCCGGTCTCGTCGCGCGGATCGTTCCCGCTGCCGATCTACTGGACGACGCGCTCAAGACCGCCGCCACGATCGCCGCGATGCCGCCCATGGCCGCACTGATCAACAAGGAACTGGTCAACACAGCCTTCGAGACCGGTCTTGCCCAGGGCATCGTCACCGAGCGCCGCCTGTTCCAGATCCTGACCGCGACCGAAGACAGGCAGGAAGGCATGGCCGCCTTCGTCGAGAAGCGTCCGGGCATCTGGAAGGGGCGATAGAGCTATTCTGTCCTACAACCGGGATGATGTGCGATGGAAAAGGCGATGCCTGGTTCCGCCCTTCCCCCTTGTCGCTCGCATCTTTCCGATACAATCGTCCTGACGTAACTTTATATCTCGATGTGCGGGAAATGTGCGAAGCTAAGCGAAAAAAGGAGCTGACATGACCCGCACCATCGCCTTCATCGGCCTGGGCAATATGGGCGGCGGCATGGCCGCCAACCTGGTGAGGAACAGCTATGATGTCCGCGCCTTCGACCTGTCGGAAGATGCGCTGGCCAGGGCGGAGGCCGCCGGCTGCACCCGTGTCCAAAGCGCCGCCGACGCGGTGGCCGGAGCCGATGCCGTCGTCACCATGCTGCCCGCCGGCACGCATGTCGAGACGGTCTATGCCGGCGACCTGTTCAGTGCGGCCAGTCCCGGCGCCCTGTTCCTCGATTGCTCGACCATCGACGTGGCGACCGCGCGCCGCGTGACAGCGGCAGCGGTGTCCAGGGGGTTCGAGATGATCGACGCGCCCGTCTCCGGCGGCATCGCGGCGGCCAATGCCGGCACCCTCACCTTCATGGTCGGCGGCGCCGACGGCAGCTTCGCCAGAGCCAAGCCGATCCTGTCGGCCATGGGCAAGGCGGTGATCCATGCCGGCGGCGCGGGCAATGGCCAGGCCGCGAAAATCTGCAACAACATGCTGCTCGGCGCGACGATGATCGCCACCTGCGAGACCTTCGCCCTTGCACAGAAGCTGGGCCTCGACCCGCAGACCTTCTACGACATCAGCAGCGTGTCCTCCGGTCAAAGCTGGTCGATGACCAGCTATTGCCCCCTTCCCGGCGTCGGCCCCCATAGCCCGGCCGACAACGACTATCAGGGGGGCTTTGCGGTCGCGCTGATGCTCAAGGACCTGAAACTGGCGACCGAGGCGGCGGCGCGCGTCGATGCCAGCGTGCCGATGGGCCATGCCGCCGAGGCGCTTTACCAACTGCTCGCCAACAAGGGTGAAGGCGGACGGGACTTCTCGTCGATCATCCAGTTGTTGAGCTAGGGAGGTGCAGCATCGGCAGCCGGTGGGAGACAGCGCGCAGCGCTATCGCATCCGCGCGATATTGGGCGGTTCGGCCGGCAATCTGGTCGAATGGTATGACTGGTATGTCTATTCCGCCTTCGGCCTCTATTTCGCGCCGATCTTCTTTCCTTCCGCCGATCGCACCGCGCAATTGCTGAACACCGGCGCGATCTTCGCGGTCGGCTTTCTCATGCGCCCGGTCGGCGCCTGGATCATGGGCATCTATGCCGATCGCCACGGACGCAAGGCGGGCCTCACCCTGTCCGTTACGCTGATGTGCGCCGGGTCGCTGCTGATCGCGGTGACGCCGGGCCATGCCGTGATCGGCAACTGGGCGCCGGCGATCCTGCTGTTCGCACGGCTGGTGCAGGGTCTCAGCGTCGGCGGCGAATATGGCGCGAGCGCGACCTATCTGTCTGAAATGGCGGGCAGGAAGCACCGCGGCTTCTATTCCAGCTTCCAATATGTGACGCTCATCATGGGGCAGTTGGTGGCGCTGGGCGTGCTGCTCATCCTTCAGGCGACATTGGCGAAGCCCGACCTCGCCGCCTGGGGCTGGCGCATTCCGTTCGGCATCGGCGGCGTCCTGGCGATCGCCGTCTATTATCTGCGGCGCGGCTTGACGGAGACGCAATCGTTCGAACTGGCGAAGGCGGATGACGCCGCACCCCGGTCGAGCATCGCCGCGCTGTTCCGCCTCTATCCGGGACCGGCCCTGCTGGTGATGGCGCTGACCGCCGGCGGCACGCTCGCTTTCTATGCCTACACCACCTATATGCAGAAATTCCTTGTCAACACAGCAGGTTTCAGCGTCGAAAGCGCCAGCGGCATCAT
>CAXUEQ010000108.1:0-6560 GCA_964250175.1 uncultured Sphingobium sp. | reverse complement strand
CCTCCACCACTTCGAGGCCCATCGCGCGGGCGGAGCCTTCGATGATCTTCGTCGCCGCGTCGATATCGTTCGCGTTCAGATCCTTCATTTTGACCTGGGCGATTTCGCTGAGCTGCGACCGCTTGATCTTTCCGGCGCTGACCTTGCCCGGCTCCTTGGAACCCGACTTCAGGCCGGCGGCTTTCTTGATGAGGAAGGTCGCAGGCGGCGTCTTCGTGACGAAGGAGAAGCTGCGGTCGGCATAGACGGTGATGACGGTCGGCAGGGGCGTACCCTTTTCGACGTCGCCGGTGGCCGCGTTGAAGCCCTTGCAGAATTCCATGATGTTCACGCCGCGTTGACCCAGAGCAGGGCCGATCGGCGGCGAAGGATTCGCGGCGCCCGCAGGCACCTGGAGCTTGATATAGCCCGTAATTTTTTTAGCCATTGTCACTCACTCTGTTGCTGGACGCGCCCTAAAGCGCGCCCGGTTCAAGTTTAGCGGTACGAACGGGGACGCGAAGTTCCCTCCCGCAATGCTCCCGGTCCATAGACCGGAAGCCGCGCGCCATAACGCAACGGCAGTCGAAGGGCAAATGACAAATCCGCCCCGCGACGCTTAGCCCGGCAGCCAGTCGATTTTCAGGCGAATGTCGGCGGCATAAGGATCCACACGACCGACATGCGCGGCAAAGCGCTCGCCCGCATCGATCATCCGCGCGAGCGCACTGTTGTCGATCCGTGCGATATAGCCAAGCTTGCGCCCTGCGGTATCGAACACCTCGATCGCGCGGCGGTCATAGGCATTGTCCGGCTCGCGTCGAAGGGTGACGGGCGCGCCGACGGTCAAAGTGGCCACGCTTGCTCGTGCCTCGTAATAGTTTTCACCATTTACGCGAGTCCACAGGAACCGCACCGGCGCGCGAGGCGCGACGGATGCCGGCCGGGCGGACGCCGGAAGCGATAAGGCTGGCGCAAGGCCGAGCAGCGCGAGCGCGCGGCGGCGACTGAAAAGAAAGCGGCTCATGGGCCTGTCTCCTTGAACGGGCGGCATCGCCGCCCAGGGACAGGCCGGCTATGCGCTATTTTGAAAGTTCGACCTGCTCGAAATCGAGTTCGACCGGGGTTGCGCGGCCGAAGATCGAGACGGAGACCTTCACGCGGCTCTTCTCGAAATCCAGTTCCTCGACCACGCCGTTGAAGCTGGCGAACGGGCCGTCCAGCACCTTGACGCTGTCGCCGATCTCGTAATTGACCGTGACCTTGGTCTTGGGGTTGGCGGCGGCTTCCTCCTTGGTGTTGAGGATGCGCGCGGCTTCCGCCTCGGTGATCGCCTGCGGCTTGCCCATCGATCCCAGGAAGCCGGTCACCTTGGGCGTGTTCTTGACCAGATGATACACGTCGTCGTTCAGCGCCAGTTTGGCGAGGACATAACCGGGGAAGAATTTCCGTTCCGACTGCACCTTCTTGCCACGACGCACCTCGGTCACGGTTTCCACCGGAACCTCGACCGATTCGACCAACTGGGTCAGGCCCAGGCGCTCGGCATCTGCGACGATCTGATCGCGCACCTTGTTCTCGAAGCCCGAATAGGCATGGATGATGTACCAGCGCGCCATGGTCTTATTCAAAACTCCAACTCGTTGTGCGTAGGCCAATCGGATCAGCGTCCGCCGGCGGCGGTGGCCAGCAGCCACTTGACGACGGCGCCGAACAGCGTGTCCACCCCGAAGAAGAAAATGCCCAGGATCGACGTCATGATGACCACCATCACGGTCGTCATCATCGTTTCACGCCGAGTCGGCCATACGATTTTCTTCGCTTCGACGCTCACCTGATTGACGAACTCGGCGGGACTGGTCTTGGCCATATCTTCGCTCACAACCCATTCAAAAACAACAACAAGTCGCAGGGTATAAGCCGCCATCCGGGCCTCGCCACTCTCGGCGCCCCGGATGCGACCGCCACCCGGCGACCGAAAATCTTGGCCAGCCCATAGACATGTGCGTGGCTACGCACAAGCCGATGGCAGGAGTGCCCGGATTCGAACCGAGGACATTCGGTTTTGGAGACCGACGCTCTACCAGCTGAGCTACACTCCTGTGCCGGCGAAGGAGGGCGCTGTAGCGCGGCGCTTCGGGCAGGGCAAGAGGGCAACGTCTCGTCGACGGCCCTAAAGCTGTAGCGTAGTGCAACGCGGCCCTTGTCCGGCGGGTCGGCTCTGTTAGACCATCATCATAATGACCCTGGACCCCGTATTGCTGCTTCAGGCCTATGCGATCGGCGTCTTTCCCATGTCCGACGATCGCGAGGCGCAGGACGTCTATTGGGTGGAGCCGCGCAAGCGGGCGATCCTGCCGCTCGATGGTTTCCATCTGTCGCGCTCGCTGGCAAAGGTGATCAGGACCGATCGGTTTCGCGTTACCGCCAACAGCGCTTTCGGCGATGTCGTCACGCTTTGCGCCGCGGCTGCGCCCGATCGTCCCTCGACCTGGATCAACCGTCAGATAGAAGCGGCCTATCGCACCCTGCACGACCTGGGCTTTGCGCATTCGATCGAATGCTGGGAAGGGGAGGAGCTTGTCGGCGGGCTTTATGGCGTCGCGCTGGGCCGCGCCTTTTTTGGTGAAAGCATGGTCTCGCGCCGTACCGACGCATCGAAGGTAGGGCTGGCCTGGCTGGTGGCGCGGATGAAGGCGGGTGGCTTCACGCTGCTCGACTGCCAGTTCATGACCGATCATCTGCGATCGCTCGGTGCGATCGAAATCGGGCAGAAGGCCTATCTTCAGTTGCTGGGCGACGCTGTAGCGGGGGTGCCGCTGGGTGCCGGGCGCGGTGTGCTGGCGGACGGCTCCGGCGAAGCGGCCTCGCTGGCGTTCGACCCGATTTCGGACGATGCGGGACCGCTGCCCGATTTCACGCCGGGCTTGCCGCCGATCTTCTGCGTGTCGGGACCGGTCTCGGGCCAGGACATCGTGCAGCTTTTGACCCAGACGTCATAGATCGGGTGCTGCACGACATTGCGGTCTGGCCTTTCCCTGAACAGCCAGCCGGAAAAGATACGCCGCCACTGGTCGTCGGCCGGGCTGCGCACGTCGATCTGCACGAACGCACCGGTCTCTGGCGTATTTTCCCATGGCGCGGTCTGCTCGCAGGCGCGCAGCCGCACGATTGCGTCGCCGACGCGCAACGCTTCGCCGGGCTTCATGGTCAGGTCGCGTGTGAGGCCGTTGCGCTTGTTGAGCAGACCGATCACCGCGACGCGTTCGCGCATCGGCGTGCCGGGCAGGGTGGCGCCGTCGACCGACTTGCCGTCGCCCACGATCTTCACCGGACCGCTGCTGTTGCCGACGGGAATATCGCCCCGGCCGCATCCGCCGAGCGACAGGCTCAGCGCAGCCGTCAAGGCTATCGGCAGGCACATACCCGCCGGATCGCGCTTCATGATGCGTCTGGGCTCCAGGCTTCATAGTCGCCGGTCGCGGCCTGGCGATGACCGCCGCGCTCGATCGCGCCTGCGGGGCGATAGGCCTCGGCCGTGCCGGTGAAGTTCGGCGTCGATTCCTTTTCCCATATGCGCGCCGGTGGCAGGAAGCTCTCCGGCGCTTCCTCGAACGTGTTGTGCAGCCAGCCATGCCATTCCGACGGGACGCGACTTGCGTCGTTGGACCCTTCATAGATCACCCAGCGACGCGGATGGCCATGCACGTCCTTGCCGCCCTGGAAATAGACATTGCCCAGATGATCCTCGCCCACACGTGTGCCGTTGCGGGCGCTCCATAGCGAGGTACCGATGGTGGCGCCGTCCCACCAGGTGAAGATCTTGCCGAGGATGCTCATGGCGGTGCGTTAGCCGTTCGGGCAGGGGATTGGCAAGGCGCTATATGCCCGTTCAAATGAAGGCTGGGTGTAATTTACGGACAAAATTGCTCTGACGCCGAACTTGCTTTCCGCGCTGCGTCCGGAAGGGCGCATGCCCCCCATTTGACCTTGTCGCCTTCCCGGATACCCAGAGCCGTCGCGCGCCCGCCCGCCAGTTCGATTACACCAGACACCGGGATGCCCGCGGACACAGGGGTCAGGTCGTAGGGCTTGGCGTTGGACGCCACCAGCGCGATGCTGCCGTCGGTGCGGATGAACAACATGTCGAGCGGAATGACCGTATTCTTCATCCAGAAACTCGCCGTGCGCGGCGGGCTCATCGGAAAGACCATGCCGCTGTCCGGACCCAGTTCCTTGCGGAACATCAGCCCCTTTTCCTGAGCCTGCGGCGTCAGCGCGACCTCCACGTCGAAGCGGTGCGCCTTGCCCGATGATGTTACAATCAGCGGCACGGTCTCCTGCGTGGCCGCAGCTTCGCTGTCCGTGGCGGCGTCGTTGCCGGCGCCCGCCTTGGCGCAGCCACCCAGCGCCAAAAGCACAGCGGGAATTAGAAAGTCAGTCCTCTTCACGGTCAGGCATCTCCCCCGGCGCAGCGTCGATCCAGCGGCGCGCCGTCGCATAATCATGGCCCGCGCGCAGAAAGGCGGCAACCGCCTTGTTACGTGCTTCGAACGCGATGGGCGCATGAGCATAGGGACCCAGCCGCTTGCGCCGCGCGAACGCATCCGCCGATGCCCAGCGCTCCGCCGCGGCATCGGACAGCGCGATCCGCTGATCGGCTTCCTCGATCCCCGCTGCGCGCAACTGATCCGACACGCGCCTCAGGCCGTAACCGCGCCGCGTCAGCGCCGCGCCCTTCATCGTGGCGAAACCGGGGTCGTCGACATAGCCAAGCTCGGCAAAGCGCGCGACCACGCTATCCACGTCCGGCGGCGTCTCGTCGTCCCACCCGCGCTCGCGCAGCTTGCGCGCCAGATAGGTCGCCAGCTTGGCCCGTGTGGTGGCATAGCGTCCGGCATAATGCAGCGCCAGAGTGCGCAATCGGTCGTGATCCAGCGGAGAAAGCGGCTTTTTCGGCGGGCGGGTGGTGGGCTGCCGGGACATACGCCACTTTTGTGCCACAGTCGGGCCGGAATTTGAACGTGACATTTGGGTTAAAGCGTGGGGTGGAAGTCTTTCCCGCCCTGCTCTATGCGAGGCGATTAGGGCCGACAGAGCCAAAGTCGCCGGTTTCGCCGGGTTTCATTGGATAATGACATGACGGGATCGCAAGAGATTTTGACGCCAACTCCCACGCTTGACACACTGCCGCGCCGCTTTTCCGATTTCGCCACGCTCGGCGAAGCGCTGGACTATGCCGCAAGTGGTGCGCGCGGCCTCAATTTCCACGATCCGCGCGGCAATCTGGCGCGAGCCTATCCTTTTTCGGAACTGCGCGCCGATGCGATCGCCTGCGCCTATCGCCTGATCGCCCATGGTGTGCGCCCGCACGACCGTATCGCACTGGTCGCGGAGACGGGCGCCGAATTCGCGCAGCTTTTCTTCGGTATCATCTATGCCGGGGCATGGCCGGTGCCGCTGCCGTTGCCCACCAGTTTCGGCGGCAAGGAAAGTTATATCGATCAGTTGGTCGTCCAACTGACCAGTTGCGATCCGAAGATGCTTTTCTTTCCCGCCGAACTGGCCGAACTGGCTGCGGACGCCGCGAAATTGCGCCATGTCGAGCCGATGGGCTTCGAAGATTTCATCGCCCGCGACGCGCATCGCTGCCCGCTGCCACAGGCCGCGACCGGCGACATCGCCTATCTTCAATATAGTAGCGGATCGACACGCTTTCCGCACGGTGTCGCTGTGACCCATCATGCATTGCTCAGCAATCTGTCGGCGCATAGCCATGGCATGGAAGTGCAGGAGAGCGACCGCTGCATCAGTTGGCTGCCCTGGTATCATGACATGGGCCTGGTCGGCTGCTTCCTGTCGGTCGTCGCCAACCAGGTATCGACCGATTATCTGAAGACGGAGGATTTCGCCCGCCGCCCGCTCGCCTGGCTCGACATGATCAGCCGTAATGACGGCACCTCGATCAGCTATTCGCCGACCTTCGGCTACGATATCTGCGCGCGTCGCATGTCGAGCCAGACCAAGGCCGCCGATCGCTTCGACCTGTCCCGCTGGAGACTCGCCGGCAATGGCGCCGACATGATTCGCCCCGATGTCATGCAAAGCTTCGTCGATGCTTTCGCCGACGCGGGTTTCAGCCCGCGGGCTTTCCTGCCCAGCTATGGCCTGGCCGAAGCGACGCTTGCGGTGACGATCATGCCGCCGGGTGAGGGCATCGTTGTCGAACTGGTCGAGGAAACCGCTCTGTCCGGCGCCGACGCGCTCGAAGGCCGCCCGCAGCGATACCGCGCGATCGTCAATTGCGGCAAGCCCGCCAAGGATATGAGCATCGAAATCCGCGACGAGGATGGCGGTGCATTGGGCGAGCAGCAGATCGGCAAGGTCTGGACCACGGGGCCTTCGCTGATGCTGGGCTATTTTCGAGATCAGGAAGCGACCGATGCCTGTTTGGTCGATGGCTGGCTGGATACCGGCGACATGGGCTATATGTCGGGCGGCTATCTCTACATCGTCGGCCGGGCCAAGGACATGATCATCATCAACGGCAAGAATCACTGGCCGCAGGATATCGAATGGGC
>CAXUEQ010000107.1:0-6623 GCA_964250175.1 uncultured Sphingobium sp. | reverse complement strand
CGGCGGGGCGGGCGCGCCTGTTCGGGTTCCAGCTCCATTGCTGTTGCAGCAGAAGTTCATATTCAGGCTTGTTGCCCGCATATTCGGAAGGGTTGACCCAGTCGCCCTGTTCGAGACAGACGACCTTGAACCCTCTGGCCGCCAGCGTGTGGGCAGTCACCGCACCGGATGGACCGGCGCCCACGATTACGACATCGGCATCGTCAAGCTGAGACATGGTTCGCCTTTGCCTTCGTTGTTCGAACCGGCATAGTGCCGACTATTTTTCAGAACGAGTTCCTTAGCTACTCCCACTCCAGCGGGGAACAACCACCGATCCAAGCATTCAGCTATGCGCTGCGCTTATAGCTCGCACCAAATCCCGCGAAAATCAAAACCGGCGCGCGAACAGGTTCAGGTCAATTGCCGCCGCCATCGCCCGATAGCCGGCGTCATTGGGATGGAGATGATCGCCGCTGTCATAAACGGGATTGAGCCGGCCCGGCTGGGCGGGATCGCGCAGGGCCGCGTCCCAGTCGATCACGGCATCGGCCGCATGCGCGGTTCTGATCCAGCGGTTGACGGTCTGTCGCGCCGCCTCGCCCGCGACGCTGTAATAGCCGGGCGTCTGCGCCTGCGCACCGCCATCGGGCAGCAGCGTCGCCAGCAATATCTTCAGTCCACGCCGCCGCGCCGCTGCAATGATATGCCTGTAAGCGCCGATGATCTGTCGCGGCGTCACGCGTTCGTCCGGCTTGCGCAGATAGGCGGGCGCATAGATATCGTTGATTCCTTCGAGCAGGATCAGATAGCGCGCCCCCGCTATTGCCAGCACATCGCGATCAAGCCGCGCGATCGCGCTCTCGCCCCAGCGATCGTGCAACAGGCGGTTGCCGTCAATTCCCTGATCGATGACGCTCACATCGTCGCGTCCCGCCTGTATCAGACGATCGGCCAGGGCATCGGGCCAACGTCGATCGGCATTGTCGGTCGATCCCGTGCCATCGGTGATCGAGTCGCCAATTGCGATGATTGCGTGCTTGGCGGTATCGCCGCACGCATCCAGCCGGTTGATGTAGAAGCGCGTGGTCGTGGCGATTTGCGGCACCATGGCGGCGGCAGTCAGGTCGGCATCCGAACCAAGCTGCAAGGCCTGCTTGCCCATCAGATGAACGGTATAGGGTCTGGGTGGAGCAACGGCAAAAAAGCTGCTGATCGCGAGCCGATCCTTGGCGCGGGCGGCAACGGGCACGGGGTCGCTCGTCGCTGTTCGGCCCGGCGCGATCGTGACCGATAGCTGACCCCCGAACGTCACGGCACTTCCCGGCGCAATGATGTCCGCCCCGTTGGCGGCCACGCGCGCGAGCCGTGTCCGGTCGATCACCAGCGGCGCGGTGCCGTAAAGATTGGAATATGTGATGCGAAAGGCGGCTCCGCCCGCGCTGACGCGTAGGATCTGACGCAGCGTGCCCGCGCCCAGCGATATGTCGCTACCCGGATAAAGATCGGGATCGATCAAGCGCTGCGACGCCGCCGACCAGACCGGCGCGCAATGAGCGTGTGCGGGAGGACGAGTGGCCGCATTCGCGACGCCGCACCAGCCAGGCAAGAGGATCGCACACGCGATCAGGCCTCTGAACATGGCTGGGCTGGGCATGTATCTGATCCGCGTTCAATGACTGCGACATCCGAAGTTCGTCCAGCGCCTGACCGGCAGGGTGGCGAACTTCGGACTTGGCCTGTCAGAATTTGAAGCCGACCGCACCACTGAACGTCCGCACTTCGCCATATTGGCGTAGCACCTGTCCGATGAACAGATCGAATGCACCGACCTGATATTGCTTGTCGAACGCATTGTTCAGATAGGCGGCGACATACCAGCCGCGCTTGGATTCCAGCCGGACGCTGAAATCATGCACATTATAGGCTGGCGCCCTGTTCAAGGGCGCGTTGATGATGTTGTAATAGGCGGAGCTGATATGCCGTCCGGCATAGGCGATATCGAGATCGACGTCGCCGCCCAGCGGAATGGTCTTGCTCAGCCCCCAGTTCACCTGAAGCCGGGGCGCATTGATCGGGCGCTGGTTCTCGATGCCGGGAAATACCGTCTTCACGACGAAATGATTATAGGCGACCGACAGATTGGCGTTCAGCCCGGTCATCGGCCGCGCGCTCAATTCCACTTCGCCGCCGTAAACCTCGGCATCGCGGTTAAGCACTTGGGTCGTCACGGTCTGGAACAGGAAGGTCTGATAGCGTTTATAGTCATAATAATAGGCGCTGGTATTCAGGGTGAGCTTGCGGTTGAAGAACTGGGCCTTCTCGCCAATCTCGAAGGCATAGAGATTTTCGGGTTTGTAGAAGATCGGTTCGACGGGATTGGCATTCGCAAGCGGGGCGCTGAACCCGGCCGACTTCACGCCCTTGCTGACGCTGGCATAGAGCAGCACATCATTCGCCGGCTTGAAATTCACTTGCGCCTTGCCGCTCCAGTCGCCGCCTTTTTCCTTTTGCGCCAGTGGTCCGATCCCCTGAATTTGCAGTGCGGAACCGCCATCGCCACCAAAAAAGGCGCAGGTGCCGATGGCCGTCTGCTGGCACTGGCTGGAAAATGCGAACTTGAACTGATCCCAGGTGTAGCGCGCGCCCACTATGGCCGTGACCTTTTCGCCCAGATCATATTCGACCTGGCCGAAGATCGCTTCGGAACGGGTTCTCAGGCTGTAGGCGTCGCTTTCCAGCACGGTCCCCGGCGTCAGACCGCCAAAGGCGGCTCCGAGCGCGGGGGAAACGACGATGATATTGTTCAAGGCATAATTGCCCTTGATGTTCAGATAGAAAGCGCCGGCCGTATAGCGGAACCCGCCCGAAGAGCCGTTTATGCGCAGTTCCTGCTGAAAATCATGCGCTCTGGACGTGCTTTCGGCGGTGAAGGTGTTGAACGGAGACGAATCGGTGTCTTCGAGATAATTGTTGAACACCTTGCCATAAGCGGTGGTCGACGTGATGGTGGCGTCGCCCAGACCCTGTTCGATGGTCATCGAATAGGTCCGCGAACGCTTGCGCAGCCTTTCCGCCGTGTCCAGCGCGGTGGTCAGACCGGAATAGGGCGTGCGATACCCGTTCGGATCCTTGCCGGGTCCCGTTCCATAGGCGTCGACATTCGCCGGCAGGTCCGAATTGGGCGCGCCGAGCAGTTCGGGTGTCGCAATATAGCCGGTCGGTGTGCCGTGCTGATTGAAGCCTTCCGCGCGCAGCGTGATTGTCGTGTCGACCGCCGGCTTGATCTGCAACTGCCCGCGCAGCGCATAGACCGCCTTGTTGCCGCGATCGGGACCCTGGACGTTCTTGATGAAGCCGTCCTGCGACTGATAATAATAAGCGAAGCGGCCGGCGACGATGTCGTTGCCGCTATTCAGGAAACCCTGGACGCGGGCAAGATCGCGCGTTCCATAGGCGCCCTCGATCGCGCCGCTGGTTTCTGCGGAGGGCTTGTTGCTGATATACTGGATCAGTCCACCCGTTGCATTGCGGCCGAACAGCGTTCCCTGCGGACCGCGCAAAGCCTCGACGCGCTGAATGTCGAACAGGGGAATGCCGGTGGCGGTCGCGAACGGGATATAGACGCCGTCCTGATAGGAGGCGTTGGGCTGTTCCTGATGATCGGAAAAATCGGTCTGGCCGACGCCACGGATCACGAAATTCGAAACACCCGAACCCGAGGCCGCCGTCGCGTTGAGGCCGGGGACGAGGCGGGCCAGATCCTCCGAACTGCGGATATTGCGATCCTCAAGCAGGGAACCGGCAACGGCGGTGATCGAGATGCCGACTTTTTGCGATCGTTCCTCGCGGCGGTTCGCGGTCACGATGATATCGCTTGCGTCTTCCACGGGCGCCGCCGCTGGCGCATCGGTGGCCTGCGCCTGGGCGGACGTGTGGAGGCAAAGCGTGCCCAGCAGCGCCGTAGTCGCCACGAGAATGTTCTTATGCATCATTTTCCCCTTATTATCAGACATAAAGAGCGTCTTGGGCGCTCATATATTGGCTGATAGCAGGCCTGCGGGGCTTCGAAGTCAATCGGTAACAGCTATGCAAAAAATCTATAGTTTTCCCGATCGCGTCCGGAATGGGAAGGATGCGCGGCTATGCGATTTGCCGGCTGATACCTGCAAGCCATGGATGGCCGAAGTCGACACAGCGCGCGCTGGTATCGAAATGACCATGGCCCGCAAAGACCTCGTGCGTGACCGGAACACCCCATGCCGCAAGCGCTGCCGCCATGCGCGATCCGGCCGCTATGATCGAGGGAAAGTCGTCTTCCCCGACACTGATGTAGAAGGGGGGCGATCCTTTATGAACATGCGCGATCGGGTTCGCTGCGGCGATGTCGGCGGGCGCCAGGATGAAACGGTCGCGCATCCGGATATCGGCCTGATGGTCTTCGCGGCGCGCGTCGAAGGCGAGGTCGAGCGGGCCGCTGACCGATGTCGCGCTCTTGATGACGCCGGCCGGTAATCCGCGCGCGACCAGCAGATCGTCGCGTAGCGCGACCAGCGCCGCCAGATGCGCGCCTGCCGAATGGCCGCCGATATGGATCCGGTCGGGGTCGCCGCCATAATGCGCGATGTGACGATAGGTCCAGGCGACCGCGTCGGCGGTATCGTCCACCGCCGCCGGATAGGGCGCTTCCGGAACGAGCCGGTAGGAAACGGAGACGAAGATGGCGTCCAACGCGCAGATCGCCGGGGCCATGAACCCCAGCATCTCCTTATACCCGCCGGACCAGCCGCCGCCATGTAGGAACAGCAAGACCGGCAAACCGGCGGCACCCTGGGCAGGCGCGAATATATCGACCTTCTGATAATAGTCGCGTTCATAGTCTATATCGCGAAAGGACCGGACCAGATTCAACGCGTCCGTCAACCGCGATCGCTCGATCGCACGTTCCGCATAAATCCTGCCGGCAGGAAATGTGGCGGGCGGACGCGCCGGAAGATCATTGAACGACATGGCGGCGCCTCCGCAAAATCTTGAAACTGATCATGCCGCCCGCAAGCCATAGCAGCGCGCACAGCAGGAACATCGCTTTGGACCCGGCGAATTGATTCACCGGGCTAAGAAGGATCGGACTGACGAACAGGCCGAAAAAGACCGCCGTGGTCAGCAACCCCATGGCGTGGCCGTGATGGCTCGCGGGAATCTGCCGGAAAACCCCCCGCATGATGATGGGAAAGGACAGCCCGACGCCCGCGCCCGCCGCCATCGCGGCCAGCGTGATCGAAAGCGATCCGGCTTGCCAGAAGGCGATCGTCGTGTAGCCGGACACCGACAAAAGCGTTGCCGCCAATACGAACCAGCGATCCTGCACATGGCCCCGCGCCACGCCGTAGACGATCGCCGCCAGCATCGCGACGAACGGCGAACTGGTAAGCACCAAGGCGCGGGCGGCGGGGCTGGCAAGGCCATGCTGCGCAAGGATGAACGGCAATTGCGTCATCTGCGATCCTAAAGTGATATATACCAGAAACGCGGCCAGATAGGTCGCCCCCGCCATCCGCGCCACGGTCAGCAGGCCGCCCTTTGTCGCCGTGTCCCGCGGGATTTCGGGCCATCGCGCGGGCAGCACCAGCAGCAGCAGGATGATGCCGAACGCGCCATAAACACCGAACAGCGCGCGCCAGCCAAAAAACGGTGCCAGCACCGCCGCCGCCGCGCCCGCGCCGAGCGCGCTCGCATCCGACATCGCGGTCTGGAAGCCGAGTATGCGCGCCCGCGCGTCGCCGCTATACACCGCCCCGGCGGAGGTGGTCAGCGCGCTGCTGAGCACCGATCCCGCCAGCCCGAGCGCAAGGCACCCTGCGAGCAGCATCGACGCGGAGGTTGCAAAGCCGCCGACCGCGCCACCCAGACAATAGATCAGAATCGCCGCGATGAGACAGGAGCGAAGGCCCAGCCGTGCGATCAGCGTGCCGGCAAACAGACCGCCCACCGCCAGACCGAGGAAAGGCAGCGTCTGCGCATATTGCGCGATCTTTTCCCCCTGCGCGCCGCCGCCCAGATAGGCCGCCATCATCGGCAATGCGGGGGGCAAAAGCGTCATATTAAGGCTGGGTCCGACCAGCGCCAGCAGCAGGCTGGCGTTGACGAGCACGCCCGCTGCGACTGCCGGTTTTTCATCGGAGCCGTCCGTGTCGAAGGCAAGATCAGGATTACCGCTCATGCCACTGGTCCCAGCCGCAGCGCGCGCCGAAATGCCTGCACCCGCATGGCTATGGCATGTCTGGAAATCAGGGCATCGGGCACGAACCGCTCGAAGGCGTGGTAGGTCTGCGGATGTATGTGAAGCTCAACGGGAACGCCCGCCGCGATCAGTCTGCGCGCATAGTCGATATTCTCGTCGAGCAGGATATCCAGTTCGCTTGCGTCGATGAATGTGGGCGGCAGACCGGCCAGATTCTCGACGCGGGCCGCCACGGCATAGCGTGAGGCCGCAGCCGCAGCCGCATAACGGTCGATCTGCGCGTCCGGATCGATCCGAAGGCCGCTCTCGCTACCGATCAGCAGCGCTTCCCATGAGTTGCGGTTCGCGCTGGCGTTCCAGACGCCCGCGCCGTCCAGATCGGTGCAGGACGCTGCAGTCATCC
>CAXUEQ010000106.1:0-7072 GCA_964250175.1 uncultured Sphingobium sp. | reverse complement strand
GCCGCGCCTTTCCGATGATGATGACGGCGGCGGGCACGGTCTCGGCCGCGCGCGTCTTCATCATGGGCGTCGGTGTCGCGGGCTTGCAGGCCATCGCCACGGCGCGGCGTCTGGGCGCGCAGGTCAGCGCGACCGACGTGCGCGCCGCCACGAAGGAGCAGATTGAGAGCCTCGGCGCGAAGGCTATATTCGTGGAGAAGGTTGCTGGTATCGAGGGCGAAGGTGCCGGCGGCTATGCCACGGAAATGTCCGACGAATATAAGGCGGCGCAGGCCGAACTGGTCTCGGCGCACATCGCCAAGCAGGATATCGTCATCACCACCGCGCTGATTCCGGGCCGGCCGGCGCCGCGCCTGATCTCGGACGCGCAGATCGCGTCGATGAAGCCTGGCAGCGTGATCGTCGACCTGGCGGTCGAGCAGGGCGGCAATGTCGAGGGCGCGGTCGCGGGCGAAGTGGTGGAAGTCCATGGTGTCAGGATCGTCGGTCATCGCAACGTGCCCTCGCGGCTCGCGGCGGACACCTCGGCGCTCTTCTCGCGTAACCTCTATAATTTCCTGTCAGCCTTTTGGGACAAGGAGACGAACGCGCCGGTGCTCGATGAGGAAATCGGCACCGCAATCCGCCTGACGCAGGGCGGAAAAGTGGTGAATGAAAGGCTGTTGGGGTGAAGAAGCCGATCAGTACTTTCACTGACAAGGCTGAACTCACCAAGTTGATGGCGAACGCCAAGAAGCTTGGGAATGAAGATATCTATAATCAGGCTTTTCGCCGCCGCTGCCAACTCGAAGGTCTCAATGTCGAAGACCCTCTCTACGCGCGCTTTCTAGAGGTGCTGGGGGCGTATGAAGGATTGCTGGAGGAAAAACACGGACGCCGACAGCCCGCAGGTCGAACAAGGCAAAAGGTAGCAAAATCTGGCATAGAACAGTGCTTGATCGACTGGACTTTGGACTCAAAAGAGTCTGATGCTTTTGTGCTTTTGTCAGGTCGAAATATGCTGGAACTGACTGGGGAATATCTAGTCACCCAGTTCCCCGACAGATTTGAAAAGCATGTTGTCGACGCTGCCAATGCACGTTTGGACAAATATACAAAGGGGGAGGAATAAATGGACTTCATTTCCATCCTGTCGATTTTCATCATGGCCTGTTTCGTCGGCTACTATGTCGTCTGGTCGGTGACGCCGGCGCTGCACACGCCGCTGATGGCGGTCACCAACGCCATTTCCTCAGTCATCATCGTCGGCGCGCTGGTCGCGTCGGCGGAAGCGGGTAGCGCGGCGGCCAAATATCTTGGCCTGCTCGCGGTGGTGTTCGCCAGCGTCAATATCTTCGGCGGCTTCGCCGTGACCGAACGTATGCTGGCGATGTACAAGAAGAAGGAGCGCAAATGATGCATGAAGCCGCTCCGATCGCCTGGGAGGTGGGCCTTGCCTATCTCGTCGCCGGCGTTTTCTTCATCCTCGCATTGCGCGGCCTGTCCAGCCCCGCGACGAGCCGCACCGGCAACCGCTTCGGCATGGCCGGTATGCTCATCGCGGTCGTCACCACGCTGCTGACGCATGACGTCGTCAACCTGCCCGAGATCGTCGGCGCGATCGCGATCGGCGGCGTTATCGGTTTCGTGACGGCACGCAGGATCGCGATGACGGACATGCCGCAGCTTGTCGCGGCCTTCCACAGCCTCGTCGGCCTAGCCGCCGTGCTGGTGGGCGCGGCCGCCTATCTCAATCCCGGCGCGTTCGGCATTCTCGATGGGCTGACCGGTCAGATCCACAATGCCAGCCGCATCGAGCTTGGCCTGGGCGTCGCGATCGGTGCGATCACCTTCTCCGGTTCGGTCATCGCCTTTTTGAAACTGAACGGCAACATGTCGGGCAAGCCGATCATGCTGCCGGGTCGCCACGTCATCAATCTCGGCACTTTGGTCGCGATCCTGGGGCTGATCGCCTGGTTCTATGGCATGGCCGCGCCGACCGTCGCCGCGCCTTGGCTGTTCTGGACCGTCATCGGCTTGAGCTTCGCGATCGGCTTCCTGCTCATCATCCCGATCGGCGGGGCGGACATGCCGGTCGTCGTATCGATGCTGAACAGCTATTCGGGCTGGGCCGCCGCAGCGATGGGCTTCACGCTCGGCAATACGGCGATGATCATTACCGGCGCGCTGGTGGGATCTTCGGGCGCGATCCTGTCCTATATCATGTGCAAGGCGATGAACCGCAGCTTCATCAGCGTGATCGCCGGCGGCTTCGGCGCGGAAGCGGCGGCGGGGCCGGGCGGTCCGGTCATCGAACGTCCCTACAAGCGCGGTTCGGCGGAGGACGCGGCGTTCCTGCTCAGCCAGGCCGAAAGCGTCATCATCGTCCCCGGCTATGGCATGGCCGTGTCCCAGGCGCAGCACGCGCTGCGCGAAATGGGCGACCTGCTCAAGAAAGAAGGCGTCAGCGTCAAATATGCGATCCACCCGGTCGCGGGCCGTATGCCCGGCCATATGAACGTGCTGCTGGCCGAAGCGAACGTCCCCTATGACGATGTGTTCGAGCTGGAGGACATCAACGGCGAATTCGGCCAGGCCGACGTCGCCTTCGTCATCGGCGCGAACGACGTGACCAACCCTGCCGCGAAGACCGACAAGAGTTCGCCGATTTACGGCATGCCGATCCTGGACGTCGCCAACGCCAAGTCGGTGCTGTTCGTGAAGCGCTCGATGGGTGGCGCGGGCTATGCCGGGGTCGACAACGAAGTCTTCTACATGGACAACACTATGATGCTGCTGGCTGACGCCAAGAAGATGGTCGAGGAGATCGTGAAGGGGCTGGCGCACTAAGACAGTGTCAGCCGCCTTCCGTTCACCCCTGAGCTTGTCGAAGGGCCGTTCGTCCTTAAAGAGAAAAGGACGGGGCTTCGACAGGCTCAGCCCGAACGGAATGGGGATAATCTTGCATGCGTAAACTCGGCCTGATCGGTGGCCTTAGCTGGACGTCCACCGCCCGCTATTACCAGATCATCAACGAACATGTGCACAAGGCGAATGGCGGCCTGGCCAGCGCGCCGCTGCTGATCGAAAGCCTCGATTTCGCCGCGATCGGCCGTTCGGTGACCGATGCGGACTGGGACGGGGCCGCGCAGGTGCTGATCGCATCGGCCCGGCGGCTGGAAGGGGCGGGCGCGCAGACACTGCTGATCTGCGCCAATTCGATGCACCGGGTCTATGACCAGGTCGCCGCCGCCGTCGAAATTCCCCTCATCCATATCGCCGACGTGGTGGGCGAAAAGATGAAGGCCGATGGCATCCGCACCGCCGCGCTGGTCGGCACACGCAATGTCATGACCGAGAAATTCTACCGGCAAAAGCTGGTCGGTCATGGCATCTCGCTGCTGCCCGCCGACATGGAACTGGCCGACCGGATCGATCGCATCGTCTATGACGAGCTGGTGCTGGGCAAGATCAGCCGCCAGTCCGAACGCTATATGAAGTCCGAACTCACCGATATCGCCAAGGAACAGGTGCAGGCGGTCGTGCTGGCCTGCACCGAGCTGGAGATGATCGTCGACGTGAAGGCGAATGTCCTGCCGATCTACGACTGCACGTCGATCCACGCGAAAGCGGCGGTGGATTTTATTCTGGGCGAATGATCCTATGATTTCTCGCCTATGTCAGAATGACGATCCTATGTGCTGATTGTTCGCATCAGGCTTCGCACCGCATCCATCAACGGATGCGCCGCATCGCGCGCATGCTCGCTGTCCGGCCCATATTGAAAGCCGATCGTCCGCCGCAGGTCGAAACCCGCGAGCGGCACCCAGCTTATCCCTGCCGTCGCATAGCTGCACGGCATGACCGTGATGCCCAATCCCGCTGCGACCATCTGCACCACGCGCTCGTCATTGGTCGATCGCAGCGCGAAATGCGGGCGGACGCCGCGCTCCAGAAAATGCCGGCTGGTTTCCGACAGCGCGTCGCAATGCCGGCGCACGATCATCGTCTCGTTCGCCAGTTCTTCCGCGGCCAGTTGCGCCCGTCCGGCCAGCGCATGCGCCTTGGGCAGCACGATACCATAGCCTTCCTCGACCAGCGGCTCCTCCAGGAAACGTCCGCCGCCCGGCCGTAGCAAAGTGAGCGAAATATCCAGCCGCCCGCGTGACAATTGTCCGAGCAATTCGCGCTCGTTACCGGTAACGATCTCCACCTGCGCGCCGCGCATTCCGCTTGCGGCAAAGGCCGACGCGATCAGGCTGCCCGCTACGCTCTGCAGCATGCCCAAACGCAACACCGTCTCTGGCGCGGAGCCGCTCATCGCCTGATGCGCCAGATTGAACTCGCGCTCGATACGCCGGGCGTGGGTCAGGAAGCGCGTTCCGGCCTCGGTCAGTTGCACCCGCTGGTTCGACCGGTGGAAAAGCATCGCCTCGACCGATCGCTCCAGCTTGGCGATGCCGACCGATAGCGTGGGCTGCGATACGTTGCATTGCGCGGCGGCGCGGGAGAAATTGCCATGGTCCACCACGGCAAGGAAATAGCGGAGAAGATAGCGGTCGATCATAGATGGCATCTATACAATAGCTATTGATATTTCAATTTTCCAAAGCGGTCGAATGGCGATAGCCTGCCCGTCAGGAGAGTGGCCATGAGTGATTTCGATTTCGCGCTCGGCGACGATGCCGACATGATCCGGGACAGTAGCCGGCGCTTTGCCGCCGACCGGATCGCGCCGCTCGCCGCCGAAATCGACGCGAAGGACTGGTTTCCGCGCGCGCTTTGGCCCGAAATGGGCGCGCTCGGCCTGCATGGCATCACCGTCGAGGCGGAGTTTGGCGGCCTCGGCCTCGGCTATCTCGAGCATGTCGTCGCGCAGGAGGAAGTCGCCCGCGCGTCCGCATCGATCGGCCTCAGCTATGGCGCGCACTCCAACCTGTGCGTCAACCAGTTGCGCCGCTGGGGCAATGTCGCGCAAAAGGCGCGCTATCTGCCCAAGCTGATTTCGGGAGAGCATGTCGGCAGCCTTGCCATGTCGGAGGCCGGCGCCGGGTCGGATGTGGTGTCGATGAAGCTGAAGGCCGAAAAGCGTGGCGATCGCTATGTGCTGAACGGCACGAAATTCTGGATCACCAACGCGCCCTATGCCGACACGCTGATTGT
Source organism: uncultured Sphingobium sp. (assembly GCA_964250175.1). Taxonomy (GTDB): domain Bacteria; phylum Pseudomonadota; class Alphaproteobacteria; order Sphingomonadales; family Sphingomonadaceae; genus Sphingobium. The sequence goes on along the minus strand of CAXUEQ010000106.1, from coordinate 1,930 downwards.
TTACGCCAAGACGGGTGAAGGCGCGAAGGGTATCACCACCTTCATCATCGAGAAGGACATGCCCGGCTTCTCGATCGGTCAGAAGATCGACAAGATGGGGATGCGCGGATCGCCCACCGCCGAACTGGTGTTCGACGATTGCGCGGTGCCGGAGGACAATGTCATGGGCCCGCTGAATGGCGGCGTCGGCGTGCTGATGTCGGGTCTCGACTATGAGCGCACCGTGCTGGCGGGCATCCAGCTCGGCATCATGCAGGCCTGCCTCGACGTGGTGTTGCCCTATGTTCGGGAGCGCAGGCAGTTCGGCAAGCCGATCGGCGCGTTTCAATTGATGCAGGCCAAGATCGCCGACATGTATGTCGCGCTCAATTCTGCGCGCGCCTATGTCTATGCCGTGGCCAAGTCCTGCGACGCGGGGCGCACCACGCGCTTCGACGCGGCGGGCGCGATTCTGCTGGCGAGCGAGAATGCGATGAAGGTCAGTCTGGAAGCGGTGCAGGCGCTGGGCGGCGCGGGCTATACGAAGGACTGGCCGGTCGAGCGCTATATGCGCGACGCAAAGCTGCTGGACATCGGCGCAGGCACCAATGAAATTCGCCGGATGCTGATCGGGCGCGAATTGATCGGGGGGGATTGATGAGCGCGCCTGTCCTCGCCACGCAAATTGACGTCCAAAGCGAAGTCTTCCGGATCGCGCGCGCGCACAACCAGGCGTTGCGCGACGCATTGTGGGCCAATGTCGCAACCGCCGCGCAGGGTGGCTCCCCCAAGGCACGCGAACGCCATAGCGCGCGTGGCAAGCTCCTTCCGCGCGACCGCGTCGAGCGCCTGCTCGATCCCGGCAGCCCTTTTCTGGAGATTGGCCAGCTCGCCGCCAACGGCCTTTATGATGGCGAGATACCGGGTGCGGGCGTGATCGCCGGTATCGGCCACGTATCCGGCCGTCAGGTGATGATCGTCTGTAACGACGCCACCGTGAAGGGCGGGACCTATTACCCGCTCACCGTCAAGAAGCATTTGCGCGCGCAGGAAATTGCCGAGGCCAACCGGCTGCCCTGCATCTATCTGGTCGATAGCGGCGGCGCGAACCTGCCGCATCAGGCGGAAGTGTTTCCCGACCGCGATCATTTCGGCCGCATCTTCTTCAATCAGGCGAATATGAGCGCGAAGGGTATCCCGCAGATCGCCTGCGTCATGGGCAGTTGCACCGCTGGCGGCGCCTATGTCCCCGCGATGTCCGACGAAAGCGTGATCGTGCGCAATCAGGGTACGATCTTTCTCGCCGGCCCGCCGCTGGTTCAGGCGGCGACCGGGGAGGTCATCAGCGCCGAAGAGTTGGGCGGAGGCGACCTGCATGGCCGCAAGTCGGGCGTGGTCGATCATGTCGCGGAAAATGACGAACATGCGCTGACCATCGTGCGCGACATCGTTTCGACTTTGCCGCAGGATCGCACACCCGACATCGCGCTCCGGAAACCACGCCTGCCCAAATATGATGCGGACGAACTATATGGCATCATCCCCGGCGACGTGCGCGCGCCCTATGACGTGCGCGAAGTCATCGCCCGCATCGTCGACGGCAGCGAATTTCATGAATTCAAGGCGCTCTACGGCACCACGCTCGTCTGCGGCTTTGCGCATATCTGGGGGATGCCGGTCGCGATCCTGGCGAATGAAGGCATATTGTTCAGCGAGAGCGCACAGAAGGGCGCGCATTTCATCGAACTTGCCTGCCAGCGGCGGATACCGTTGTTGTTCCTTCAGAACATCTCTGGCTTCATGGTCGGCGGCAAATATGAGGCGGAAGGGATCGCCAAGCATGGCGCGAAACTCGTCACCGCCGTCGCCACCGCACAGGTGCCCAAGATCACCGTGCTGATCGGCGGCAGCTTCGGCGCGGGCAATTACGGCATGTGCGGGCGCGCCTATT
>CAXUEQ010000105.1:6424-7078 GCA_964250175.1 uncultured Sphingobium sp. | reverse complement strand
CGCGGGGTCCTCGCTCAACCCCTCGGCGCCGTTGTTCCAGCTCAGATTGTCGCCATGACCATCGCGATTCTGTTCGCCATTGGCTTCATTGTGCCGCGTTTCATAGGCCGTCATGTCGGCCAGGCTGAACCCGTCATGTGCGGCCAGGAAGTTGATGCTGCGGGAGGCTGGGTTTTTTCCGAATATATCGGACGATCCGGCGATCCGCGTCGCGAACGCGCCCAGCATATGCGGATCGCCGCGCCAGAAACGCCGCATGTCATCGCGATACCGGTCATTCCATTCGAGCCAGTTTTCGCCGAATTCTCCAAGCCTATAGCCGCCGGGGCCGATATCCCACGGCTCGGCGATCATAATCCGGTCGGCGAGCAGCGGATCGGCGCGTAACTCTTCCAGCAAGGGCGCATCGGCGCTGAATCCCTCAGGCAAACGACCCAAAGCGGGCGCCAGGTCGAAGCGGAAGCCATCCACCCCCGCCTGCGTCACGAAATGGCGGAGCGAATCGCAGATCAGGCGGCGGACGAGCGGATGGTTGCAATCGATGCTGTTGCCGGTGCCGCTATCGTTGACGAGCGCGCCATCGGGCGCATGGCGGAAATAGCGGCGCGCATCCAGCCCGCGGCGGCCGGTGTGGCGGCAAGCGCGGCGGCCATG
>CAXUEQ010000105.1:0-6414 GCA_964250175.1 uncultured Sphingobium sp. | reverse complement strand
CGCGCAGCGACAGGGTCGGGCCGTGAATGTCGCTTTCGCCGTCATGATTATACACCATGTCGAGAATGACGCCGATGCCGGCCTGATGCAGCGCCGCCACCGTTGCGCGCAGTTCGCCAATGCCGCCGGGGCACAGGCGCGGATCGAGCGCGAAATAGCTGACCGGGTTATAACCCCAGGCGTTGCGCAGGCCGAGGGACCCAAGATGGCGCTCGTCGATCCAGGCGTTGACCGGCATCAGCTCGACCGCGCCGACATGCAGGCGTTTCAAATGCGCGATCACCGCGGGATGCGCCAGCGCCGCGATCGTGCCGCGCTGTTCGGGCGGGATGTCCGGGTGCCGCATGGTGAAGCCGCGCACCTGCACTTCGTAGATCAGCCCGCCCGGCGTGAAGCGGGGCGGCCGGGGCGGCACGGCCTCGCGCGGAAGCGCGACCACGCCCTTGGGCATCAGGGATGCGGTATCGCGCCCCTCGCCCCTTCGCGCGCCAAGCGCGGGGTCATAGGCGAAAGGCCGGTCGATGGCGGTGGCATAGGGATCGAGCAGCAGCTTGTCGGGATCGAACCACAGGCCCTGCCCCGGATCATAGGGTCCGACCGCGCGCAGGCCGTAGCGCGCGCCCGCGCCGATGCCCGGCACGAAGACGCGATGAACGCCCTCCCCTTCACGCGCCATCGGCACACGCCCGGCCTCCCGATAGCCATCGAACAGGCAGAGCCAGAGACGATCGGCGGGCGACCAGACGGTGAAATGCGTGCCATCCGCAGTGATGCGCGGCCCGAAGGCGGGAAAATCCTCCGGCTTCATGTCACGAGATCGCGATAGAGCGCGGCATAGCGCGCCGCGCTGCGTTCCCACCCGAAGTCGGCCTTCATGCCCGCGCGCTGGATGGCACCCCAGGTGTCCCTTTCGGCATGAAGCGCGATCGTGCGGTGGATCGCGCGCGCCAGACCCTCGGGCGTGGCCGGAAACTGCACACCGGTCGCGACGCCCGCGCCCAGCGCCGCTTCATTGGCGTCGATCACCGTATCCGCCAGCCCCCCCACGCGCGCGACGACCGGCACACAGCCATAGCGCAGCCCGTAAAGCTGGGTGAGACCGCATGGCTCGAAACGCGACGGGATCAGGATGGCGTCTCCGCCCGCCTGCAACAGGTGGGACAATGGCTCGTCATAGCCGATCTGCACTCCCACCCGCCCGCGATGCCGGTCGGCAGCGGCAAGGAATGCGCCATCGATCGGCCGGTCGCCCGCCCCCAGCACCGCGATCTTGCCGCCCAGGCCGATCAGCGCGTCGAGCGCATCGATCACCATGTCCATGCCCTTTTGCCAGGTCAGGCGGCTGATAATGACGAACAGCGGCGCGCCATCGGCATCCAGACCGAAATGCCGCTCCACCGCGCGGCGATTGGCGCGGCGGGCGGACAGTGCCCGACTGCCATATCGGGCGGCGATCAGCGGGTCGGTCGCGGGGTCCCATGATGCGCTGTCGATGCCGTTCAATATGCCGTGGAGCAGGTCCGCGCGCCCGCGCAGCAGCCCGTCCAGCCCCATGCCGTTTTCCGGCGTCAGTATCTCTTCGGCATAGCTGGGGCTGACCGTGGTGATCGCATCGGCGGAGGTCAGGCCCGCTTTCAGATAGCCGACCCCGCCATAATATTCCGCGCCGTCCAGCCCCCAGGCTTCGGCCGGCAGGCCAAGCTGCGGAAAAACCTCCGCGCCGAACCGCCCCTGAAAGGCGAGATTGTGGATCGTGATGACGCGCCTGACATGCGCGGCGGGGCCGAAGCGGATATAGGCCAGCGCCATCGCCGCCTGCCAGTCATGGACATGGACCAGATCGGGCGACCAGCCCTTCAGTGCGCCCTCGGCCATGTCGGCCCCTGCGCGCGCCAGCGCCGCGAAGCGCCGCCAATTGTCGGCCCAGCCCATTCCCGACGGGTCGTCATAAGGACCGCCCTCACGCGCATAGAGCGCCGGGCAGTCGAGGATGATGACGTCCAGCCCGGCCACATGCGCGCCCAGCAGGGTGGCGGGATGCCCGAACAGCGCATCGTAGCGTTTCAGCTTTTTCGGTTTGACAAGCCGCGCCATGACGGCGGGATAGCCGGGCAGCAGGGTCCGCACGGTGACCCCCTGCGCCGCCAGCGCTGGCGGCAGCGCGCCGGCCACATCGGCAAGCCCGCCGGTCTTGATGAGGGGATGCGCTTCGGACGCGACGAATAGGACCCGCATGACGCCGCTCAGTTCGTCAGCCGGTCGATCATCGACTGGGTAATCAGGCAGACGCCATTTTCTGTGCGCCGGAATCGCTTCATATCATCATCGGGATTGTCGCCCACGATCAGGCCAGTGGGAATGATGACGCCCGAATCGAGGACGCATTTGTGCAGCCGCGCCCCGCGACCGATCTGGCAGTTGGGCAGGATCACGCTTTCGGTGACGCTGGAGAAGCTGTGCGTCCGCACGCCGGTGAACAGCAGGCTGCGGTGGAGCGCCGAGCCGGAGACGATGCACCCGCCCGCGATCAGCGAGGAGGTGGCCGAACCGCGCCGCCCTTCCTCGTCATGCACGAACTTGGCAGGCGCGGTAACTTCCGCATGGGTCCAGAGCGGCCAGCTCGTCTCGTAGATATCGAGCGGCGGGACGACGTCGGTCAGGTCGATATTCGCCTGCCAATAGGCGTCGATCGTGCCGACGTCGCGCCAATAGGCTTCCGCCTCGCTCTCCGCGCGCACGCAACTGTCGGCGAAGCGATGCGCCACCGCTTTGCCGTGCCTGACCATATAGGGCACGATATCGCCGCCGAAATCATGACTGCTATGCGGGTCGATCGCGTCGCGGCGAAGCTGTTCGGCCAGCGCGCTCGTGCGAAAGACATAGATGCCCATCGACGCCAGCGCGCGATCCGGCTGACCGGGGATGGCGGGCGGATCGGCCGGCTTCTCGATGAAGTCGGTGATGATATCGGCTTCGTCGACATGCATCACGCCAAAGCCGGTCGCCTCCATCCGCGGCACCTCCAGGCAGCCGACAGTCACGTCCGCGCCGCTGTCGACATGCTGCTGGAGCATCAGCTCATAGTCCATCTTGTAGATATGATCGCCCGCCAGGATCACCATATATTCGGGTGCATAGCTCTCGATGATGTCGAGATTCTGGAACACCGCGTCGGCGGTCCCCTCATACCATTGATGTTCCGACACGCGCTGGCTGGCAGGGAGAATATCGAAACTCTCGTTGCGCTCGGTGCGCAGGAAGTTCCAGCCGCGTTGCAGATGCCGGATCAGCGAGTGCGCCTTATATTGCGTCGCCACGCCGATGCGGCGGATGCCGCTGTTGAGCGCATTGGACAGCGCGAAGTCGATGATCCGCGCCTTGCCGCCGAAATGCACGGCGGGCTTCGCGCGAAAATCGGTCAGTTCGCCAAGCCGGCTGCCCCGCCCGCCCGCAAGCACATAAGCCATCGCGTCGCGGCCGATCGGCTGGTTCCTTCTGCTCTGCACGACGCGTTCCTCCTGTTATTCCGGTTCCAGGATCAGCGTCGCGAGCGGCGGGATCGTGACATGCGCCCAGCCTTCCTCGTCGGCGTCGACAAAGCCCATATTGCCCGCCCCGCTGCCGCCATAATCGGCCGCATCGGTATTGATGACCTCGCGCCATCGCCCGCCATGGGGCAGCCGCAACCCGTAACCATGCCGCAGGACCGGCGTGAAATGGCTGATGACGACGATCGGCTTTTCGCCGGGCGCGCGCCGGGTCCAGGCAAAGACCGAGTCCTCCGCCGCGCTCACCAGCAGCCAGCCGAAACCCTCCGCTTCGCAGTCGCGCGCGTGCAGGGAAGGCCGGTCCCGATACAGACGGTTGAGATCGCGCACGGCCGCCTGCACGCCGCGATGGCTGGCATGGTCGAGCAGATGCCAGTCAAGCGCCCGCGCCTCGCTCCATTCGTCGCGCTGGGCGAATTCCTGCCCCATGAACAGCAGCTTCTTGCCCGGATAACCCCACATGAGGCCGTAAAAGGCGCGCAGCGTCGCGAATTTCTGCCAATCGTCGCCCGACATCTTGTGCAGCAGCGACGCCTTGCCATGCACCACCTCGTCATGGCTGAGCGGCAGCACGAAATTCTCGGTAAAGGCGTAGAGCAGACCGAAGGTTATATCGTCATGATGGTGGCGGCGGTGGATCGCCTCACGCGCCAGATATTGCAGCGTGTCGTGCATGAAGCCCATATTCCACTTGAAGCCGAAGCCCAGGCCACCCGCATGCACCGGCCGCGACACGCCCGGCCAGCTCGTCGATTCCTCGGCGATCGTCACTATCGGGCTGCCCGAGCCATAGACCGCCTTGTTCATGGCCTGCAGAAAGGCGACCGCCTCCAGATTTTCGCGTCCCCCATCCGGGTTGGGCAGCCATTCGCCGGCCTCGCGCGAATAATCGAGATAGAGCATCGACGCGACCGCATCGACCCGCAGCGCATCGACATGATAGCGCTCGGCCCAGAAGAGGGCGTTGTTGACCAGGAAGGAAGACACCTCACGTCGCCCGAAATTATAGATGGCGGTCTGCCAGTCGGGGTGGAAGCCCTTGCGCGGATCGGCATGTTCGTAGAGCGCGGTGCCGTCGAACAAGGCAAGGCCATGCGCGTCGACCGGAAAATGCGCCGGCACCCAGTCGAGGATCACCGACAGCCCTGCGCGATGCGCCCCGTCCACAAATCGCGCGAAGCCGTCCGGATCGCCGAAGCGGGCGGACGGCGCATAAAGCCCGATCGTCTGATAGCCCCAGCTCGGGTCATAGGGATGTTCGGCGATGGGAAGAAATTCGATATGGGTGAAGCCCATGCCGGCGGCATAGGGGATCAGCCGCTCGGCCAGCGCGTCCCAGTGCAGGAAATCGCCCTGCTCGTCGCGCTGCCACGATCCGGCATGGACTTCGTAGATGGACATCGGCGCGCGGCGGGGGTCGGCTGTGCGCCAATGGTCGCGATGCGCGGCGTCGCCCCAGACATGCGCCGGCGATGGCGCGACGACCGAGGCGGTGGCGGGGCGCAATTCGGACTGGAAGGCGAAGGGATCGGCCTTGAGCGGGAGCGTCACGCCATCCGCGCCGACAATCTCATATTTATAGGTCGCGCCCGCCGCGACGCCGGGCAGGAAAATTTCCCAGATGCCGGTGTCGCGTCGCAGCCGCATCGCCGCGCGGCGGCCATCCCAGCGGTTGAAATCCCCCACCACCGACACGCGCCGGGCATTGGGCGCCCAGACCGCGAAATGGGTGCCGGTCGCGCCTTCATGGTCGATGATATGCGCGCCCAGCTTGTCGAACAGCCGCAGATGCGATCCTTCGGCGATATAATGATCGTCCATCGGTCCCAGCACCGGGCCGAAGCTGTAGGGATCGACCAGATCATAGACGCCGCCGCCGGCATAGGTCGCGCGAAAACGCAAAGGTTGGCGCTCCGTCAGCGCGACCTTGCCCTCGAACAACCCCGCAGGATGCAGCGACAGAAGGTCGCCGACGCTCTTCCCGTCCAGCGTCAGGGCGCTGACGCTTTCCGCATCGGGCAGCATGACCCGCGCCACCAGAGCCTTGCCGTCCGGGTGGACACCCAGCACGGCGAACGGATCATCCTCTCTGCCTTCGACCAGTCGCTCGATGCGATCCTGGCTCAGCACCCTGTTATCTTGTTCATGGAAGGACCTTCCAGATCTGGCGGGCATATTCGCGGATCGTCCGGTCCGAAGAAAACCAGCCCATCCGCGCGACATTATATATCGCTTTTGACGCCCATGTCGCCTTATCGTTCCACAATGCGTCGATCGATCTTTGCATCGCGGCATAGCTGTCGAAATCGGCCGCGACCATGAACCAGTCATGGTCGTAAAGCCCGTCGATCAGCCCGGCATAGCGATCCGGCTCGCCGGGCGAGAAACTGCCCGAGCGGATCGCGGTGAGCGCCTGGGCGAGTTCGCTGCTGCCTTCGATGATCGCGCGCGGATTATAGCCCGCCGCGCGGCGCTGGCCGACCTCGTCGGCGGTGAGGCCGAAGATCATGATATTGTCCGCCCCGACATGGTCGCGCATCTCGACATTCGCGCCGTCCAGCGTGCCGATGGTCAGCGCGCCGTTGACCGCGAATTTCATGTTGCCGGTGCCCGACGCCTCCAGCCCCGCGGTCGATATCTGCTCGGAAAGGTCCGCCGCCGGGATCATCACCTCGGCCAGCGACACATTATAGTTCGGCACGAACTGCACCTTGAGCAGCCCCTGCACCGCCGGATCATGATTGACCACGCGCGCGACGTCGTTCGCCAGCTTTATGATGAGCTTGGCGTTATAATAGCTCGACGCCGCCTTGCCGCCGAACAGCTTGACGCGCGGCACCCAGTCCTTTTCCGGGTGCGAGCGGAT
>CAXUEQ010000104.1:0-7147 GCA_964250175.1 uncultured Sphingobium sp. | reverse complement strand
CAGCGTGTCAAGAATGCGGTGATCGTGCCGACCGGCGCGAAGTGCGGCTTCTATCCCAAGCTGCTGCCGAACCCTGCTACTGACCGCGACGCCTGGCTGGCCGAGGGGACGGAAAGCTATCGTATCTTCATACGCACACTTCTGTCGGTCACCGACAATCTGGTGAAGGGCAAGGTCGCGCATCCCGCCGATGTGGTGGTCCGCGACGGCGAAGATCCCTATTTCGTGGTCGCCGCCGACAAGGGCACCGCGACCTTCAGCGACGTCGCCAACGCCATCGCGCAGGAACGGGGCTTCTGGCTGGGCGACGCCTTCGCGAGCGGCGGATCGAACGGCTATGACCATAAGGCGATGGGCATCACCGCCAAGGGCGCGTGGATTTCGGTTCAGCGCCACTTCGCCGAGATGGGTATCGACGTGCAGTCCGAAGCGGTGAAGGTCATCGGCTGCGGCGACATGTCAGGCGACGTGTTCGGCAACGGCATGCTGCTGTCGCAATCGCTTCATCTGGTCGCGGCGTTCGACCATCGCCACATCTTTTTCGATCCGGCGCCCGATGCGGCGAAGAGCTGGAAGGAGCGCAACCGCCTGTTCGCATTGCCGCGCTCGTCCTGGGACGATTATGACAAGAGCCTGATCTCGAAAGGCGGCGGCGTCTTTTCCCGCGCGCTCAAGAACGTCCGGCTGACGCCGGAAATACAGGCGATACTCGACGTCAGCGAAACAGAAATGGAGCCGGCGGCGCTGATCTCCGCGATCCTGAAAAGCCCGGCCGATCTTCTCTGGTTCGGTGGCATCGGCACCTATGTAAAGGCCGCATCGCAAGGCAATGGCGAGGTGGGCGACCCGGCCAACGATCGCCTGCGCGTCGACGCTGAGCAATTGCGGGTGAAAGTGGTGGGCGAAGGCGCGAACCTTGGCACGACGCAGGCGGCGCGCATCGCCTTTGCGCTGCACGGGGGCCGGATCAATACCGATTTCATCGACAACAGCGCGGGCGTCGATTGTTCGGACAATGAGGTCAATATCAAGATCGCGCTGAACAAGGAAATGGCCGAGGGCCGCCTGGACTTCGACACGCGCAACCGGCTGCTGGTCGACATGACCGACGCGGTGGCCGATCTGGTGCTGGAGGATAACCGGCTGCAGGCGCTGGGCCTGTCGATCGCCGAAGCGGGCGGCGCGCCGGACCTTGCAAGCTATGTCCGCCTGATCGAGACGTTCGAGGCGGCGGGAAGCCTGGATCGCAAGGTCGAGGGTCTTGCCACCAACGAACAATTGCTGCGCCGCTCACAGGACGGCAAGGGGCTGACCCGCCCGGAGCTGGCGGTGCTGCTTTCGACTGCCAAACTTTCGCTACAGGCGGCAATCGAGAAAAGCGCCTTTGCCACCGACCCCGGCATGGGCGACGAGCTGGCCCATGCCTTCCCGCCGGCTATGCAGGCGCGCGAAGCCGACGCGATTGGCGCACATCAGTTGCGCGGCGAGATCGTCGCGACCAAGATCGCCAATCGCATCATCAATCGCCTGGGTATCATTCACCCGTTCGAACTGGCCGAGGAAGAGGGCTGCTCGCTCGCCGACCTTGCCAGCGCCTTCGTCATCGCCGAACGGCTGTTCAGCGTGCGCCAGCTCTGGGCCGATATAGACGCGACGCCGATGTCGGAAGCCGCGCGCCTTGCCTTGTTCGCGGAAATCGCCGCTGGCATGCGCGCGCAGATCGCCGATATCCTGCGCAGCCTGCCCGCCGGCACCTTGCCGCAGGCCGGCTATGACATATTGTCGACAGGCGTCGGATCGCTCGCCGGAAATCTCGATCAACTCCTGACCAGCGAGGCGCTGCGGCGTAGCGCCACGATCAGCGAAACGCTGGCCGGGCTGGGCGCGCCCGCCGATCTGGTCGCGCGCACGATCGCGCTGTTCAAGCTGGACGGCGCGGTCGGCCTCGCGCATCTTGCCGCCAGGCTGAAGGTCGATGAGCTTGCGATCACACGCGCCTTCACGCGGCTGGGCGAAGCGGTCGGGATCGACTGGGTCCAGTCCGCCGCCGCGCGCATGGAGCCGAGCGATCCATGGGAACGACTGCTCATCAGCGGCGTGGCGCGCGACATGCAGCAGGTTCGGCTCGATTTCCTGAGCGGTGCGGGGAATGGCGATCCCGCCGCGCATGTCGAGACGTGGCTTGAAGCGCGGGCGAACCGCATTGCCCAGTTCCGCGCGCTGGTAAAGCGGGCCAAGTCCGCGGCAATCCCCAACGTCGCGATGCTTGCCGAGATTGCGGGACAGGCGCGGGGCCTGCTGGGGCGATAGCGCAAGGGACAATGGCAAGCACTTAGCCGCATATATTTTGATACATTATTCGCAAAGGCCTGATTTGCAATTGCGAGTCGTTCGCGTTAATGGCGAATGACTATTTGACAGGATTCGCAACAGGCTCATGCCCAGCACCAGAAAGCAAACGGGCAGCATGGTGCCTGCGGTCAAGCGCCGCAAAAGCTTCTGGTTGAAGCAACTCCACACCTGGCACTGGATGTCGAGCGCGATCAGCCTGATCGGCCTGCTCCTGTTTGCGCTCACCGGCATCACCCTCAATCATGCCGCCAGCATCGAGGCTGCGCCGGTCGTGGTGCCCGGCAAGGCCGAATTGCCGGCCACGCTTCGCCCGCTGGTCGCGACCGACAGCAGGCCCGATCACAAGGGACCGCTGCCCCGCCCCGTCGCCGAGTGGGTCGCAAAGACGCTGAAGTTCAGCGAGGCCGCTTTATCCGGGGGTGAGGCCGAATGGTCCACCGATGACGTCTATCTCGCTTTGCCCCGCCCCGGCGGCGACGCCTGGGTTTCGATCGACCGGGCGAGCGGGGCAGTCACCAGCGAAACCACGAGACGGGGATGGATTTCCTATCTCAACGACCTGCACAAGGGGCGCAATGCCGGCGACGTGTGGAAATATTTCATCGACATCTATGCCGGTGCCTGCTTCATTTTCGCGTTGACCGGCTTCTTCCTGTTGCAACTGCACGCGGCCAAGCGCCCGAGCACTTGGCCGCTGGTCGCGGCGGGGCTTATCCTGCCCGCCATCCTGGCCATGTATTTCATCCACTGAGGGGACATATTTCCATGCAGATCAGCCATCGCATCCTGCTTTCGGGCGCTGTCGCTTTCGGCTCCACAGCGATGCCCGCAGCCGCCGAAACAATCGATCTGACCGTGACGCTCCCCCGGATGACCGTGGCGGAATATCACCGGCCCTATGTCGCCGTGTGGCTGGAAAAGGTCGGCGGCCCGGCCAAGACGCTGACCGTCTGGTACGATCAGGGCAAGCGCAATAATGGCGGCGCGAAATGGCTGCGCGACATTCGCCTGTGGTGGCGCGCTTCGGGCCGCAGCCTGAGCTTCCCGGCCGACGGCGTGTCCGGCGCGACGCGCGCTCCCGGCCCGCAAAAGATCAGCCTTAACGCCGGTGCGTTGGACCGCGGCCAATATGTGCTCGCCGTGGAAGCCGCGCGGGAATCGGGTGGGCGCGAAGTGGTGAAGCTGCCCTTCACCTGGTCCGGCTCCAATGCCAGCGGCAAGGCCAGCGGCACGTCCGAACTCGGTGCAATCAGCCTGGTCGCCAGGAAGTGAGAAAGAGGACGTCTGCCATGAAACTTTTCCGCACGCCACTGATGGCAGCCATCCTGATGGCCGCTCTTGCAACCCCGCAAATGGCGTCCGCCGTCCGCCCCTGGCTATTGCCGTCCGAAACGATGTTCGCCGGCACCGGCAATGAATGGCTGACGATCGACGGCGCGATTTCGACAGACCTCTTCTATGTCGATCATCCCGGCCAGCCATGGGAGCCGATCGTCACCGCGCCGGACGGCAGCCAGACACCGGTCGAGAACAAGACGGTCGGCAAATTGCGCCTGACCTTCGACGTCCCGGTCACGCAAAAGGGGACCTACAAGGTCGCCGTCGTCGCCGATAGCATCGTCGGCAGCTACGTGCTGGACGGCGAGCGCAAGATGCTGCCGCGCGGCACCACCGCCGCCACCTTGGCCAAGGCCATTCCGGCGGGCGCGACCGATGTGTGGCAAGCGGACAATGACAGCCGTATCGAGACTTTCGCCACCGCCGGCGCACCGACCAGCACTGTCTTCAAGCCGACCGGCAAGGGGATCGAGATGGTGCCGGTGACGCATCCCAACGATCTGGGCGTGGGCGAACCGGCCACCTTCCAGTTCCTGCTGGACGGTAAACCCGCCGCCGATCTTGCGGTGACCGCCATTCCCGGCGGCGTCCGCTATCGCGACGGCCTGAAGCAGGTCGACCTCAAGACCGACGCCAGTGGCAAGGTGACGATCATCTGGCCGGAGGCCGGCATGTATTGGGTGAACGTGACGCTTGGCGGCGGTCGGGGCGAAGGGGGTCCTGGCCCCGGCGGTCCCGGCGCGGGTGGCCCTGCTGGCGGTCCCCTTGGCGGCGCGTCCGGTGGGCAGCCCGGCGCAAACCAGGGCGCGGGTCCTGGTGGTCCGGGTGGCGAAGGCGGCGTTCGCCGGCCGATGACGCCGCCGCAGCGCCGCGCATCCTATGCCATGGTCGTCGAGGTGCAGGGCTGAGCACCGGCCCCATCCGCATCGCGATCCCCCCGACCCTCTCGCCCGACGCTTTTGCCGGGCGGGCGCGGTCGGCGGGGATCGTGTCGCTGGCAGGCGACGCGATGGGGACCCGCTGGTCTGTCAAAATAGCCGCGCCGCGTGGCGGCCTGCCCGACGATATCGCACCGGGCATCGTCGCGGTGCTGGACGATGTCATCGCGCAGATGAGCAACTGGGAGGGCAATTCCGACATCAGCCGTTTCAACCGGTCGGCGATCGGAAGCTGGCAGGCGCTGCCCGATGCGTTTCGCTTCGTTCTGGCCGCCGGATTGAATGTCGCGCGCGAGAGCGGCGGCGCATTCGATCCCGCAATCGGGCGAGCGGTCGATCGCTGGGGCTTTGGCCCGACCGGCCATCGCGGGCCGGGATCGGCCAAGACGATGATCAGCGGGCCAGCGGCGATCGAAATGGACGGCGCGCGGGCGCGGCGCACCGCCGATGTGACGCTCGACTTTTCCGGCATCGCCAAGGGCTATGCCGTCGATGCGGTCGCCGCCTATCTGACTGCACGGGGTCTGACCCATTCCCTGGTCGAGATCGGCGGCGAGTTGCGCGGCACCGGCGTCAAGCCCGACGGGCAACCCTGGTGGGTCGATCTGGAGACACCGCCCGGCCTTGCCTTGCCGACCACGCGCGTCGCGCTTTGCGACCTGTCGGTCGCGACATCGGGAGACTATCGGCGCTTCATCGAGATTGACGGCCAGCGCCATGCCCACAGCATCGATCCGCACACCGGCGCGCCGGTGATCAACGGCATCGCCTCGGTATCGGTATTTCACCAACAGGCGATGCTGGCGGACGCATGGGCTACCGCCATCCTGGTTCTGGGGGTGGAAAAGGGGTTGAGATTGGCGACCGCGCAAGGGCTTGCGGTGCTTATGGTAACGCGCGAAGCGGGCAGCACGGCCAAAGAATGGATGACGCCCGCGCTGGCGGAGATGCTGGGATAAGCAGCCTTCAGCTATTCGCCCAGCGTCGCAGCAGATTATGATAGATCCCTGTTAATCGGATGACCTGCGCGTCGGTATGTCCGCGCTCCGCCGCCAGGGCCTGCACCGAAAGGTCGAGATCGAACAGAGTGCGGCGCGCTTCATTTTCACGGACCATCGATTCGATCCAGAAGAAGCTCGCGACCCGCCGCCCGCCCGTTACCGGAGCGACATGATGCAGCGAGGATGCCGGATAGAGGATCATGTGACCCGCCGGCAGCTTGACCCGGTTCACGCCATATTCGGCCTCGACCGTCAACTCACCGCCCTCATAAGCCTCCGGCTCTTCGAGGAACAGGGTCGCCGAGAGATCGCTGCGAATGCGAAAATCGCTGCCGCTGCGAATCCGGATCGCGCTATCGACATGGGTGCCGAAGCTCTGCCCCCCAGCATAGCTGTTGAACAACGGTGGATAGATTTTGAGCGGCAAGGCGGCGGCGATGAACAGCGGGGTCTTTCCCAATGCATCGAGGATCAGATTGCCCGCCTGCCGCGCCGCGTCGGAACCCTCGGCCAGTTGCAGATTGCGCTTGGCCAGCGCCGACTGGTGCCCCGAAGTCGCATTGCCGTCGATCCAGTCCGCCGCGTCGATGATGGCGCGCACCTGTGTGACACCGTCGGCGTCCAGCACATCGGGAATCGCGATCATCCTATGCGGCCCGCCAGCGCCGAAGGGCCATGGTTGCGCAGGGCGGGGATCGGCACGGCGCGTAGCCAGGCCTCCACCTTGGCCTGGAAGGCCGGCGGCGCGCTGGCGCGTAATGTTCCCAGCCAGTGCAAGGCTCCATCGATATCACCACGCGCCGCCAACAGGCGGGCATGGTTGAACTGTCCCCGAAAATCGCCGCCCGCAGCCGCCTGTGCATAGCATTCGCCGGCGGCGGCGAGATCGCGCGTGACAACCCAGCCATCCTCTAGGAAGCTGCCGATATAGTTGATCGCCTTGGCCCGGCACAGCGGATCTTCGCCCTCGGCGGCTCTGCGGAACCAGTCGAGCGCGGCGGCGCGATCCTGCTCGACGCCGTCGCCCAGCGTCAGCGCGGTCGCATAATTATACATCGCCCAGTCCAGCCCGCGCTCGGCGGCGACGCGAAAGCACTCGGCGGCGCGCGCCTTGTCGCTGTCGGTGCCCCAGCCCAGATCGTAGCAGCGCCCGACCATATTAAGCGCCATCAGGTGATGCTGGGCCGCAGCGTGATTGAACCAGTCGAACGCCGCAACCGGATCGGAGGCCAGATCGCGGCCATCGAGCAGCATCTGACCCCAGAGAACCTGCGCCCGCGCCTGGCCCCCGAGCGGCTGCTCACCGTCTACGAGACCCTGGAACGGCCGATGCCCGCCGTGCTGGTGGAGATGGAGCTGGCCGGCATCAAGGTCGACCCCGACCGGCTGCGCGAGCTCTCCAACGACTTTGCGATGCGGATGGTCGAGCTGGAGGCCGAGGCGCACCGGGTCGCCGGGCGGCCGTTCAACCTCGGCAGCCCCAAGCAGATCGGCGACGTGCTCTTCGGCGAGCAGGGC
>CAXUEQ010000103.1:4268-7864 GCA_964250175.1 uncultured Sphingobium sp. | reverse complement strand
AATGCCGTCGAACAGGATTTTCATATCCTCGATCGTGTCGATCGCCACGCCGGCCTTGCCGACGTCGCCGGTGACGCGCGGATGATCGCTGTCATAACCGCGATGGGTGGCAAGATCGAAGGCGACCGAAAGCCCCTTCTGTCCCGCTTTCAGGTTACGATGATAGAAAGCGTTGGAGGCTTCCGCGGTAGAGAAGCCGGCATATTGGCGGACGGTCCAGGGCCGCCCGGCATACATGGACGCGCGTACGCCGCGCGTGAACGGCGCGAAACCGGGCAGGCCGGGGTCGGCGGTGACGTCCTGCGCGGTATAGAGCGGCTTGACGGCGATCCCCTCGGGCGTGTGCCAGAGGAGGTCCTTGCCCTTTACTTCCTTGGCGGCGGCGGCCTGCCACTGGTCGAGACTAGGCTTCTTCGCCATCATTCGCCCCTGAAATGTGCCGGGCGCTTGGCGAGAAAGGCCTGAACGCCCTCGCGGAAATCCGCGCTGCGTCCCGCTTCGCGCTGATTTTCCCGCTCACGCTGGAGCGCCTGCGGGAAATCCGATTCCATGGCATGGGCAAGGCCCCGCCGCATGAGACCCAGAGCCTTGGTCGGTCCGTTGGCCAGACGTCGCGCCAGCGCCAGCGCTTCGTCGGCCAGCACGGCGTCGTCCACCGCCTTGTATATCAGCCCCCATTCGACCGCCTGTTCGGCAGGCAGGCGCTCGCCCAGCATCATCAGTTGCGCGGCGCGGGCGCGGCCGATCAGGCGCGGCACTATCCAGCTTGCGCCGCCATCCGGGACCAGCCCGATATTGACGAAAGCCTGAAGGAAATAGGCCGAGCGCGCGGCGATCGCGAAGTCCGCCAAAAGTGCAAGCCCCACGCCGATGCCCGCGCAAGCCCCCTGCACGGCCGCGACGACCGGTACGGATAGAGCGGCAATCTTCAACAAAGCCGGGTTATAATGCCTTTCCAAGATGGCGCCCACATCATCCAAATCGACGCCGCCGTCTTCGGCAAGATCGGTGCCGCTGCAAAAGGCGCGGCCTTCGGCGCGGAGCAGGATGGCGCGCGCGCCGTCCGCCTGAAAGTCATAAGCCGCCTCGACCAGTTCGCCAGCCATTTGCGGTGTCAATGCGTTCAGCCGGTCGGGCCGGTTGAGGCTGATGACGCCTACGCCATCGGCAAGCCTGGCAGTGAGGGTTGCGAAGGCCATCAATGCGCGCCCTTCGGCGTTTCCATGATCTCGGTCAGGATGCCGTTCATATCCCTGGGATGGACGAAGAAGATCGGTGTGCCATGCGCGCCGATGCGCGGCTCGCCAAGCACCCGCGCGCCCTTGCTTTCGAACCAGGCCCTGGCTTGCAGGATGTCGGCGACTTCGTAACACATATGATGCTGGCCACCCGCCGGGTTTCTGGCGATGAACGCATGGATCGGGCTGTCCTCCCCCAACGGCTCGATCAGTTCGATCTGTGTCCCTGCGGTCCCGTTCTCGCCCGGCGTATCGACGAAACACACTTTCACGCCCTGCGCGGGCAGGTCGAACGGCGCATGAATCGTCGTCGCGCCCATGACGTCACGATAATAAGCGATGCTCTTTTCCAGGCTGGGCGTTGCAACGCCGATATGATTAAGACGGCCGAGTTTCATTTAAAAACCACCATTAACATCATGATCAAAAATACAAGCGCGATCAATAAGCCCACGATATAAAGAAAAACGGCATTCCAAAATGAGAATGGATTACTCTTTCGAGAGTATAATCTCAAACGATACGAAACTTCGCCACGTGAAAAAGCGAGATAAAGCGCGTGCATGAATAGCACCGAAGTGAATAAACCGCACAATCCAATAAATATAGCAAATATCACAGCGGAATATTGTCATGCTTCTTCCACGGATTCTCCAGGCTCTTGTTGCGCAGCTTGCGCAGGCCGAGCGCGATCCGCTTGCGGGTCGAATGCGGCTGGATCACCTCGTCGATGAAGCCCTTTGAGGCGGCGACGAAGGGGTTGGCGAAGCGGGCTTCATATTCTGCGGTGCGCTCGGCGATCTCTTCGGGCGATCGGCCGCGGAAGATGATCTCGACCGCGCCCTTCGCACCCATCACCGCGATCTCGGCGGTCGGCCAGGCATAATTCAGGTCGCCGCGCAGATGCTTGGACGCCATGACGTCATATGCTCCGCCATAGGCTTTACGCGTGATGACGGTGATCTTCGGCACGGTCGCCTCGGCATAGGCGAACAGCAGTTTCGCACCATGTTTGATGATGCCGCCATGCTCCTGCGCGGTGCCGGGCAGAAAGCCGGGCACATCCACGAAGGTGACGATCGGGATCTCGAACGCATCGCAAAAGCGAACGAAGCGCGCCGCCTTCTTGGACGAGTTGATGTCGAGCACGCCGGCCAGCACCATCGGCTGGTTGGCGATGATACCGATCGTCCTGCCTTCGATACGCCCGAAACCGCAGAGAATGTTGCCCGCATGGGTGGGCTGCACCTCGAAGAAATCGCCCTCGTCCACCACTTTCCTGATAAGCTCGTGCATGTCGTAGGGCTGGTTGGCGCTGGCCGGGATCAGCGTGTCCAGCCCCGCCTCGATCCGGTCCCACGGATCGGCGCTGGGCCGCTCCGGCACGGGGTCGCGGTTCGAGGCGGGCAGGAAGTCGATGAAATCGCGTGTCGCCAGCAGCGCCTCTATGTCGTTTTCGAACGCGACGTCGGCGACGCCGGATTTGGTGCTGTGCGTGACTGCGCCGCCCAGTTCGTCCTGGGTCACGACCTCGTTGGTGACCGTCTTCACCACGTCCGGCCCGGTGACGAACATATAGCTGCTATCCTTCACCATGAAGATGAAGTCGGTCATCGCCGGCGAATAGACCGCGCCCCCCGCGCAGGGACCCATGATGAGGCTGATCTGCGGGACGACGCCAGAGGCCAGCACATTGCGCTGGAACACCTCCGCATAGCCGCCGAGCGATGCCACGCCCTCTTGAATGCGCGCGCCGCCGCTGTCGTTCAAACCAATCACGGGCGCACCGACCTTCAGCGCCATGTCCATGATCTTGCAGATTTTCTGCGCATGCCGTTCGGACAGCGAGCCGCCGAATACGGTAAAATCCTGGCTGAACACAAAGACGAGGCGGCCGTTGATCGTACCGGACCCGGTGACGACGCCATCGCCTGGAATCTTGCTGTTCTGCATTCCGAAATCGACGCAATTATGCTCGACATACATGTCCAGCTCTTCGAAGCTGCCCTCATCCAGCAATATGTCCAGCCGCTCGCGCGCGGTCAGGCGTCCCTTGCCATGCTGCGCGTCGATACGCTTCTGGCCCCCGCCCATCTGCGCGGCCTCGCGCATGGTTTGCAGCGTCTCGATCACGGTCGGCTTTGACATCGGCATCCTTTGGGTTTCATCCGGCGCAGGCAGATATGCCCCTTTAAATCCCCCCGCGCCCAGCGCAAATGTGAATTTGCGGATTTGCAAAAGACCAGTTCGCAACTTATTGCGTAACGATGGCGCGCGGGGCACGGATATTTGCGGGGCAGAAGCTTCGCCAGCTAAGGCTGGACCATCGGATGGACCAGTCCGCCAGGGCGGCTGCAT
>CAXUEQ010000103.1:0-4258 GCA_964250175.1 uncultured Sphingobium sp. | reverse complement strand
TCCTATCTCAGCCAGTTGGAAAATGATGATCGCCCGTTGACGGCCAAGGTCAAGGCGGCGCTGGCGGAGGCCTTTCCGCTGGACTGGGCGGCGTTCGATGCGCGCGAGGAAGAGCAGTTGCTCGGCGCCTTCACCCATGCGCTCGCCCATCCCGAAGTGTCGGGCGCGTCGCTGGAGCCGGAGCGGATCGAGAAGCTGCATTTGCAGTTCCCCGAATTCGCCGCGCGCTATGTCGATCTGCATCGCGCGCATGCCCGCGCGCACGAGCGTCTGAACATGATCGAGGAAGCCATTGCCAACGACATGGCCGCCATGGCGCGCATGCCGTGGGAAGCGGTGCGCGACTGGTTTCACGACAGCGGCAATTATGTCCATGCGCTCGACTGTCTGGCGGAGGATATGGCGGCGAAGGTCACGTCTGGCCAGGCGTCCGGCCCGGCGGCCGACGAGGGGATGCTGGTCGAGGCGCTGGCGCGGCGGCATGGCGTCGAGACGCTGATCGCGGAAAGCCATGAATCGGCGCTGCGGCGGTACGAAAGCGGGGCGCGGCGTCTGTTTGTCAATGCCGCGCTGCCGGGCGAGAGCCGCAAGTTCATGCTTGCGCACCAACTCATGCGGCTGGAGGGCGAAGCCTTGATCAATGCGATCGTCGAGAGCGCGGCGTTGCCGATACCGGGTTCGGACCGGCTGCTGTCGATCGGCCTTGCCAATTATGCGGCGGGGGCGCTGTTGATGCCCTATGCCCGTTTCCGCGAAAGCGCGCGTGCCTTGCGGCACGATATCGACCGGCTGGGCCGGCGCTTCGGCGTCAGTTTCGAACAGGCCTGCCACCGGCTCTCGACGCTGCAGCGGCCGGGCATGCGCGGTATCCCCTTCTTTTTCTGCCGCGTCGACATGGCGGGCAACATCACCAAGCGGCACAGCGCTACCCGATTGCAATTCGCGCGGTTCGGCGGGGCATGCCCGCTCTGGAATGTGCATGAGGCGGTGGCGATCCCCGACCGTATCAACGTGCAACTGGGCGAAACGCCGGACGGCGTGCGCTATGTGTCAATGGCCAAGGGGCTGGTAAAACCTTCGGGCAGCTATGCCCGCTCCCCGCGCCGCTATGCCGTCGTGCTGGGCTGCGAGACCGAACATGCCGGCAATTTCGTTTATGCTGACGGATTACAACTGCAGGACGAGGCGGCGGCGACGCCGATCGGCGTCACCTGTCGCCTGTGCGCGCGGCAAAGCTGCGACCAGCGCGCCTTTCCCCCCGCAGACCGCGCGATCCGGGTCGATCCCGATCATCGTCAGGTCGTGCCTTACTGGATCGATTGATGCGCGATACCCCGACCCTGACGTCTGCCACGGATAGGCTGCGCGCGGCCATCGCCGAGGCGGGCTATGCACGCTTGCCCAGCGCGCAAAGTTTGGCTTTGCTGAACAGGACGGTCGCGGACTGGAACGGTTTTGCCGAAAGCTGGGACCATCTGGGTCCCGACCTGTTCATGGCGGACGGCGGGCGTTACCGGCGGCGAAGGCATGCCGCCTTTCGCTGCCAGGACGGGCGATGCGTTCGCAAGCCGCACCAGCCCCATTATCAGAGCCGCGACTATAACCCGCTGAACGGCGATGTGCAGCGCTGGTTCGATCCGGTCGATCCGGCGATTGCCGAGGGTCCGGTCCTGCAGGCGATTTTCGCTCTGTGCGCCAAGGTCTTTGCTCAGGGCGATACGCGCGCCCGGCATGTAGAAATGCACCAGTTTCGTATCGAGGCGAAGCCGGACCAGCCGGGCCTGCCGACGCCCGAGGGGCTGCATCGCGATGGCGTGGACCATGTCCTCGTCATGCTGATCCGGCGAGAAAATGTCCGCGAAGGTGTCACCATGATCGGCGCGCCGGATGGCAGGGCTTTGGGCGCGTTCATGCTGGCCGAACCGGGCGACGCCGTGCTGCTGGACGATCGCCGAATCCTTCATGGCGTCACGGAAATTCATGCTCTCGATCCGTCCCGCCCGGCATGGCGCGACGCGCTGGTCGTGACCTTTGCCAGCGAAGACTGACAGACAAAGACTGGCGCGCTACTTCATCAGCACCAGTTCTTCGGCCATGCTGGGGTGCAGGGCCACGGTGTCGTCGAAATCCTGTTTGGTGAGACCGGCTTTCACCGCGATCGCCGCCGCCTGAAGAATTTCCGGCGCGTCGGGACCGATCATATGCAGACCGACGACCTTGTTCGTCGTCTCGTCCACGATCATCTTGTAGAGCGCCCGTTCGTTGCGGCCCGCCAGCACATTCTTCATCGCGCGAAAGTCGGACATGTAGACCTTGACCGATCCGAGCTTGTTTTTGGCCTGGCTCTCGGTCAGGCCGACACCGGCCATCGGCGGCTGGCTGAACACCGCTGATGGAATGCAGTCATAATCGATCGTGCGCGGATTGCCGCCGAATACTGTATCGGCAAAGGCGTGGCCTTCCCGGATCGCGACCGGGGTCAATTGCACGCGGTTGGTGACGTCGCCGACCGCATAGATGCTCTCGACATTGCTTTTATTATAGTCGTCGACCTTGATCGCGCCATGATCGTCCAGCGCGACGCCCGCCGCTTCCAGTCCCAGCCCCCTGCTGTGGGGCGCGCGTCCGGTGGCGAAAAGCAACAGGTCGCAGGGGATCGGATCGCCATCCTCGATATGGACGAGGAGCGAGCCATCCGCCTTCTTCTCGATCCTGTCGAAAGGCGCATTGAAGCGGAAATTGATTCCTTTCGTCATGCTGATTTGCAGCAGCCGGTCGCGTATGCTCTCGTCATAGCCGCGCAGGATTTTGTCGGAGCGGTTCACGATCGTCACATGCGCGCCGAATTCATGGAAGATACCGGCGAACTCGTTGGCGATGTAGCCGCCGCCGGCGATCACGACGCGCTTGGGCGCTGCGTCGATATGGAATATCTCGTTCGAGGTGATGCCATGTTCGGCGCCTTCGATCTTCGGGACCAGCGGCCAGGCGCCGGTCGCGACCAGGATATATTTGGCGGTGACGCTCTTCCCGCTCGCCAGCGTCACCGCGTGCGGACCGGCGATCGTCGCGCGTTCGTGGAAGATTTCGACGTCATGGCTATCGAGCGTGTCGGTATAAGCGCTGTTGATCCGGTCGACCTCCGCCAGCACATTGTCGCGCAACACTGTCCAGTCGAAGGCACATTCGGGCACCTGCCAGCCGAATTTGCGTGCATCCTTCAGGTCCTCGGCGAAATGCGCGCCGTAGACCAGCAGCTTCTTGGGCACGCAGCCGCGAATGACGCAGGTGCCGCCGATCCGATATTCCTCGGCGATCGCCACCTTCGCGCCATAGGCCGCCGACACACGGGCCGCGCGCACACCACCCGATCCCGCGCCGATGACGAACAGGTCATAATCATACTCGCTCATGGGTAATCGTCTCCAGTTTGGAGCGGATGTGAGGTGGCGCTTCACCAAAATCAAACAGTCATTCCCGCGCAGGCGGGAATCTATCTCATGGCCGAGCGTTTATGGATGACTTCGGAGATGGATTCCCGCCTGCGCGGGAATGACGAAAACTATCTACCCCAAAGCGATCTCGATCAGCGCGGTGGTGGAAGGATCGAAGCCGGAGGTGCCGTCCTTGTCGATCGAGCGGGCAATGTCCTTGCCCAGTTCGACGCCGAACTGATCGAAGGGGTTGATGCCCATCAGCACGGCGTTGGCAAAAGTGCGATGTTCGTAGAAAGCGATTAACGCGCCCAGTATCTCCGGGGTCACGTCATCGATCAGGATGGTGGTCGAGGGGCGGTTGCCCGGATAGGCGCGCGCCGGATCACCGGGATTGTCCTTGCCGCGCAACAGCGCCGCGCCCTGCGCGAAACAGTTGACCAGCAGCGCCCTATGATGCGCGGGATCAAGCGCGTTGCCCGGCTCGATCGCGGCGATGAATTCCAGCGGGACGACATGCGTTCCCTGGTGCAGCAACTGGAACACGGCATGTTGCGCGTCGGTGCCGACCCCGCCCCAGGTGATGGCGGCGGTCGGCCCATCGACCGGTTCACCCTCGACCGTGACGCTCTTGCCGTTGCTCTCCATCTCCAGTTGCTGGAGGTAGGAGGGCAGCAGCGCGAGCCGCTCGTCATAGGCGAAGACCGCGCGGGTCTGGCACTTGAGCACGCGGCTGTAGAACTGGTCGGCGAAGGCGGCGAGCAGCGGGGCGTTCTGACGCGGCTCGGCATGGCGGAAGTGGCGGTCCATCGTCGCCGCGCCCT
>CAXUEQ010000102.1:0-8203 GCA_964250175.1 uncultured Sphingobium sp. | reverse complement strand
CAGTCGAACGCCTTGGCCCCGCCCCACGCCGCCTCGGTCGCGGCGCGGTCCTCGGTGCCGAGATGACCGCAGATCATGCGGATGCCCATCCGCTCCAGCAGCCCGGCATCGCGCGCGGTCTCGGCAAGCTTGCGGATATAGTCGACAAAGCCCACGAGCACGGTGACGCCGAAATCGGCCATCAGCGAGACCTGGCTGGCGCTGCGCGTCTCGATGCCCGTCCCCGCCGAAAGGAACAGCGAATTAGTGAAATGGGTCACGGCCTCGCGGATATAATGGCCGCCATTGATCATGCCATGACCATAGACCGACTGCACGACATCGTCCGGCGTCAGCCCCTGCCAGCGATACATCCGCCCAACCAGCAAATTGGTGATCTCGCGCCCCTTCGGCCCGAACAGCAGCGCCTGGGGCCGGCCGGTTGTGCCGCTGGTGGTGTGAAAGATTACCGGCGGTCGGTCGGCCCCGCCCATCCCGGCAAAGTCGCCATAGGGCGGATGGTCGGCGATCGACGCCATCAGGTCGGTCTTGTCATAGACCGGCAGCTTGACGATGTCGTCCAGCCCGCGAATGTCGCCCGCCTCGATCCCTTTCGCGCCCCAGAGCCGCTGGTAGAACGGCACCTGCCAGCCGCGCGCCATTAATCGTATGAAGCGCGCCTCCTGGATCGCGCGCAGTTCGTCACGGCTCATGCCGACATAGCGCGCAAGAAAGGCGTCGCCGACCGGATAGTCGGCGAGCATCTGTTTGGCGTCGAAGGCTTCAAAATAGGTCGGAAAGGTCATCGCGGCTCCGTGAACCAGGCAAGGGGGGTATCGAACAGGCGCGGGTCGGCATCCGTCGCAAGCAAGCGGGCAAGGTCTACTTTGGCGGTGGTCTGCGCAGGCGACAGCGGTGCATCGGGGCTTCCCAGCGTCGCCGGGATGTCATGCTCGCTCACCGCGCCGTCGCCGCGAGTGAGGACAAGCCGCTGCGGCGACAGCGCATTGGGATCAGCAGTGCCGTCGTCATTGACGATCACCCGCCCGGCGAGATCGGCAAGCGCCGGATCGGCGAACGTCGCGGCCGTGAAACGGCGCGGGTCGATATGCCCGTCGCGCAGCATCAGCGCAGCGAGCAGCGGCAGACACAGCCGGGCATAGGCAGGCGTCATGCCGGAATGGAACGGTCGCCCGACCAGCCGCTTGATGAGCGGCGGGGCGAACAGTTCGATCCATTGCACCTCTTCGGGTGCGACACCGAGACCCGCGATCATGCAAAGCGCTGCATGACTGGCCCGGCCGGAGGGATAGGGCTTGGTCGAAACCGCGCCGATCAGCCAGCGTTCGCCGATATGATCGGTATAGGACGAAAGCGCACCCCGGTCGATCAGCGTGAAATAGCCGAACGGTCCCTCCAGCGCGTCATGCGGACCGGTCAGGCCCGCCCGCACCAGATCGACCGCCATGATCGCCGAACGCGCGGCATTGGCGATTTGCAGCGGCAGCGCGATCGAGCCTTCGACATGCGCCTGCATCGTCCCCGCGCAGAAGGAATATGCGAGGCCGAGCACATCCTCCAGCGCTTCAACTCTTTCCAGTCGCGCCACCGCCAGCGCCGCGCCGATACAGCCAGCGGTGGCCGGGCGGAAGAAACTGAGCGGGGCGGTGGCGGCGACGCCCAGCCCGGCGGCGATGTCCACGCCGACCGCGAGCGCGACCAGCGCGGCCTCCGGATCGCAGCCGCCCATCCGGTCGATGCTTGCGCTCAATGCGGCGGTGACGACCGACAAAGCATGGACCACCGCCGGCTCGTGCACCGCATCCCATTCAAGGCAATGGATGCGAAAGGCGTTGACGAAGGCGGCTCCCGGCGCAGGCAGACGGCCGGAGGAGCCGATCAGCCGCGCGGCGTCGCCGCTTCCCCAGCCCCGCGCGGCCGCCAGCACGCCCTCAGCGCCCGGTGCCGTCGATCCCGCTGCGCCGACCGCCAGCGTGTCGGCGAGCAGACGTTCGGCGTGGGCGCGCACGATAACAGACAGCTCATGATCGGCGCGCGCGAAGGCGAGCAGCCGGTCGGTCGCGGCGTTCACAGGATGTCATCCAGCCAGGCGACGATCGCCCCGGCGTCGTCGCCGTCGAGCGCCAGCGTCACGCCGCGTTCGGCCTGCGCCACGTCAAGTCCGCCCCAGGCGAACAAGGCGCGCGCCTTGTCGATGATTCCCTCGCGCGACAGCGGGCGTTCGGGGTCGCCCAGCGTATCGACCCGTGCAACCGTCACGTCACCCGCGCTGACCGTCGCGCCGAAATGCGCGGGGTAGCGCGCGGTTATCGCTACATCCTCGCGCACCGTCACGCGCGCACGGGCATCGGCCAGCGCCGCGATCGCGTCCGGTTCGAAATCGGCCAGCGTCGGCACACCGCGTTCGGCGACCACCGCGACGGCATGCTGAATCGAGAATTTCGCCTGCTGCGGCGTTATCGGGTCCGGGCGATCGCAAAAGGCCAGCGCGTCGGCGAAGGTCTCGACCAGGATCGGTCCGTCCAGCGCGCCACGCGCCCGCAGGTCGAGCGCCGCATCGATCGCCGGATGGGCATGGCGGCACGCGCCCCATGGCTTGAAACTGACCTCGGCGATGCGCCAGTTCTCGCCCAACAGCATCGGTTTCGGCGCGCGACAGGTCGCAGCATACAGCCCCTGCGGCCCTTCCAGGATGAATCGCGGTCCGGTCACGCCGCCGGCCGCATGAAAGGCTGCGGTCTTCCCGGTCTGCACGGCATGCGCGATATGCCATTGCTTGGCCATCACCGGCTCGTGCCGCATCTGCCACAGTCCGCCCGACACCGACCCGGCCAGCCCAAGCGCCGACGCCAGCGTCGCAGCGTCCGCGCCGGACAGGCACGCCGCCGCCGCCGCCGCGCCGAAGACGCCCGCCGTCGCACTATTGTGCCAATAGGCGTAATGCGCCGCGTCGAAACTCGCGCCGATCGCAATCGTCGCCTCGTAACCGCATATGCCGGCGGCCAGCACCGCCGCCATGTCCTGCTCCGTATCGCCAAGCACGATCGGCCAGATTACCGGGCCGGGATGAAGGATCGCGGCGCGGTGGACATCGTCCATTTCCAGCACATTGCCGAGCAGGGCCGCGCGCAGCGTCACTGGCTGCCCTGTCATAGGACGCGCCACGTCACCGACGGCGCTGGTGCGCGCGCCCGCAACACAGGCCATCCAGTCGAGCAGATGCAAGCGCGCCCGGTTCAACATGTCCGGACAAACAGGGCGCAACAGATGCTGTGCAAGCGCCTCGGTTAGGCTATGGTCGTTCCGCGTCATGCGCGACGCCACGCCGCGGGAGAGAATCGTTGAAGGCCGACATTGCTACCGAGCTTGCCCCCCGCAAGCCCCGTTATCTTGAAATGGCCGAAGATTTGCGCGGCAAAATTCTGAGCGGCGGCTTTCCCGATGCCGATCATTTCCCGACTGAGAACATGCTGTGCGCGCGCTATGGCGTCAGCCGTTTTACCGTGCGCGAGGCGCTGCGCACCCTGCAGAATGAAGGGCTGATCCAGCGTCGTCGTGGCTCGGGCACCGTTATCCAACCCGCAGCGGCGCGCGGCGGCGCGCTGCACCAGCCGCTGTCGAACGTGGGCGAGATACTGCAATATGCCAACAACACCCGCTTCGCCTTCGCGCGAGACGGCAGCGTGACGCTGCCCAAAAAGCTGGCCGAAGAGATTGGCGTCGCCGCAAGCGGACGCTGGGCGCACTTCCGTGGTATCCGCAGCAGCGCGACAGACGACCGCCCGATTGCTGCGACCGATGCCTATATCCATCCCGATCTGATGGCGGCGGCTGATGCGATCGACCCCGCCGGCGCCACCATCTTCCGGCAGCTTGAAGCGCTGTCGAAGATCAAGATCGCGCGCGTCACGCAGGATATCCAGGCGGTCCCGGCCAGCGCTGTCCTTGCCGCCGCGCTTGGCGTATCGCGGCGCAGTCCATGCCTGCGCATTCTGCGCTGCTATTGCGACGCCGAAGGGCGGGTGATCGAAATTTCCTCGAGCCACCATCCCGGTGACCGCTTCGCCTACAATATGCATATCGAGGTCGAGGGCTGACCTAATCATGCGCAAGGTCCGGCGCCCTGGTCGGATGCCACGTCTCCCCGGCAAAGCGGATCGCCGGCGCGATCTGGTGCGCCCCGTCAACCGCGATCAACAGCCCGCGCTCGGCGACATGCACTTGGTCGAGTGCCTCACGGAAATCCAGAACCGGCGCGAAAGCGACGTCCTTGTCGGCGAACCATGCGACCCATGCGTCGCGTGTGCGCTGCATGAAGGTCGCGCGCAGAAATGCGATCAATGCGTCCTGTTCGCCCGCCGGAGCCTCGCCCAGCGGAATCAGGTCGGGCCGGTCGAGCGCGATGAGCAACGCGCTTACGAACTTCGGCTCGCGTCCACCCAGCGCGACATGGCCGCCATCGGCGGTGGCGTAGACCTGATAGAAAGCCGCGCCGCCCAGCGAGCGCTGCGCCGACGAGCGCGGCGCCGCACCCCCTGCGATCGCGCCGCCTGCCATGTGCGCGCACCAGGGCAGCAACGCATCGAACATCGCGATGTCGAGATAGTCTCCGCGCCCGGTGCGTTCGCGGCCGATCAGCGCCATCAGCACACCCGACAGCGCGGTCAGCCCGGCCGCCATGTCGGCCGATGGCGCACCCGGCACGACCGGCGTTCCGTCCGCCCCGTCATTGACCGACAGGAAGCCGGTCAGCGCCTGCACCGCTAGGTCGTGCGCCGGATGATCGGCGAGCGCCCCTGTCTGGCCGAACGCGCTGACCGAGCAATAGACGATGCGCGGGTTGCGCGCCGCGACCGCGTCATAACCAAAGCCGAGCCGTGCGATCACGCCGGGGCGGAAGCCCTCGACGAAAATATCGGCGGTATCGATCAGCGCCCACAACGCGGTACGCCCCGCCTCGCTCTTCAGATCGATTACGCGGCTGGTCTTGCCGCGGTTGAGATTGCGGAACCACACCGATTGCCCAGCCTCGAACGGGGCCTGCGCGCGCGCCGGGTCGCCGGCCGGCGGCTCGACTTTGATCACTTCTGCGCCCTGGTCGGCCATCATCAGCGTCATCATCGGACCGGGCAGGAACTGGGTCAGGTCCAACACCCGAATGTCACTCAATTTGCCCGTCACCTTCACACTACCCCGGCGGCTCGAAGCTCCGCGATCTCGTCAGCGGCATAACCCGCTTCGGCCAGCACCGCATCGCTGTCGGCGCCCAGCTTCGGCGCTGCGCGGTTGGGCAGCCGCGCGCCATTCAGCCGGATCGGGTTGGCCAGCACACGCAGACCTTCGGGTTTATCGGCATGTGCCACCGTGTCGATCATGTCGGCGACGCGCGGATTGTCCAGCGCCTGCGCCAAACCATGCACCGGCGCGACCGGCACCACCCCGCCAAGCTTGGCGACCCAATGTTCGGTCGCATGCTGTAGGAAGATACCATCCAATATGGTCGTCAGCGCATCGCGATGGTGCAGCCGCGCCGGGATAGTGGCGAAGCGCGCGTCGTCCTTCAGATGCGAAGCCCCGATCGCATCGACAAGTAGCGCCCAGAATTTCGGTAACTGCGCCATGACGAATACCCAGCCGTCGGCGGTGCGAAAGGCCTGCGACGGGGTAACCGTAGGATGCGCCGAGCGCGGCGCGCGACCGGTCTCATGGCCTTCGTTCAGATACCAGATCGCCGGATAGGTCGTCTGATGCAACGCCGCGTCGAGTAGCGACAGGTCGTAGTCGCGCCCTATCCCCCGCGCCCTAGCGTCCACCAGTCCCGCCAGTGTTGCCGTCGCCAGCATTGAGCCCGTCATGAAATCGACCATCGAAAGGCCGAAGCGCGTCGGCGGATCGTCGGGCGCGCCGGTCATCGCCATAAAGCCCGCCTCCGCTTGCATAAGATAATCATAGCCGGGCCAGGAAGCGCGCGACCCCTCACGACCATAGGCTGAGGCATGGACGCAGACGATCGCCGGGTTGACCCCTGATAGGCTCGCATAATCAAGCCCGAGCCGAGCCGGCAGATCGCCACGCGCATTGTTAGTTACCGCGTCGGCCGTCCGCACCAGCCGATGCAGCACCGACTGCCCCGCTTCGGTGCGCAGGTCGAGCGTCAGCGAACGCTTGTTGAGGTTGAAGGTCTGGTAAAACAGGCTATCGTCGGCCCCGAGATAATAAGGCCCCGCCTGCCGCGCCGAATCGCCGCCTTTCGGTGGCTCTATCTTGATGACTTCCGCGCCGAGCTGGGCAAGGAACATCGTGCCATAGGGTCCTGCGCCATATTGTTCGGCCGACAGGATACGGTAACCGGCCAGCGGCAGGCTATGCGTCACGCCGGGTTCCTCTTCACCCATTGCTTGGCGATAATCATGCGCTGCATTTCGTTGGTGCCCTCGCCGATGCACATCAGCATGGCGTCGCGATAATAGCGCTCGATCTCATATTCCTTCGAATAGGCGTAGCCGCCGAAGATACGCATACCTTCATTGGCGTTGTCGACCGCCGCCTCGGAGGCGAAATATTTCGCCATGCCCGCCTCCATGTCGCAGCGCTCGCCGCGATCATAGGCTTGCGCCGCGTCGAACGTCAGCAGCCGCGCCGCCCGCGCCCGCGTCGCCATGTCGCCGAGCTTTAGCTGGATCGCTTGATGATCGGCGATCGGCTTGCCCATCGAGTGGCGCAACTGGGCATATTCGGTAGCCAGCCTGAGCGCGCCTTCGGCCAGCCCGACGCCGCGCGCGGCAACATTGATCCGCCCCAATTCCAGCCCGCCGGTCGCTTGGAAAAAGCCCTGACCCTCGCGCTCGCCGATCAGATTGGCGGCGGGAATGCGGTATCCGTCGAAGATCAACTCGGCACTGTCGATCGCCTTGTAGCCGAGCTTTTCGAACTTTTTGCCGGTGGTGAAGCCCGGACCCTTGGGCGCGATGAACAGGCTCATGCCCTTGTAGCGCGGATCGGCCAGTGGGTCGGTCTTGGCCAGCACGGCGAAACACGACCCTTCGATCGCGTTAGAAATCCACGTCTTGGTGCCGTTGATGACATAATCGTCGCCATCCCGCACCGCGGTGGTGCGGATCGCCTGCAGGTCGGTGCCGGCATTGGGTTCGGTCAGCGCAAGGCCGCCGCGCACCTCTCCAGTCGCGAACTGCGGCAGCCATTCCCGCTTCTGCGCCTCGGTTCCGAAACGCTCGACGGCGACCGCCATGATAAGGTGTGAATTGAAGATGCCGGTGATCGCCATCCAGTAATTGGCGATATGCGCTACGATCTTGGCATAGGTGGTAGCCGGCAGGCCCAGGCCGCCATAACGCTTTCCGATGGTCGCGCCAAACAATCCCATGTCGGCCATTTGCGCAACTAGCTCGGCCGGCCAGATATCGTCATGATCATGTTTCATCACGACCGGGCGGACTTCCTTGTCGACCCAGCGCGCGACTGCTTCGAGCAGCGCCGCCTCTTCGTCGGCGTCGATCGTCGCTAGAACAGGGTCACGTGTCAGCACGGTAGCCATAGTTGGTTCCTCAGTCGTCGACGGGGCCGAAGCCCCGCTTCCAGATCAACATCGTGCGGTTGAACGTGCAGACCACGTCGCCATTCTGGTTTTTGCCGGTGGTGCGCACCGTTACCACGCCCTGCTCGGGCCGTGACGCCGATTCCCGCTTTTCCAGCACCTCGCTTTCAGCATAGAGCGTATCGCCGGGAAACAGCGGATGGGTCATCCTGATCTGGTCCCAGCCAAGATTGGCGACCGCCTTCTGGCTGATGTCCGAAACGCTCATCCCGACCATCAGCGCCACGGTCAGGGGCGACGCGACCAGCGGCTTGCCGAATTCGGTCTTCTTGGCGAATTCATAGTCGAAATGGGCCGGGTGGGTGTTCATCGTCAACAGCGTGAACCACACATTGTCGGCATCGGTGATCGTGCGGCCAGGACGATGCTCGTAAATATGGCCAACAACGAAATCCTCATAAGCCCGCCCGTAATTCTCCCGAAAGCGGCCTGGCGCCACTTCGATCACGCCATCACGCATCGATTATATCCTTTTCTATCCCAATGGACGCCATCGCCACTATGCGGGCATAGCGCCGCACGATCGGCGCCTCCAGCATCCGGCCGTTGAAACGGGTCGCGCCGCCGTCGCCCGCCGCATGCGCGGCG
>CAXUEQ010000101.1:0-8397 GCA_964250175.1 uncultured Sphingobium sp. | reverse complement strand
ATCATGCCCAAGGGCCGCTATGCGATCATGCTGCGCCACATGCCGCGCGTCGGATCGATGGGGCTGGACATGATGCTGCGCACCTGCACGATCCAGACGAACCTGGACTATGGCAGCGAAGCCGACATGGTGAAGAAATTCCGCACGTCGCTTGCGCTGCAACCGCTCGGCACGGCGCTCTTCGCCAATTCGCCCTTTACGGAGGGGCGGCCCAACGGCTTCCTTTCTTATCGCAGTCATATCTGGTCCGACACGGACCCGCATCGCACCGGTATGCTCCCTTTCGTGTTCGAGGATGGCTTCGGCTACGAGCGCTACGCGGATTATGCACTCGACGTGCCGATGTATTTCGTCTTTCGCGACGGCAAATATATCGACGCGGCGGGCCACAGCTTCCGCGATTTTCTCGAAGGCAAGCTCAGCGTCCTGCCCGGCGAGAAGCCGACCGAAAAGGATTGGGAAGACCATCTCTCCACCGCCTTCCCGGAGGTGCGGCTCAAGAGCTTCCTGGAAATGCGTGGCTCGGACGGTGGCCCATGGAACCGTATCTGCGCCCTGCCTGCGCTGTGGGTCGGCCTGCTTTACGATCAGGGCGCGCTCGACGCGGCCTGGGATCTGGTCAAGGACTGGAGCCTCGAGGATCGCCAGATATTGCGGGATTCTGTTCCCATGCTCGGCCTCGACGCGCCGATCGGCGGCGGGCGGACATTGCGCCATATCGCTGCCGAAGTGCTGGCGATTGCCCGCGCGGGGCTTACCGCACGTGGGCGCCTCAATGGCGTCGGCGATAACGAGACCGGCTATCTCGCGGCGCTGGACGAGGTCGTCGCCAGCGGCAAGACGCCCGCCGAACGTCTGCTCGATCGCTATCATGGCGAATGGCAGGGCGACCTCAGCCGCGTCTATACCGAGGAAAGCTTTTAGCTACTCGGCGGGCTGCAATGCCGGCGCAGGCGTTTTGCGTCCGCTCAGCCGCGCGAACAGGCGCGGGACTGCGCCGTTGCGCGCCATCCATGCGCTATAGGCGACATAGTCCGGGTCGGCCGACAAATGCCGTTCTTCGGTGCGGGCGCGCCAATAATAGATGCCGCTGACGATGGCGAGGATCGCACTGTTGCGCACCGCGTCGACCAGGCTGCCGCTGGTGACGAGGAAGGGCAGGGTCGATCCCCACCAGAAGAGATTCTTCGACAGATAGGCCGGGTGGCGGGTCCAGCGATAGGGGCCGTGCGTCAGGATGCCGCGATGGGTGAGGTTGGAAAAGCGCAGGCCGAACGCCACCGTCGCCCAGGCATAGATCGCCGTCAGCATGACGAGCACAGCCCCCAGCAGCCATAGCGCTATATCGCTTGCCGCAAGCCAATGGCTCCACTCGGCGGTGTCGCGATGATAGTCGAGCGGGCCGCCCGATCCCATCAGCACGAAGGGCGGATAACAGATCAGGGCCGCGGTCCAGCCCGCCATGGTCGGCTCGGCGCTGCGGATATGCGCGTCCAGCGGGCGCATCGTCAGCATATAGCCGATGGTGGCGAAGGACACGTCGATCAGGAACATGACGACGATCAGGAAATTGGCGAGGGGCACCGGACCAGACAGCACGTCGGCAACGTTCCAGCGCACGACATTGGCAAAATTGCCCGGCACGATCGACAGCATGAAAGCGAGGAAGAAGCCCTTCACCGCCCATGCCCGGACATGTCTGGCGACCGCATCCCTGTCCGGCTTGCCCGCCGCGCCGCCGATGACCCACTGTCCGAAGGCATAGGTGGCGTCGCGCGGCTCGACCAGCCTGCGGTCGAGCCAGAAGATATAGGGGACGGACAGCAGGATCAGCGGCACGATCGCCGCGCCCATCATCTCCATCGAAAAGCGATAATTGCCCTCCCAATACCAGCGGGCCAGGCAATAGAGGACGGCGATCGCCCCCCATGTCGCCCAAAGGCCGGTCAGCTTGACCAGCAGGGTGTCGGCCACGTCCTTGAGTGGACGGGGCGGGCGGTCCCAGTCGATGCCGGTGCTTGGCCGGCGATGCACCTTGTCGACCAGCAGCGACCAGAGGACCATGGGGATGCCGCACGCGAACACGGCGGCCATGCCCGCATAGGGACCATCCATGCCATAATGCCAGGCGACCAGCGTCCAGATGGCAAGGCCGGTCAGGCCGGCAAGGCCGACGCCATGGCTGACGGCCGAGGGCGGGCAGGGATCGTGCGAAGCGCTCATGACCACCTGCCTAAACCAACCGGGTTAGCAAGCGGTGAAAATCGTGGCCGGTCGCTCAGCCGCTGCTGCCGCCCAATATATTGATCGTGAAGGCCAATATGCCGAGGTTGAAGATGAAGGCGGCAAGGCAATGGAAGATCACGACCTTGCGCACCGATCGGGACGTTATGTCGACATCGGATGTCTGGAAGGTCATGCCCAGGGTGAAGGCGAAATAGATGAAGTCCCAATAATCGGGTTCCTGGGTGTCTGGAAAATCTATGCCGCCGCAGTCGGCCGTTCCCCCCTTCGAATGCGCACCGTTCAGATAGAAGATATGGGCATAATGCATCGCATAGACCATGTTGGAAAAGAGCCAGGCGATCAGCAGCGTCACCAGCAGCAATGCGATCGCCAGCGCGTCGGGGCCGCCATGGCTGGACACGGCGAAGCCGACCGCGACCAGTATGACCACCGTCACCACCCCGGTGATGAGCAGCATCACCTCGCGGTTGGCGTCATTCTCCTCCGCCTTGCGCCGCATCGTGTCGGCATCGGCGTCGAGCAGCGATATCGTGCTGGCGAGGAAGGCGAGGGCGGCGATATCGAACCCCGCCATCATCGCCTCATGCCAAGGCAACAGCAGCGCCAGCGGCGCGGCGCTCGCCAGCAACAGCAGGAACAGCCCGTAGCGCCACGGGAAGAAACGCGCTTTTGCGGTATCGGCCATGCTGCGACCTGCCGTGCTTTACGCCATGGAGGCAAGCGCTTTCGTGCGCGGCTTACCTATCGCGCCGACCCAGCAAGCGCAGCCGCAGGGCGTTCAGCTTGATGAACCCGGCCGCGTCGCGCTGGTCGTAGGCGCCGGCGTCGTCCTCGAACGTGACGACCTTCTCGCTGTAGAGCGAAAAAGGCGACTTGCGGCCGGTGACGGAGACATTGCCCTTGTAGAGCTTCAGGCGGACGGTGCCGGTCACCTTCTCCTGGCTATGGTCGATCGCCGCCTGCAGCATCTCGCGTTCGGGGCTGAACCAGAAGCCGTTATAGATGAGTTCGGCATAGCGGGGGGCCAGTTCGTCCTTCAGATGCGCCGCGCCGCGATCGAGCGTCAACTGTTCAATGCCGCGATGGGCGAGGTGATAGATGGTGCCGCCCGGCGTCTCGTACATGCCGCGCGACTTCATGCCGACGAAGCGATTCTCGACCAGATCAAGCCGGCCGATGCCATGCCTGCGGCCATAATCGTTGAGGGTTTCGAGCAGCGTCGCGGGCGACATGCCGACGCCGTTGATCGCGACGCCATCGCCACGCTCGAAATCGATCGTGATGACCTCGGGCAGGTCTGGCGCGTCCTCGGGATTGACGGTGCGCGAGTAGACATAGTCGGGAACCTCGTCCCACGGATCCTCCAGCACCTTACCCTCTGACGAGGTGTGCAGCATGTTGGCGTCGGTCGAGAAGGGCGATTCGCCGCGCTTGTCCTTGGATATCGGTATCTGATGCTCTTCGGCGAAAGCGATCAGCCGGGTGCGGCTGGTCAGGTCCCATTCGCGCCACGGCGCGATCACCTTGATGTCGGGCTGGAGCGCATAATAGCCAAGCTCGAAGCGGACCTGATCATTGCCCTTGCCCGTCGCGCCATGGCTGACCGCGTCGGCGCCCAGCAGCTTCGCGATCTCGATCTGCCGCTTGGCGATCAATGGCCGCGCGATCGAGGTGCCGAGCAGGTAAAGCCCCTCATAGAGCGCGTTGGCGCGCATCATCGGAAAGACATAATCCTTCACGAATTCCTCGCGCAGGTCGTCGATGAAGATATGCTCTTCCTTGACGCCCATCAGCCGCGCCTTGGCGCGCGCGGGTTCCAGTTCCTCGCCCTGGCCAAGGTCGGCGGTGAAGGTCACGACCTCGCATTGATAGGTCTGCTGCAGCCATTTCAGGATGACGCTGGTGTCGAGGCCGCCGGAAAAGGCGAGGACGACGCGGTTGATGGACTCGGACATGAGCGGCTTTCCTGCGATGACGATGACGGGCGCGCGGGTAACAGCCCGACGCCCGTCATGCAACCGATGCGCTTAGCTTCGCACATTTCCCGCCAATCACGCCATATTGCTTCAATAACGCGCAATATTATAATATTTTAGCGGTAGCGATATGGATAAACGAAGGAAAGAGCCGACCATCATCATAGCGGCAGTCGGCATTGTAGGACAGTCATGGCCGGACAGGCCCTATACCCAGCCCTGCAACCCGGCGAGCATCCACAGGCCGAGCAGCAGGAACAGGAGCGCCGCCCCGACCTGCAACGCCTTCATCGGAATGCGCTGCGCCAGCGCCCGGCCGCCCAGCACGGCGGGGACGTTGGCGAGCATCATGCCGAGCGTCGTCCCCGCCGTCACCGCATAGACATTGGCGAAGCGCGCGCCCAGCGCGACGGTCGCCACCTGCGTCTTGTCGCCCATCTCGACCAGGAAGAAGGCGACCAGCGTGGTCACGAACACGCCGGCCCTGGTCGGCGCTTTCAGGGGTTCATTTTCGTCGAATGTGTCCGGCACCAATGTCCATGCCGCCATCGCGATGAAGCCGAGCGCGACCGCATAGCGGAACCAGGGCGCGTCGAGGATGCCCGCGATCTCATGCCCAACCAGCGCCGCTAGGAAATGATTAACGATCGTCGCGACGAAGATGCCGGCGATGATCGGCGCGGGCTTGCGGAAACGGGTCGCGAGCAGCATCGCCAGCAACTGGGTCTTGTCTCCCATCTCCGCGAGCGCGACGATGGCGGTGGAGGTCAGCAAGGCATCCATGGAGCAATCTTCCGGGCCGGGACAGGATTGACGACACAATGCCACCGCGACCCCCGGCCCGGCCGGCAAGGGTGCGATGCCATTGGTCTCGACCGACGAAGCGAAGGCGCAAGGCCCTCGTCTCGTCCCGCGCACCATGATGTCTCCACCAAATATGTTGACGCGCGGTCCGCCCGACGGGCGGTGGGCTACTCCCCAGATGACCCCGCGTGCGTAGCGGGATTATGGTGCAGGGGCAAGCCGGGATCGGCCTGACCATGGCTGCCGCGCAGCCTTTGCTCCTCTTGCCCCATATAGTCCCGCGTGATCGGCAGCGCGTGGCGGTTGCGGGTATATTGCACCTGGAAATTGACCATGCCGCCATGCTCGAATGCCGCGGTCGCCCCGGCGAGGTAGAAGGTCCACAGCCGGAAGAAGCGTGCGTCGTAAAGCGCCTCTATCTCTTCCCTGTGCGCGACCGTGCGCTGATACCATTCGCGCAGCGTCAGCGCATAATGGAGCCGCAGCACCTCGACATCGGTGACCATCAGCCGGTTGGGTTCACTCCCCTGCATCATCTCGCTCAGCGCGGGGATATAGCCGCCGGGGAAGATATATTTTTGCGTGAAAGCGTCGGTGCTGCCCGGCTTGCCCATGCGGCCGATCGTGTGAAGCAGCATCACGCCGTCCGGGGTCAGCAGATTGTGACAGATGCGGAAGAATTCGCGATAATGCGGGGTGCCGACATGCTCGAACATGCCGACCGACACGATCCGGTCGAACGGCGCGCCCTGCGCCGCGCCGACATCCCGATAGTCGATCAGTTCGAAGCGCACCTTGTCGGCGACGCCGGCTTCCTCGGCGCGGCGGCGGGCGATCTTCAACTGCTCGACCGACAGGGTGATACCCAGCACTTCCACGCCATATGTGCGATGAAGATAGAGCGCCATCCCGCCCCAGCCGCAGCCGATATCGAGCACTTTATGGCCCGGCCGCAACGCCAGCTTGGCGGCGATATGCGCCTTCTTGTCGTCCTGCGACTGTTCAAGCGAAATGCCCGGACTGTTGACGGAGTCGGGCCAATAGGCGCAGCTATATTGCATGTCGCTGTCGAGGAAGAGGCTGTAGAGCCGGTCCGAAAGGTCGTAATGATGGGCGACGTTGGCGCGCGATCGCCGCCGTTCGTTGGCGCGGCCAAGCGTGCCGGTCAGCCCCTGATAGGCGCGGCGCAGCGGTCCCTTCGCCACGATCGACTGGCCCCGCTCCCACGGAGTGTTCGCGCGGATGAAGGCGATGAAATCCATGATGTCGCCGCCCTCGATCGTCGCGCGGCCATCGATATAGGCTTCGGCCATGCCCAGGCGCGGATCGCGGATGATGTCGAACGGCACGCGTGCGTCGTGCAGGCGCAGCGCCATGTCGGGGAAATGGGGATCGGCAGTGCCGAAGCGGCGAACCTGCCCGCCGGCATAATAGAGGGTGAGGCGGCCCCGGCGGACCATTCGAGAAAGAATTTTATCGAATAACCACATGTTTCCGGGCTTATCAGGTCAAACCTGTCGCTTTCAAGAACGAAACTGTCCAAAATTTGCAACAGTCGGCAGCTTTTCCGCGAAGCAAGCGGATTGTTCATTTGACGTCCATGTCAGAGACGCATAAGCGCCCCATTCCGACCGTCAGGAAGGAGCAAAGTGGAGTGAAGCCGAAAGGCCGCTTCAGCCATGTCATGTGAAGATATCAGAAGGCAATATACGATAACATATTCGCATGATATTTAGAGAATGACCATTTTTTAGTGGTCCACTACCAATGGTAGTTTATTATACAGGAATTATTTATGAAAAATACTGCGCTTTTCGTAGCGATGACTGTTGCGTGCATTTCGGCCCCCGCCTTCGCGCAGGAGGTTGCCCCTTTCACTGGCGCGCATGCCGGAATCATCACCGGTTATGACGCCGTGGATACCAACAGCGTGATCGGCACCCCCGATGGCGTCCTTTACGGACTGAACGCGGGCTACGACTATCGTTCCGGCAATCTCGTCGTCGGCGTCGAAGGCGAAGCGGCCGACTCGACCGCGAACCGCAAGTTCGTCGGCGGCAAGCTTTCCGCGAAGCGCGACCTGTATATCGGCGGTCGCGTCGGCAGTGTGATCGGCGGCGGCAACCTGCTCTATGTGAAGGCGGGCTATACCAATGCGCGGTTCGGCGCCACCGGTGCGGGCAGCGCCAATGGCGATGGCGTGCGCGTCGGCGGCGGCATCGAACATGACTTCAGCCGCAATCTGCTGGTGAAAGCGGAATATCGCTATTCCAACTATGAAGCCGGGGTGGAACGGCATCAGGTCGTGGCTGGCGTCGGCGTCCGCTTCTGATCCCGCGATCAGCATAATACAGGGGGGGGCGTCCGCTAGACGCCTCCCCTTTTTTCATTCAGGCCGCCATATCGGCGGTCATGGCAATTATGTCCAGCGCATGCGCAGGGTGGCAGATGAGCAGATCGGGCATATACACATCGGCCCGATTATAGACGAGCGGCGCGCCGTCGATGCGGGAGACGTGAAGGCCATGGGCGCGCGCCACCGCGACGGGCGCGGCGCTGTCCCATTCATATTGGCCGCCGGAATGGAGATAGATGTCGGCCTCGCCGCGCAGGATGGCCATCGCCTTCGCGCCCGCCGATCCCATCGGCACCAGCGTCGCGCCCAGCCGCTCGGCCACGAACAGCGCCTCGGCGGCGGGCCGGCTGCGGCTGACGACCAGGCGCGGCGGATGGCCCGGCCGGGGCAGGGGCTGGGGCCGGTCGCTGCGCAGGACGCGATCGATGCCGGGCAGCGCCACCGCGCCGATTTCCGCCACCCCATCGATACACAGCGCGACATGCACCGCCCAGTCGGTGCGGCCCTCGCCATATTCGCGGGTGCCGTCGACCGGGTCGATGATCCAGACGCGCGATTTGGCAAGGCGCGCGCCGTCGCATTGCATCTCTTCGGACAACAGCCCGTCGTCCGGCCGCTGCGCGCGGATGGCGGCGACGAGAAACTGGTTGGCGGTCTGGTCGCCCGCCTTCCCCAGCGCCTGTTCCGAAAAGACGCCGCTCGCCCTTATGTCGAGCAGGATGCGCCCGGCCACCTCCGCCAGATGCGCCGCCAGTTCGGCGTCGGTCAGGCGCACCGGCGGGGCGGTCACAGGTCGGGACTCCAGATGCCGATAATATGTTCGACGATCCGGTCGGCGGCGGCTTCGGGTGTCGTGCGGGTCGTGTCGATCCGGATTTCGGGGTTGACCGGCGCTTCATAGGGGCTGTCGATGCCGGTGAAATTCTTGAGGTCGCCGGCGCGGGCTTTTTTGTAGAGGCCCTTGACGTCGCGCGCCTCCGCATCGGCCAGCGGCGTATCGATATGCACCTCGAT
>CAXUEQ010000100.1:0-8402 GCA_964250175.1 uncultured Sphingobium sp. | reverse complement strand
GAGGCCCGGCGCATGATGCTCGCGGACGGCATGGGAATCGGCAGCGCCGCTTACGCGGTCGGCTACGAAAGCGTCCCCCATTTCACCCGTGACTATGGCCGGATGTTCGGGACGCCGCCGGGGCGCGACATGCGCGCGGTGAGGCAACGCACAGGGGCAGCCGCCTAGGAACTTCCGCCAGCCGGATAGCCGCAACGAAGCGGCCCCCATTCTTCAATGATATGTTGTATCTTAACGCGGGCGGGAGTAACGAGCGGCGACTCGGGCTTGCGCGATTGCCAAGGATCACCGCGCGAGCCAGTGTCTAAACACATTAAAAAGGTGGTATCATGATAGGTCGATCGTATCTGTTCGCGAGTTGCTCGCTGCTGGCCAGCCTGGCTATGGTCGCCCCGGCCTGGGCGGATGACGATGCGCCGGCCACGCGGGACGACGGTCGCTATCATACGCAACCTTCGACCGACATCATCATCACCGCCCCCTTCCAGCGCGACCGCAGCGACATTCTCTCGGGCGTCTCCGTTATCCAGGGCGCTGAACTTACCCAGGTGCTACGCCCGACGATCGGCGAGACGCTCAGCCATGTCCCAGGCGTATCGGCGACGTCTTTCGGCCCCAATGCCTCACGCCCGGTATTGCGCGGCCTGCAGGGCGAACGCGTGCGCGTGCTTACCGACGGGATCGGCTCGATCGATGTGTCCAACACCAGCGTCGATCACGCCGTCGTCATCAATCCGTTGCTGGCCGAACGCATCGAAGTGCTGCGTGGTCCGGAATCCCTGCTTTACGGATCGTCCGCGATCGGTGGCGTCGTCAATGTGATCGACAAGCGCATTCCCCGCAGCGTGCCCGACGAGCCGATCCATGTCGACATGATCGGCACCTACGGCTCGGCCGCCAAGGAACGGTCCGGCGCGGGAGCGGTCGATGTCCCGCTGGGCGACAAGATCGTCATCCATGCCGATGGCAGCTATCAGAAGACCGCAAATCTGCGCACCGGCAGCTATATCCTGTCACCGCAGGCGCGCAGCCAGGTGCTGGCCTCCAGCCTGTTGCCGCCCGACGATGACGCCGAAGAGCCGATCGATTTCGCCGGCTCCGCCGCGCTCAAGGGCAAGCTGCCCAACTCCTTCAGCAAGACCTGGACCGCCGGCATCGGCGCCGCCGTCATCACCGATACCGGCAATCTGGGCTTTTCCTACAGCCATTATGACAGCTTCTACGGCGTTCCGATCCGCTATGCGACGCTGCCGGGCCAGGAACAGGAAGCGCCGCGCCTCGACCTCGTGCAGGATCGTGTCGATCTGCGCGCCGAGGTGCAGACCGGCGGCGGCATCCTGCAGACCATCCGCGCACGCGCCAGTTATGCCAGCTACCGCCATTTCGAACTGGAGGAGGATGGCTCGATCGGCACCGCCTTCTACAACAAGGGCATAGAGGGCCGCGTGGAACTGGTGCAGGCCGACCATGGCGCCTGGAAGGGCGCGAGCGGCGTCCAATATTTCTCGCGCGACTTCAACGTGGTGGGCGATGAAGCCTTCCTGCCGAAAAACGGCACCCAGCAGATCGGCTTCTTCACGCTCCAGCAGCTCGACTACGGCAAGTTGAAGCTTGAGGGCGGCGCGCGCTACGAACATTCGACGCTGGAGGCCAAGCCTACGCCCGATCAACCGCAATTCTTCGCCGGCAGGCGCAGCTTCGATACATTCTCCGCTTCCGGGGGCGCGTCCTATGGATTGAGCGATTCCTGGCGGCTGGGCGTGAATCTGTCGCGCACGGTGCGCGCGCCATCGGCGGAAGAATTATTCGCCAACGGTCCGCATGCAGGCACCCAGTCGTTCGAGGTCGGCAGCCCCGATTTCAAGACCGAGCGTTCCCATGGCGTCGAAGCGGTTCTCCGCGGCAAGGGCGAAGGCTATAGCTTCGAGGCGTCGGCCTACCATAACTGGTTCTCGAACTTCATCTACGAGAACCAGACCGGCGACGTCGAGGACGGCCTGCCCGTCTATCAGTTCCTGCAGGCGAAGGCCCGCTATTACGGGTTCGAGGCGCAGGGATCGCTGACCGTCGCGAAGATCGGCGCCATCAATGTGGTTGCCGATGCGCTGGGCGACTATGTCCACGCCAATATCGTCAATGTCGGCCCGGCTCCGCGCATCCCGCCATTGCGGCTGCTGGGCGGGCTGGGCGTCACCAGCCCAAAGGTCGATGTGCGCGGCGAAGTGGAATGGACCGACGACCAGAAGCGGGTAACGGCCTTCGAGACGGTGACGGATAGCTTCACGCTGGTCAATGCGTCGGTCAATCTTCGGCCCTGGGGTAATGAGCGCCCGCTAAGCTTCGCCCTTTCCGCCAACAATATCTTCGATGTCGATGCCCGGCGGCACGCCTCCTTCCTCAAGGATTTCGCGCCGCTCGCAGGGCGCGATTTCCGGATCACGGCGCGCGCGAGCTTCTAGGCACCGGCTTTGAACGCCAATGGCGGGATTGGATGGCCACGACTGGTCAACCGATCCCGCCAAATACCTGCCAATCATGGCGACGCAGCATGACGCTTCCGTCGCTCGACCTGGTGATGGCAGCGCTCAGACTCGGCCTTAGGCCTAGTCCGTTATGACCTTGCAAGCGTGCCGCAATCGCCAGTTGCCGATATGCGCGGTCGCAAGCGCCAGGCTACCGGCTACGGTGAATGCGGTTTCGCCTGATGTATGGCCAAACACCAATGCGCCTAGTGTCAGGAAGAGCAGCCCGAACGCGCCCGCACAGATCGGCCACAGCGCACCATGGCGCGCGCGGCCGCTCATGAGGGCGGCGCCGCTGGCCGGAATGGCGAACAGCAACAGCCAGCTATGAAAGCTTTCGGGAATAGCGATCACTTCCGCCAGCGTCGGCAGTGCGGCGAGCAGCAGCGGCAATGCCAGGCAATGGACCAGGCAGAGCAAGGATGCGCCGAGTGCGGCACGGTCGTACCAGTCATCATGAACTGAAACGGATGAAATGTTGGTGGACGACAAGAGGTCGGACTTGCGGATCAATCTCATGTCCAAACAATGATATATTATATCATAATTTGCAACAGCTATGTGGGTTCAAAGCCAACGCGCCCGTTTGAACCGGCTGTAAAGCAAGGCGCAGATGATCGTGATGACGCCAAGCACGACATAATAGCCATATCGGGTCTTGAGTTCGGGCATATGTTCGAAATTCATGCCATAGATGCCGGCGATGGCGGTCGGCACGGCCAGGATCGCCGCCCAGGCCGCAAGCTGGCGCGCGATGACGCCGGTACGCTGCTGCTCAAGCAGATTGCTGAATTCGAAGACGGACGTCAGCACCTCGCGCAGGTCGTCGACCATCGTCTGAACGCGGCGCACATGATCGCGCACATCGCTGAAATAGGGCCGTGCTTCACGATCGATGCAGGGCAGTTCGATCTTCACCAGCTTGGTCGCGACCTCGTTCATCGGCGCGAGCACGCGTTGAAGACGGATCAACTCACGCCGCAGGTTGAAGATGCGGGTGATTTCCTCGCGCCCCAGAAAAT
This sequence comes from uncultured Sphingobium sp., assembly GCA_964250175.1. Taxonomy (GTDB): domain Bacteria; phylum Pseudomonadota; class Alphaproteobacteria; order Sphingomonadales; family Sphingomonadaceae; genus Sphingobium. Next base: position 4,858 of record CAXUEQ010000100.1, on the reverse strand, counting down.
TGTCGATAGTCCGCTGCTCCATCGCGAGCACCTCTTCCTCGATCCCCTCGACGATGGGCAGATAGCCGTCGACCACGAAGTCAAGGATAGCGTGAAGGACATAATCAACGCCCAGAGCCAGCAGCGAGGGGGCCGCCTCCAGCGAGTCGCGCAGCGCGGTGTGCGACCGGGCTGACCCATGCCGGACGCTGATGATATGGCTGTGGCCGACGAATATCGACGTCTCGCCATAATCGATCGTGCGGCCGTCGAACCGCGCGGTGCGCGCGACGATGAAGAGCTGGTCGCCATAGATGTCGACCTTGGGCAACTGGTCGGCCTTGAGCGCATCCTCGATCGCCAGCGGGTGAAGATCATAATGGAGGCGCAATTCCTCCATCTCCGCCGGCGTGGGATCGCACATGCCGATCCAGACGAATTCCGAGCGATCGGCCGGGCAGTCGATGCGCTCCTCGATCGCCATTTCCCGCACGCGCTGGCCATTGCGATAGAGATAGGCCGCGACCACAGTCATGCGATTGACCCTTCGCCCCGCATCAGGCCGCGACCGGCCGGGTCTGCGGCGACCGCGCCGACTTGTTCCTGACCCGGCGCATCGGCAGGCTGCGGCAATGCCGCTTGAAATAGACGATCTCCAGCAGCGTCGGCCAGATTTCGAGCGAGGAGCGGATGAGACCCACCTCGTCATCGACGATCCGGCTGACATTCTGCTGAAAGAAGTCGGGTTCGAAGTCGTAGAAAGTGCGCGAAAGGCCGGCGGCGAAATGGCCCAGTGCATCGCGGCGCTCCGGCGACGTCGCATCCGTCATGCGCGTCAGGACACGGGCGTGCAACGCGCGGGCGCTGTCCAATATCTCTTCGCTATCCTCCAGCGATACCGCGCCGTCATAGTCGAAGGCGATCGACCATTCGTCGGTCTTTTTCAGGCTGGTGCGGATCTTGCGCTTGAGCAATCCGCAGATCGCCTCATTGAACACCTCCGACGCCAGCGGATTGCGCATATAGCTGTTCTTGATGTGGGTCTGCGCGGAATCGACATGCGCCGCGACCATGTTGGGCTGCTGGATCCACAGGCGATAGATATAATCCTCGAATCGCAGCCGGGTCGGGAAGAAAGGCGGTAGGCCCGTGCGATTGTCGTAGCCAGCCACGCCGCAGTCCATCCGCCAGTTGAGATTGGTGAGGCATGGCCGGAAATTCACCAGAACATAGGTATCATTCTGCCGCTCGGCATCGATCTCGTCGGGATTGTCGAGGAACATGTCGACGAAGTCCACCGCGTCGATATCGTTGGTGCCGGTGCGGAACGTCTGCGCCATCTTGACCACCGCGCTGCGCGGCAGACGGCCTTCCTGCAGGGTGAGCGCATTATCGCGCGCGAAACCCAGCGAATTGTTCGATTCCAGGTCCATCGCGCTATCGACCACCAATTCGCCCTGATCGTAATTGGCCGGCGCTTCGGCGACGGTCTTGCCCAATATGTCTCGGAACGATTCGAGAATGTCGTAGGATTTGCGGGTATGGCCGTTCGCGCCACGCGGGATCAGCTTGCCGCGACTGATCTCATTGGCCCCCAGCGCTTCCGGGCTGTCCTCGATCAGCGCATAGGGGCGCATGTCGTCGTCGGCGCTGACCATCAGATCACCCAGCGTATACATCAGCGTGAAATTGCGGTTGCCGCCATAGCTCGGACGGAACAGGTTGCGCACCAGCACGTCGAGCTTGCGATCGCGCAGCCGCTTGCAGATGTAGGAAACGAACTGCTCCTTCTCGGCCGGTCCGACATACCAGAGTTCGTTGGTCGTTCTGGTCGCCTCCAGCGATCCGAAATATTTATCGTGATTGGCGACCGAGCTGTCGTCGAACACGATGATCGGCGCCGTCTGGCCGCTGCGGGCGAAATTGTCGTCATAGGCTTCGACCGTCTCTCCGACATCGCGCAGGCGATAGGTCGGAATGACGAAATGGAGGTCGGGTTCGGTCACTTTATCATCCTTGATGAACGCCGCTGGAGGCAGCAGGCGATCGGGGGTTGTGATGGAAGACAGCGCCTATCGGCTGCGTGCGTCGATGGCGCGCCAGAAGCAATCCATGCTCAATGTGCCTTCGATCCGCTTGCCACCGTCCGGCTTTTGATCGGAGTCGGTGGCGGGCGGTGACTTTGGCTTGCGCAATGGCTTGGGCAATTTTTTCATGTCGCTTCGTCCAGATGTGGCGCCGCCTAGCGCGAGCAATCCGCGTGGAGCAGGATATGGGCCGCGCGGTCGATGAAGGCCGGATTGTCCCCGCAGCGTTCCTCAAGCTGCGACAGTTCCTGCGCGAAAAGTTCGGCATAGGGCAGCTCGGCGGGGTTCCAGCGCGGATGGCTGGCGAAGCGGCTGTGAAAGACGTCGAGGCCGGAAAGCCGCGTGACGGCGACATGCTTGGCAAACAGCCCCCGGAACTCGGCCGCGCAGAAGAGATGCGAGGTGAAGCTCAGATGGCGGCCATCGGCGAAATCGACGTCGAAGCGGTCTTCCTGGTTATCTTGCGAAAAATGCCGGGCCTTGTCGATTGTGTCGACATAGATAGTCGGCAGGCTGCCCACCGTGCGGACCGTCACGAACATATGGCCGGACGTGACCCGGACCAGTTCCGCGGCAACCCCCTCATGCTTGTCGCGCGGCAGATGATTCAGCACCCCGTAAAGGCACAGGCACAGGTCGACACTGTCGTCTTCCTCCGCCAGCGGCCGGGTGAGATCGGCCACCTCGAAATGAAAATCGCCCTTGAACGCGGCGGCGTCGCGCGCCAGCCGGACCATCTCGGGCGAAATATCGAACCCGCGCGCCTCGATAGCCTGAAAGCCCAGCATCCGCGCGCGGGCGACCGTGCGGACGAGCCAGGTCCCCGGCCCGCACCCCGCGTCGAGAATGCGCAGACGCCTGCGTCCCTGAGCGCGCAGGTCGATGAGCGCTCCGTCGATCCTGTTCCAGATCTGGCGGTCGGCAAAGCTGTACTGGCTCGAAAAGTCGAACAGCCGGTCCGCACAGCCATCGGCATAGGTCAGATAATCTTCGCCGACCATGTCATAGGCGGTCGCCGCTTCCACAGTTTCGGGATGCGGCGATTGGATCGGGGATTGAAGGCGCGTCGCCATTCTAGACTCCATAGGATGTTCCATGATGCGGAACGGCGGCATGAAATGCGCATCGCACGGCATCGGGCGCCACATGACGCCATATCCGGATATGCGGTCGATCCGCCTTTTAATGCGAGAGTGAGCCGCCGCTTTCTGCGTTGAATTTTTCAAATGCCCGTCGGGACACGGCGCGGACGAACGGGCGACGACCCGGTATGATGCTGCGCCGAAGACCGATATTTTTGAAAATCATATGCAATCACTATGCGATTTGTTGCTTCTCCGTCTCGATTTCCACTGCGCCCATTTCGTAAATGAAGGCATCGATTCCCGGTCCTGTCGGCCGGGCGATGCTTTTTTGCCAAAAGGAACGGCGCAATGCAGGATTTACTCTGGTTGGGCATCACCCTGGGACTGGTGGCGGCAAGCCTCGCCTATGTCCGCCTGTGCGATAACGCGTAAGGAGCGATAGGGACATGACCATCGACCTCTGGCTCGCCGCGATCACCGCCGCCGGTCTCCTCGTCTATCTTGTCGCCGTGCTCGTGCGGCCCGAACGCTTCTAGAAGGGAGCGCATCATGACATTCCAGGGATGGATATTGATCCTCGTCTTCGTGGGCGTCCTGCTCGCCCTTACCAAGCCCACGGGCAAATGGCTTTTCGCACTGTATGAAGGACGGCGCACGCCGCTCCATGCGGTGCTGGGACCGGTCGAGACCGGCTTCTACAAGTTGGCGGGCATCGACCCGAACGCCGAACAGAGCTGGCGCCGCTATGCGGTGCACATGCTGATCTTCAATTTCGTTCTGCTGCTGCTGACCTATGCGGTTCTGCGGTTGCAGGGCATTTTGCCGCTCAATCCGCTCGGCTATGCGGGGCTGAGCGAGCATCTGTCGTTCAACACGGCGGTCAGCTTCACCACCAACACCAACTGGCAGAGCTATGGCGGCGAATCGACCATGTCGAACTTCAGCCAGATGTTCGGCCTGACCATTCACAATTTCATGTCGGCCGCGACCGGCATCGCGCTGGCCTTCGCCTTCTTTCGCGGCTTCGCGCGGCGCAGCTCGGCGACGATCGGCAATTTCTGGGCCGACGCCACCCGCGTCACCCTCTATCTGCTGCTGCCGGCCTGCATCCTCTATGCGATCTTCCTGATCGCCAGCGGCGTGCCGCAGACGCTGGCCGGTTCGGTCGACGTGACGACGCTGGAAGGCGCGAAGCAGACGCTCGCGCTCGGGCCGGTCGCCAGCCAGGAAGCGATCAAGATGCTGGGCACCAATGGCGGCGGATTCTTCAACGCCAACAGCGCCCATCCGTTCGAAAACCCGACCGCGCTGACCAACCTCGTCCAGATGCTCTCGATCTTCACGATCGGCTTCGGGCTGACCTGGTGCTTCGGCAAGGCGGTCGGCAATGTCCGCCAGGGCTGGGCGATCCTCGCCGCGATGCTCACCATCTTCCTGATCGGCGTCGGTATCGTTTATTGGCAGGAAGCGGTCGGCAATCCGGTGCTGCACCATCTGGGCGTCGCGGGCGGCAATATGGAGGGCAAGGAGGTGCGCTTCGGCATCGCCGCGTCATCGCTGTTCGCCGCCGTCACCACAGCCGCCTCGTGCGGCGCGGTCAACGCCATGCATGACAGCTTCACGGCACTGGGCGGCATGATCCCGCTGTTCAACATCCAGTTGGGCGAAGTCGTGGTCGGCGGCGTCGGCGCGGGCATCTACGGCTTC
>CAXUEQ010000099.1:4390-8434 GCA_964250175.1 uncultured Sphingobium sp. | reverse complement strand
ATTCGAACCTCCGGCCCCTGCCTCCCGAAGGCAGTGCTCTACCAGGCTGAGCTATTCCCCGACCGGGAACCGGAATCGCGCAGGCGCGACGCCGGAAAGACAGGCGGCGGTCTATAAGCAGGGCTTTGGCCTGTGGCAAGCGGGCTTGGCCCGCTTTTTTGTCCTCCGTCTCACGCCTTTCCCGCTGGGTTGGGCTACTCAAGGCGAACGGATATATGGTAGTCATTACCATCTGGAACCGGGTGAAAATCCAAGAATCGAAGGCACCATCTTGTCCGACAGTCCGCATTTCGAGCAGCAATATCTGGACCTTATGCGCCATGTCTGGACGCGGGGGGACGAACGGCGGGACCGCACCGGAGTCGGCACGCGGTCGATACTGGGTGCGCAGATGCGGTTCGATCTGGCCAATGACGCCGTGCCGCTGCTCACGACGAAACGCGTGTATTGGAAGGTCGCCGCGCGGGAGATGCTCTGGTTTCTGACCGGGGAAACCAATATCCGCCCGCTGGTGGCACAGGGCGTGCATATCTGGACCGACTGGCCGCTCGATACCTATCGCCGCGCCACCGGCGAAGAGATGGATCGTGACGGTTTCGAGGCGCGGATCATCGCCGACGATGCCTTTGCCGCGCAATGGGGCGACCTTGGCCCCGTCTATGGCGCGCAATGGACCAACTGGCCGCTATACGAGCCGGCGGGTGACGGTCTGTTCCGCCGCGCCGAAAAGGGACATAATCAGATTGCCGAACTGGTCCAGGCGATCCGCGCCAACCCGACTTCCCGCCGCCTGCTGTTCACCGGATGGAATGTGGCTGAACTGGGCAGCATGGCGCTTCCGCCCTGTCACATGACCTATCAATTCCATGTTGCCGGCGGCAGGCTGAACGGGCTGCTGTTCCAGCGCAGTTGCGATCTGGGCCTGGGCTTTGCGTTCAACATTTTCGGGCTGGCGCTGATCACCCGCATGCTGGCGCAGCAATGCGACCTGGAGCCGGGCGAGATCGTCTGGCAGGGCGGCGACGTCCATCTTTATCTCAACCATGCTGAACTGGTGGAGGCGCAGTTGGCGCGGCTTCCTTCCGGCGCGCCGAAACTGCGGATCGTTCGGCGGCCCTCTAGCATTTTCGCCTATGCGATCGAGGATTTCGAGGTGGTGGATTATGCGCCGCAGGGCCATATTGCGGCACCGGTGGCAGTATAAGGGCGCATTTAGGTAAGCAAGGCTTGCCTTCATTATCGACTGCAATATAATGACGTGCGGTAGCAATAATGTTACGATGCGGCAAAGGAGCAGGCGATGACCGACTCGCAGGACAGACGCAATCTCCCGCCGCTGAAACTGCATGTGCCCGAGCCTTATTTTCGCCCAGGCGACAAGGCCGACTTCACCCATTTCGCTATCCCCGAAGCGGGGCAGGCGGCGCGGCCCGATGAGTCGGCCGCACCCGGCGACATGCGCGACATGGCCTATGCGCTGATCCGTGTGCTTGACGACAGGCACCAGGCGGTCGGGCCGTGGAATCCCAACTTGTCCGGCGACACTCTGCTGAAAATGCTGCGCGCGATGGCGCTGACCCGCGCCTTCGACGAACGCATGTTCCGTGCCCAGCGGCAGGGCAAGACCAGCTTCTACGTAAAGTGCACGGGAGAGGAAGCGGTGTCGGTCGCCGCTGCTACGGCGCTCGCCTATGACGATATGTGCTTTCCCAGCTATCGGCAGCAGGGCCTGTTGATCGCGCGCGACTGGTCGATCGTCGACATGATGAACCAGATCTATTCGAACAGCGCCGACCGGATGCGCGGCCGTCAACTTCCGATCATGTATTCGGTGCGCGAGGCTGGGTTCTTCTCGATCTCGGGCAATCTGACGACCCAGTGGCCGCAGGCGGTCGGCTGGGCGATGGCGAGCGCGGCAAAGGGCGACACGCGGATCGCCGCGACCTGGTGCGGGGAGGGGTCGACGGCCGAAGGCGACTTTCATTCGGCCTGCACCTTCGCCAGCGTCTATCGCGCGCCGGTCATCCTGAATATCGTCAACAATCAATGGGCTATCAGCAGCTTTTCGGGCTTTGCGGGAGCGGAAGCCACCACTTTCGCCGCGCGCGGCGTCGGCTATGGCATAGCCAGCCTGCGCGTGGACGGCAATGACGCGCTGGCGGTCTATGCCGCGACGCGCTGGGCCGCCGACCGGGCGCGCAGCAATGCCGGGCCGACGCTGATCGAGCATTTTACCTATCGCGTCGAGGGCCACAGCACGTCCGACGATCCCGCCCAGTATCGCTCCGCCGACGAAGGCAGCCACTGGCCGCTGGGCGACCCGATCGCGCGGCTGAAAGCGCATGTCGTCGGCCTGGGCATCTGGGACGAGGAACGTCATGCCGCGCAGGACATCGAACTCGCCACGCTGGTAAAGGATGCCGCGCGCGCCGCCGAGAAAAATGGCGTCCTGGGCCATGGCCTGCACCAGCCGTTCGAGACCATGTTCGAGGATGTTTTCGAGGAGATGCCCTGGCATCTGAAGGAACAGCTCGACCAGGCGATCGCCGAGAAAAAGGCGGCGGGGTTGTGAACGGTCTCCCTCCCATTCCCTTCTTGCCGGCCTTCTATGGAACGACTGGGTTGCGCTATGACTGAGCCCAAACAGATGAACATGATCCAGGCGATCAACAGCGCGCTCGACGTCATGATGGCGCGCGACCCCGACGTCGTGGTGATGGGCGAGGATGTCGGCTTCTTCGGCGGCGTGTTTCGCGCCACCGCCGGCCTTCAGGCGAAATATGGCAAGAACCGCGTGTTCGACACGCCGATCACCGAATGCGGCATCATCGGCGTGGCGGTGGGCATGGGCGCCTATGGCCTGCGCCCGGTGCCGGAGATTCAGTTCGCCGACTATATCTACCCCGCGCTCGATCAGCTTGTCTCCGAAGCCGCGCGGCTGCGCTATCGGTCGGCGGGCGAGTTCATCGCGCCGATGACGGTGCGCTCGCCCTTCGGCGGCGGTATCTTCGGCGGCCAGACGCACAGCCAAAGCCCCGAAGGCATTTTCACCCATGTCTCGGGCATCAAGACGGTGATCCCGGCGACCCCTTATGACGCCAAGGGGCTGCTGATCGCCGCGATCGAGGATAATGACCCGACGCTCTTCTTCGAACCCAAGCGCATCTATAACGGGCCGTTCGACGGCCATTATGACCGCCCGTCGAAAAACTGGACCGGCCATCCCGACGCGCAGGTGCCGGAGGGCTATTACACGGTCCCGCTGGGCAAGGCGCGCGTCACGCGAACGGGCGAGGCGCTGACGATCCTGTGTTACGGCACGATGGTGCATGTGGTCGAAAGCACCGTCGCGGAGATGGGCATCGATGCGGAGATCATCGATCTGCGCACCCTGGTGCCGCTCGATATCGCGGCGGTCGAGACGTCGGTGAAGAAGACCGGCCGCTGCCTGATCGTGCATGAGGCGACACGCACCTCCGGTTTCGGCGCGGAACTGTCGGCGCTGGTGCAGGAGCGCTGCTTCTATCATCTGGAGGCGCCGATCGAGCGGGTGACCGGTTTCGACACGCCCTATCCGCACAGTCTGGAGTGGGCCTATTTTCCGGGACCGATCCGCATCCGCGAGGCCGTCACCAAGATATTGAAAGGGTAAAGGCCATGGCGCTTTTCATATTTCGGCTGCCGGATATCGGCGAGGGCATTGCGGAGGCCGAGATTGTCGGCTGGCACGTCAAGGTCGGCGACCGGATCGCCGAAGACCAGCCGGTCGCTGACATGATGACCGACAAGGCCACGGTCGAACTGGAATCGCCGGTGGCGGGCGTGGTGACGAAAATCGCAGGCGAGCCGGGCGACCAGATATCGATCGGCGCGATGCTGGTGGAGATCGAGGTTGCGGGCGAGGCGGTTGCTGTGACGCCGCTATCCGAGGATGTGACCGAGGCGGAAAATCCAGGGTTGGCGGTGATCGATTCCAGCACACCGGCCGACGGCGCCGGGACCTCGATGGTGACCTTGTCGGTCTCGAGCTCCAGGATCGGCTCA
>CAXUEQ010000099.1:0-4380 GCA_964250175.1 uncultured Sphingobium sp. | reverse complement strand
GGTTGGCGGTGATCGATTCCGTGCCTTCGGGTGCCAGTGCTCCTGCGCAATCAGGAGTCCAGGACGCCCTGCACAGCGCTCCTGACTCTGGACTCCTGCATGCGGAGGAGCACCCGGAGAGAGAACCAAAATCACCGATCCTCGCTTCCCCCGCCGTCCGCGCCCGCGCCAAGGAACTGGGCGTCGATCTGGCACAGGTTCGCACCGCAGACGGCCGCATCCGCCATGCCGACCTTGACGCCTATCTGCTCTATGGCGCGGGCGAGGGCTATCGCCCGGCGCGCGCTTCCGCCCGCCGCGCCGACGAACCGGTCAAGGTCATCGGGATGCGCCGCCGCATCGCCGAGAATATGGCGGCATCCAAGCGCAACATCCCGCATTTCACCTATGTCGAAGAGATTGACGTCACCGCGCTGGAAGCGATGCGCGCCGACCTGAACGCACATCGCGGTGCCGGAGAGTTTGAACGGCCAAAATTGACCCTGCTGCCGCTGCTGATCGTCGCGCTGTGCAAGGCGATCCCCGACTATCCGATGATCAACGCGCGCTATGATGACGAAGCCGGCGTGGTCACGCGCCATGGTTCGGTGCATCTGGGCATGGCGACGCAGACCGACGCCGGCCTCATGGTGCCGGTAATCCGCGACGCGCAGGATCGCAACGTGTGGCAACTGGCGCGCGAGATCACCCGCCTTGCCGACGCCGCCCGGACCGGCAAGGCGAAGCCGGAGGAATTGTCCGGCTCCACTTTCACCATCACCTCGCTCGGTCCGCTGGGCGGGATCGCGACCACGCCGGTCATCAACCGGCCAGAAGTGGCGATCGTCGGTCCCAACCGCGTGATCGAACGCCCGGTGATCCGGGACGGCGAGATCGCCATCGCTAGGCTGATGAACCTGTCGATCAGTTGCGACCATCGCGTGGTCGACGGCTGGGACGCGGCCAGCTTCGTCCAGGCGGTGCGCAAGCTGCTGGAGACACCGGTGCTGCTGTTCGCGGATTGACGCTAGAGCGCCAGCGCCCTCTCCAGCGCCATCCGCCACCCCGCCAACCGCGCATCGCGCACCTCGCGCGCCATCGCCGGCGCGAACCGCCGCACATCGCCGGTCATGGCGGCGCAGGCGGTCGGCAGGTCGGCATGGATGCCCGCGCCCACCGCCGCCAGCATCGCCGCACCCTTGGCGGTCGTCTCAACGAAATCGGGGCGCAGCACGGGCAGGGCGAGCATGTCGGATATGTCCTGCGCCATCCAGTCGTTCGCCGCCATCCCGCCATCGATGCGCAATTCCGCCCAGGGCGCGCCATCGGCGGCGAAGGCGGCCTTCAGGTCGTGGGTCTGGTAGGCCATCGCCTCCAGCGCCGCGCGAACGATATGCGCGCGGCCTGTTCCAAAGCTGAGGCCGCAGATCAGGCCGCGCGCCTCCGGACGCCAGTGCGGCGCGCCCAGGCCCGTCATGGCGGGGACGATATAGACCCCGCCCGTGTCGGCAACGCCGCCCGCCATCGCCGCGGTCTCCGCCGCCGTGCCGATCAGGCCCAGCGTGTCGCGCAGCCATTGCACGATGCTGCCAGCGACGAAGATCGATCCCTCAAGCGCATAATGGCGCGTGCCGCCATCGGCCCAGGCGATGGTCGACAGCAGGCGATTGTCGCTGTGCACCTGACGTTCGCCGGTGTTGGACAGGATGAACGCGCCGGTGCCATATGTGGCTTTGCACTGGCCCGGCGCGATACAGCCTTGCCCGATCGCCGCCGCCTGCTGGTCGCCCGCCATGCCGCTGATCGGCAGGGCAAGGCCGAACAGATCGGGCTCGCTCGATCCGAACAGGCCAATATTGTCAACGATCTCCGGCAATATCCTGCGATCGATTTCGAACAGGTCGATCAGCGCGTCATCCCAAATCCCCGTGCCGATATTCATCAGGCTGGTGCGCGACGCGTTGCTTGCGTCGGAGATATGCAGGCCGCCGCCGGTCAGTTTCCAGACGAGCCAGCTTTCCACCGTGCCGACCGCCAGCGCGTCGCCCGCCTCGGCCAGTTGCGGCCAATGGTCGATCGCCCAGCGCATCTTGCTGGCGGAAAAATAGGGGTCGAGCAGCAGGCCGGTGCGCTTGCGGATCAGTGGCTCATGGCCTGCCGCCCGCATCGTGGCGCACGCGCCGGCGGTGCGGCGGTCCTGCCAGACGATCGCCGGGGCCAGCGCCTTGCCGCTACGCCTGTCCCAGAATATCACCGTCTCGCGCTGGTTGGTGATGCCGATCGCTGTCAGCAGACCTGGCTTGGGGAGCGCCGCCACGGCGTCACGCACGCAGCCGAGCGTCCGGTTCCATATCTCGTCGGCATCCTGCTCGACATGGCCGGGGGCGGGATAGCTTTGCGTGAGATCGGCCTGCGCTGTGGCATGGCATCGGCCATGCGCGTCGAAGACGATAGCGCGGGTCGATGTCGTCCCCGCGTCGATCACCAGGATCAGCCTGTCGTCCATATCCCCGAATCTCCTCTCCCGCGCGGAGAGGATGTAGCCTAGCGAACGGTCGCCCGATAGCTGACCTGGCCGCCGCTGCCGGGCGCAACCGCACCGAAGAGCGGCCAGCGGATATGCGTGATATCCTCTGCCGTGGCGCGGCGCATGCCGCCCAGCGGGGTAGGAAGAAGCAGTGTGCCGAGCCTGCCCCAGGTGCGGCCGCCATCGACCGACACCAGCATCGCGTTCTGGTCGGGGTCGATCCGCAAGGTGGAAGGCACGGGATTGGTCACTGCATAGCCGCCCACCGGCGCGCGCCCGGCATTGCGATAGCGCAGGATGAAGACCAGCCGGTCGCCTCGCGCGATCTGCCCCGGCACGCTCAACATGCGGCTTTCGCGCCCGTTTGCGTCGCTATGGGTGCGTTCGACGAAAATCTGCGATCGCAGATCGAGGCCGGGCTGGGCAGAGGCGTTGGCCATCGCCAGCATCGTGCCGGTCACGGGTATCAGGGCCGCAAGGGCGAAACGGATCATTGGGCGCTCATCCAGTCGTTGTGCGTCATCCTAGACACGGTCGCGCGAAGATATGGTTAAACCGGCCCGGCCGTAGCGTAGCGCCGATTGACGCCTGGCGAGCACGGTGCAAAGGATCGGCCAGGGGATTGGGCAAGAGGAGCCGCCGCATAGTGACGCCGCAATCCAGGGCAGAAATTGATCGCCGCCGGGACCGTCTGCTCGCCAGCCTGTCGTTGATCGCGGGCGTCGGGCTGTTCCTCGCACTGCCTTTCGCGCTGCGCGCGGGTGCGGAATTTTTTCTGCCGATCGCCGCCGCGCTTGTCATCGCCATCGCGCTCGTGCCGTTCCTCGAATGGATGGAGCGGCACCGGGTGCCTTCGGCGCTGGCGGCGCTCATCGCGCTTATCAGTTTCCTTTCGGTCGCCAACATGGCGCTGGTGCTGATCGTGGTGCCGGCGACCGACTGGTTCCGCATCCTGCCCGCGCGCATCGGCCAGATTCAGACGAATCTCGCCCCCGTCATTGATTTCTATTCGCAGCTTCAGCGGTTCGTCGACGAAACAGTCCAGATGCTGGCGGCAGGGCCGGTCGCGGCGGCGCAGGGCGCAGCCGTCGAAGCGCCGCGCTCGCTGCTGCAATTCGCCGCCACCTCCGCGCCGTCCGCCTTCATTCAGATGTTCGCGACGATGCTGATGATCTATTTCTTCCTCGCCGGATGGACCAGGTTGCGCAAGCAGACGATCAGCAGCCGCGACAGCTATGATGGCGCGCTGGCGATCGCGCGGGTGATCCAGAATGTCGTCGACGCGACATCCTCCTATGTGCTGACCATATCGACCATCAACCTCAGCCTCGGCCTGTCGGTCGCGCTCGCCTTTTCGCTGGTCGGCATGCCCTCGCCGCTGATGTGGGGCGGCATCGTCACGTTGCTCAACTTCGTCCCCTATTTCGGGCCGATCCTGGCGGCGGTGCTGATGGCGCTGGGCGGACTGATGGTGTTCGACAATGTCTGGATGGCGCTGCTGCCCGCGGCGATCCAGATCGGCTTTCATCTGGTCGAATCCAATGCGATCACCCCGACCGTGCTCGGGCGGCGGCTGACGATGAACCCCTTGCTGATTCTGGTGTCGCTGAGTTTCTGGACCTGGGTGTGGGGGACCACCGGCGCGCTGCTCGCCGTGCCGTTGCTCATCATCATCCAGACGGTGCTGGCGGCGGCCGGAAAGCCCGATATTGCGGGCTTCCTGTTCGAAGCCGGCACGCTGACGGCCACCCCGCGCAAGGAAAGCGAAGATATTGAAGCGACCGGCGATCAGGGCGGTTGACAGGGGGGGAAGGCTCTTCTACTTGGCCCCTCCACACCGAACGCGGGTGTAGCTCAGTTGGTTAGAGCGCCGG
>CAXUEQ010000098.1:0-8511 GCA_964250175.1 uncultured Sphingobium sp. | reverse complement strand
CGGCTATGTCGGCCGCGACGTCGAGCAGATCGCCCGCGATCTTGTCGAGGAAGCCGTGCGTCTGGAAAAGGACCGTCGCCGTGAAGCCGTGCGCGAGGCGGCGTCCGAAGCGGCCATGACCCGCCTGCTCGATGCGCTGACCGGCAAGGAAGCGAGCGAGGCCACCCGCCTCGCCTATCGCGGCCGGATCGAGGGCGGCCAGATGAACGACGCCGAGGTCGAGATCGAGGTCGCCGACGCGCCCGCCATGCCGATGGAGATTCCTAGCATGGGCGGTCAGGTCGGCATGATCAATCTGGGCGACATGATGTCGAAGGCGCTGGGCCAGAACCAGAAGAAGCGCCGCAAGATGCGCGTCGCCGACGCCTGGGACAAGCTGGTCGAGGAAGAGCAGGACAAGCGGCTGGACCAGGATGACGTCGCCCGCACCGCGCTTACCAATGCCGAACAGAATGGCATCGTGTTCCTGGACGAGATCGACAAGATCGCCGTCAGCGACGTGCGCGGCGGGTCGGTCAGCCGCGAGGGCGTGCAGCGCGACCTGCTGCCGCTGATCGAGGGGACGACGGTCGCGACCAAATATGGCCCGCTCAAGACCGACCATATCCTTTTCATCGCCAGCGGCGCTTTCCATGTCGCCAAGCCGAGCGACCTGCTGCCCGAATTGCAGGGCCGCCTGCCGATCCGCGTCGAGCTGCAGGCGCTGACCGAGGAGGATTTCGTCGCCATCCTGTCCGACACCAAAGCCAGTCTCGCCGAACAATATAAGGCGCTGCTGGCTACCGAGGGCGTCACCATAGACCTGACCCCGGACGGCATCCGCGCCGTCGCGAAGATCGCGGCCGAGGTGAACAGTGAAGTCGAAAATATCGGTGCCCGCCGCCTGCAGACGGTGATGGAAAAGCTGCTGGAGGATGTCAGCTTCGAGGCCGAGGATCGCATCGGCGAGACGCTGGTGGTCGACGGCGATTATGTGCGCAAGCAACTGAGCGGCATCGCGAAGGACAGGGACTTGAGCAGGTATGTGCTGTGACGATATCCCCTGCCGATACTCTGTTTGACCGATTGTGCGATCCTGCTTCGATCCCGGTGCAAACGGAGGCCGGAGTGTATATTCTGTGCCTGAAAAACGGCGCACTGCTCCCTGGCGTCACACCAGGGCCGCGCGATGTTCTGTATATAGGCATGACCGAGGACGGACTTGATGTGCGCAACCATTTCAACAGTGTGCATAGCGGCTTTTCGTCGCCCCGCCGTAGTTTTGGTGCCCTACTGAAGGATAAGCTTGCCCTAACCGCGATCCAGCGCGGATCGGGACCGTCCAAGACTAACTTTCGATGCTATCGCTTTTCCGATGAACAAGAACAGCAATTGTCGGAGTGGATGCGAGAGAACCTGCTGGGATCGCAGGTGCAGATCACGGAAAATGTTGCAGCTCTCGAACGGACACTCATTAAAACGTTGCAGCCACCACTCAATCTGAAAGGTTGGCATAATCCCCAACGTGGCTTCATCAAGGACCGGCGCGCGCTATGTGCACGTGAGGCAGAAGGAGAGGGCAACCTGTCCTCATAAGCGGCGAACTCACTTCCCCGCCGCTACCCCCTCCGGCAGCACTACCAGCGACCAGCTTTTCCTCGGCACCAGATATGTCTTCGCCAGCGCCTGCAGGTCCGCAGCCGTCACGCTCAGCATATCGTCACCCATCGTCTTCATCGCCTCGATATAGCGCGGGTCGCGCGATGCGCCCTCCATCTGCTGCATCCAGAAGGCGTTGCCGGTGCTGGCGCGCGCGAGCAACTGGCGCATCGGCGATACCGCGCGCTGCAACTCGTCCGCGCTCACCGGCCTGGCGGCCAGATCGGCGGCGGTGTCCTGTATCAGCTTGAAGAAATAGCCGACCTTCTCCGGCTTCACCTGCGCGTTGACCAGAATGTAGCCGCCGCTGTCATAAGAAAAGGGCCAGTTGTTCGCCACGCTGGGCGAATAGGCCGCGCCGTCGGTCGCGCGCAGCCCTTCGAACAGCCGATCGTTGAAAATCTGGGTCAATATCTCCAACTGACGGCTTTCCTTCCGCGCCGCGAAACCGCCCGACGTCGGCCATGCCATCACCGCTGCCGCTTGCTCCTTGTCTCCGCTATGATGCAGCGTGACGGGTGCTTCATTATGCTTTGGAAAGGCCATTGCGCGATTGGCGGGCGGCACCGGCTTTTCGGGCCGCGCCGGCAGCGCGCCAAAAGTCGCGGCGACCTCGGCTATTGCCTCCTCGGCCTTGACCTGTCCGAATATCTGCACCTCGATCGGTCCCGACGCCAGGATCGGCTCCCATGTCGCGCGGAATGCTTGCGGGGTCAGCGCCGCGATCTCCGCCTTGTCTGGCGTGCGAAAGCGCGCATCCTTGTCGCGCAACAACCAGTTGAGATCACGCCCCAGCACGGAGTCGGGCGAGGTACCCATCGTATCGTAAGCGGCGCTCAGCCCCGCCTTCACCCGTGCGATCGGTGCGGCGTCCCAGCGCGGGAAAGCCAGCTTGGTCGCGAACAGCTTGAGTTGATCCTTGTAATCGGCCGGCCGCGTCACCGCCGCCAGTTCGAACGCATCGTCATCGATCGAAAAGTCGAAGCCAAGCCGCCGCCCGTTGGTCAGGTCGTCCATCTCGCGCTGGCCCAACTTGCCGATCCCGCTCGCGATCAGCGCATAGCCCGCCGCCCAGGTGGGAAGCTTGGCGGTCGGCGAGAAATCCTGCTGCCCATGGCCGAAACGCACATTGATCCGCACCTTCTCGGTCTCGGCGTCATTGGCCCACAACTCCAGCTTCACGCCATTGGCGAAGGTGACGATCTCCATGCCCAGCACACCGACAGGGACGCGCGACACCACTGTCCCCGGCGGTCCCAGCTTGGGCAGGTCGGCCATCGTAACGCTACCCGCCGCCAGCCGCACGTCCTTCGCGGCGCTGACCGGTGCGTTGAGCGCCGCCTGAAGCGCCGCCTGCGCATTGGGCTGCGCCACCGGCAACAGCAGCAGCGCGCGTGTCACCGGGGCGCCGAACAGCCGCCGCGTCGATTCCAGCATATGCTGCGGCGTCATGCCGCCCTTGCCATTGCGAAAAATGTCGAGCGCCGCCTGCGGGCTGACCGTCGTCTCGCGAATATCGACCGCGCTGACCAGATCGGTCGCCTGCTTCGATGCAGCCTCGGTATCGGCATTTTCCACCTGGATCGCGAGCGCGGTGTCGAGTTGCGCATATTCGCGGTCGATCTCGGCCTGCGTCGGCGGGCTGGCCTTTGCATCCTCTATCACCGCGCGCACGTCGGTCAGCGCCTTTACCCAATCGTTGCCCAGCGGCGTGATCGAAATGAAGGTGCCGTCGATCGAGCGGCTCACATCCTGCTGGTCGACGCTCGCCTGCAGAAAACTGCCGCCCGCCCGCGCCGCCGTTTCCAGCCGCCGGTTGATCATCTGCAACGCCAGCACGTCGGTCAGCTTGTCCTGATTGTAGATGATCGTGTCTGCGCGCGGACGCCAGGGCCGCAGGAAGGCCAGGTTCAGGCCCATGGGGACACCCGGCTCGACCACTACGGCCACCGGCGGCGCCTTGGGATCAGGGTCGCCGAAATCGGGCGGCGACGTTGCCCGGCCAGGCGCGGCCCAGCCACTGAAATTATTCTTCAGCAATGCTTCAATTGTTGCCGGATCATAATCGCCGGCGATCGCGATGACCGTATTTTCGGGGCGATACCAGCGCGCATGAAAGGCCTCCATTTTTGCTGCCGTCGCCGCGTTCAGCGACTCCGTCGTGCCGATCGGCGAATGATCGGCCATCGGCTGTCCGGCAAACAGAAAAGCGCGCGTCGCGTCGGCCACGCGCGATTGCGGTCCGGTGCCTTCGCGCTTTTCCGCCAGCACCACCGCCCGTTCCGCCGCGACCGACTGGTCGACGATGTTCGGCTCGGCCATCATGCCCGACAATATCTTCAGGCTCTCGTCGATCGTCGCGTCGGTCGCCTGCGGCAGGTCGAGCGCATAAGTGGTCCCGGTCGGCGTCGTCTGCGCATTGCTGTCGCTGCCGAAGGTAACGCCCAGCCGCTGCCAGATACGCTTGGACTCGCCATCGGGGACATGCCTGGACCCGCGCATGGTGAGATGCTCCATATAATGGGCATAACCCAACTCGTCGGGATGCTCCATCAGGGAGCCGACATCGACGCGTAGGCGGATCGACACCTGGCCCGGCGGCACGCCGTTGCGCCGGATCGCATAGCGCAGGCCGTTGGGCAATGTCCCGAACGTCCAGGCCGCATCGACCGGCACATCGCTATTTTCGTAGAGCCATGGCCGCTTCTGCGCCGTCTTGGTCCCGCTGTCCCGCGCCAGAGATGCGACGGCGCTGGTCTTGGCCAGCAGCGGTGATACGGAACCCGTCAGCAGCAGCGCGACGACGGTAAGGGAAGCGGCAGTCCGCCGAAGATGCGAGGTCATATCCCCGCAGCCTAGCGTCCTTTTCCTGAATGGCCACTGACAAAGCGAACAGACCCCATATAACCCTCCTTTGATTGGGAAGGTTATTACAACCTCCGTTCGGACAGGGCGTCGACACGCTCGGCCCGAACGGAGGTTGGGCCTCATATCATAGGCTCAACGCCCGCCCGTCCGCTGCACAGCGCCCTTGTGCGCGCCGACGCCGGTGCGGTTGCGCGGGCGGAACTTGCGCTTTGCCGGATCGCCACCCTCGGCGCCTGCGCCTGCGCCGCGATGCCCGCCGGGGCCACGCGCGCCATCGCGTCCGCCGCGGCCATTGCCGCCCTCATTGCCCTTCTTGGGCGGAGCGGGCTTGGGCAGGTTGCGCACGGCCTCGTTGAAATTCTCCGGCAAGGCGACGGTTTCGATGCGCTGACGCGTGACCTTCTCGATCGCCTTCAGATATTGCCGCTCGTCATCCGCCACGAAGCTGATCGCAATGCCCTCCGCCCCGGCGCGCGCGGTGCGGCCGATACGGTGGACATATTGCTCGGCCACGTTGGGCAGCTCGAAATTGATGACATGGCTGACGCCCGACACGTCGATGCCGCGTGCCGCAATGTCGGTCGCGACCAGCAGCTTGACCTGCCCGGCGCGAAACGCCTGCAGCGCCGCTGTGCGCTGGCCCTGGCTCTTGTTGCCATGGATCGCCGCGGCGGGAATGCCCGCGCCTTCCAGGAAACGCACGACCCGGTCCGCGCCATGCTTGGTGCGGGTGAAGATCAGCGCGCGGTCGATCGGCTCCTTCTGGACGGTGATCGTCAGCAGCGCCTGCTTCTCGGCCTGATTGACATAGGTCGCATATTGCTTGACGCGCTCGGCCGTCGTCGATTCCGGCGCCACCGAAACACGCACCGGATCGACCAGGAACTGGCTGCCCAGATCGGCGATCGCCTTTGGCATGGTGGCGGAAAAGAACAGGCTCTGGCGCTGCTTGGGCAGCATCTTGTCGATCTTCTTCAACGGCACGATGAAACCCAGGTCCATCATCTGGTCGGCTTCGTCGAGCACGAAAATCTCGACATGGCCGAGCGTCAACGCGCGCTGGTCGATCAGGTCGAGCAGGCGGCCCGGCGTGGCGACCAATATGTCGATGCCGCCGCGCAACTGGTTGATTTGCTTGTTGATCGGCACACCGCCGAACACGGTCGCGACCGTCAGCTTCATGAAACGGGCATAGTCGCGGAAGCTCTCCGCAATCTGCGCGGCCAGCTCGCGCGTGGGCGAAAGGACAAGCATGCGGCAGCCTTTCTGCGGCGTCTGCTTGGGATTGTGGTGGAAATAATCGAGGCTGGGCAGCGCGAACGCCGCCGTCTTGCCTGTGCCGGTCTGCGCGATGCCGCACAGGTCGCGGCCGTCCATCAGCGCCGGAATGGCCTGCGCCTGGATCGGCGTCGGCACGGTGTAGTTTTTGGCGGCGAGCGCCTGCAAAAGCGGCTCGGCAAGGCCAAGGTCTTTGAATTCGGTCAAGGAAAATACTCACGAGGAGCGATGCGGACACGAACACGAAGGCGCGCAACCGCAAAGCGGGTTACGAAACGACCCGCGTGAAAGGGGAAGCCTCAAGGCAAGCGCAGGTCATTGGCCGGTCCGGCGGTTCCTTCGGAGGCTTCAAGCCACCGGAAATCCGGACGATCACGCTACCAATCGCTACGGGGCCGAAATGGCCCGATGCTGCGCTGCGCGGCGTATGCGCGCTATGTCGGGAAATTACAAGGAAATTCGGCGCGGCAGATACACGAAAAGCAAAGGGTTCGCGCAGAGGCGCAGAGAGAACTGCGAGAACTCCCCCCGTTTATAAACTCTCCGCGCCCTCCGCACCTCTGCGCGATCAGTTTTTACAAAACGACCTCGGCATGCTGGCCCGTAATCTCCGAACGGACATCGCCGCCGAACAGCATCTTGAATCGGCCAGCCAGGCTGATGTCGGCCAGCCAGATCTCGGCATTGCCCAGATCAAAGCGCAGCATCAGCAAGGATGGGTCCTGCCGCCCGCCGGGATACCAGCTTTCGACCTCCTTGGTCCAGAAACGGTCGATCACCGCCTGGTCGCTCTCCTCGGTCAGGCTGCCGGCGACGCTGGCGAACAGGTCATGGCCCTTCGCGGCGAACTGCGCCATCGCCGGGCCACCGGGGGCCAGGCGATTGTCGCGGCTGGTATAGAACCAGAAGGCGCTGTTCGCATCCTTGTCTAATTGCGCGGTCATCGGCAGGCTGTGCTGATTGTCGGCGTTCAAACCGACCAGCAGAAAAGGGCTGCTGGACAATTCTTTCCAAAAGCGCTGCCGGATGTCGTGGTCGCTGGACATGATCTCTCTCCATTGAGGGTGCGACGGATCAATCCCCTGCGCCACGGAGAGTTCCCAATTCCTGTCATGACCGTGCGACAAGCCAGCTTGATCTCGCTGCCCTTCGCGCCCACATAGGCGTCATGCTGATCGAAACCGAAACGACCCCGAACCCCGCCACGCTCAAATTCCTGCCCGGACAGGCAGTGATGACCGCCGGCACCCGCGACTTCGCAACCCCGGAAGAGGCGGAAATTTCGCCGCTGGCCGACGCCCTGTTCGGCATCGGCGACGTAACCGGTGTCTTTTTCGGGTCGGATTTCGTGTCGGTCACTCTTGCCGCCCCCGATGGCTGGCCACAGGCGAAGCCGGACGTCATCGCAACCCTGCTCGATCATTTCTCCGCCGCCATGCCGTTGTTCACCGCCGGGTCTGCCGCAGGTATCAGCGTTCCCGCCGAACAGGATTATACCGACAACCCTGCCGATGCGGAGATCGTCGCCCAGATCAAGGAACTGATCGAGACGCGGGTCCGCCCGGCGGTCGCAAACGATGGGGGCGACATCGTCTATCGTGGCTTCGATCAGGGGAAGGTCTATCTCAAGATGCAGGGCGCCTGCGCCGGCTGCCCCTCCTCGTCCGCGACGCTCAAGCAGGGCATCGAGTCGCTGCTCAAACATTATGTCCCCGAAGTGACCGAGGTCCGCGCGATCTGATCTGCGCCGCCTAGCCCCATTGCTTTGATCCAACAGGAAAGACAGACCGCATGGCCCAGCCACTGCCACAGGACGCGCTCGACCAGCTTTTCGTGAAGGCCCGTTCCTATAATGGCTATACCGATCAGCCGGTTTCGGAAGCGCAACTGCACGCCATCTGGGATCTGCTGAAATGGGGTCCGACTTCGGCCAACCAGTTGCCCGCGCGGATCGTCTGGTGCGTCAGCCCGCAAGCCAAGGCGAAGCTTGCCGCCGTCTCGTCCGGCACGAATGCGGCAAAGATACTGGCAGCCCCCGTCAGCGTCATCATCGGCATGGACGAAAATTTCCACGATCATCTGCCCGAACTTTTTCCGCCCGCCGACGCGCGTAGCTGGTTTGTGGGCAATGATGCCCTGCGCAAGGCCAGCGCCTTTCGCAACAGCACGCTTCAGGGGGCCTATTTCATCGTCGCGGCCCGTGCGCTCGGCCTCGATACCGGCCCGATGTCGGGTTTCGACAATGCCGCGTTGGACGCCGCCTTCTTCGCCGATACGCCGGCCGTGAAGTCCAATTTCATCGCGACGCTCGGCTATGGCGATCCCTCGACCATCTTCGCACGGCTTCCCCGTCCCGAATTTGGCAAATTCAACCGGATCGACTAACGGCTGGAACCTGAACTGCGGCGCGCCTCCGGGTGCTATTTCAGGGGTCTGGCTTGCGCACATTGGTGATCGATACGGCGACTCAGGCCCTGTCCGTCGCCCTGTTCGACGATGTGGCCTGCATCGCCCACCGGCATGAACTGGTGGGGCGCGGCCATGCCGAACGATTGATGCCCGCCATCGCCGCGCTTCCCGGCGGTGGACGCGCGGACGCGATCGCGGTCGATGTCGGCCCCGGCAGCTTCACCGGTGTGCGTATCGGCATCGCCGCCGCGCGCGCCCTCGCCTTCGCCTGGCGCCTTCCCCTTTCAGGCTTCAGCGCGCTCGCCTTGATCGCCGCCC
>CAXUEQ010000097.1:2488-9043 GCA_964250175.1 uncultured Sphingobium sp. | reverse complement strand
GACGTCCATGATATCGGCAAGAATATCGTCGGTGTCGTTCTCCAGTGCAACGGGTTCGAGGTGGTCGATCTGGGCGTTATGGTTCCCTGGTCCACTATCCTGGCCGCTGCGAACAAGAATGACGCCGACATGATCGGGCTGTCTGGCCTCATCACGCCGTCGCTGGACGAGATGGTGACGGTGGCCGAGGAGATGCAGCGTGCGGGCATGACCATGCCGCTGCTGATCGGCGGCGCGACCACCAGCAAGGTGCACACCGCGCTGCGAATCGAGCCGGCCTATAAGGGACCGGTCGTCCATGTGCTGGACGCCAGCCGCGCGGTCGGCGTCGCCACCGCGCTCGTGAGCGATACTCAGCGCGACGATTTTGTGGCAAAGACGTCAGCAGAATATGCGCATGTGCGGGCGGCGCGTGCGGGTAAAGGCCAGAGCGCGCTCCTCAGCCTGGAGGATGCGCGCGCCAATGCGTTCGAGATTGATGAGGCGATGAAGCCGCCGATCCCGCTCAAACCAGGCATCCACAGCTTCCCCGACTGGGACTTGGCCGACCTGCGCGATTATATCGACTGGACGCCTTTCTTCCGTGCGTGGGAACTGGCGGGCAATTATCCCGCGATCCTGACCGACCCGGTGGTCGGCGAGAGCGCCAGCAGCCTGTTCGCCGATGCGCAGAAGATGCTCGACACGCTCATTGCCGAAAAATGGCTTGTCGCCAGGGGCGTCGCCGCGCTCTGGCCCTGTCGCCGCGAGGGCGACGATGTCATCATCCATGTCGAGGATGAAAAGCATGTCCGCATGTCCTTCCTCCGCCAGCAGATCGCCAAGCGAGAGGGCCGCGCCAATATGTGCCTCGCCGATTTCATCAGCCAGGACGGCGACTGGATCGGCGGCTTCGCAGTGACCGCGGGCCACGGCATCGAGCCGCATCTGGCGAATTTCAAGGCGCATCATGACGATTATTCCGACATATTGTTGAAAGCCCTGGCGGACCGGCTGGCCGAGGCTTTTGCCGAACGGTTGCACAAGCATGTTCGAACCGACCTGTGGGGTTATGCAGCGGGCGAACAGTTGGACAATGAGGCGCTGGTCCGCGAGAAATATCGCGGCATCCGCCCCGCGCCGGGCTATCCCGCCTGCCCCGATCACAGCCAGAAGCCGATCCTGTTCAAGATGCTCGACGCGGTTCACACGACCGGCATCACGCTGACCGACAGCTTCGCGATGCTGCCGACGGCGGCGGTCAGCGGCTTTTATTTCGGCCATCCCCAAAGCGAATATTTCGGCGTTGCCCGCGTGGGCCGCGACCAATTGGAGGATTATGCCGGACGGCGCGGCGTGGACCTTGCGATGGCAGAGCGCTGGCTGCGACCCAATCTGGATTGAACGAATAACGAACGATAATGGTCGTCATGCCCAGCCCAGGCTGGCATCTAAGATGGTGTTCGCTGATAGACCGGCTGTTAACTAACTCCCGGCACCAGCCCTTCACTTTTTTCAGGTTAAGCGCATCCTCATCATGCGTATCCTCCCCACTCTCTTGATCCTGTCCGCAGGTATCGCCGCCACCGCCACCGCGCAGCAGGGCGATGCGCCATTCAGGGTCGCCGAGACCGGGCGTGGCTACGACCAGCTTAATGATGCGGTCGCGTCCATCGGTAACGGCACCGGCACGATCCTTATCGCGCCGGGAACCTATCGCCAGTGCGCGTTGCAAAGCGCCGGCATCGTCACCTATCGCGCGGCAAAGCCGGGTACGGCGATCTTCGACGGTGCGATCTGCGAAGAGAAGGCGGCGC
The DNA here is from genome assembly GCA_964250175.1 of uncultured Sphingobium sp. Taxonomy (GTDB): domain Bacteria; phylum Pseudomonadota; class Alphaproteobacteria; order Sphingomonadales; family Sphingomonadaceae; genus Sphingobium. The sequence goes on along the minus strand of CAXUEQ010000097.1, from coordinate 7,247 downwards.
TGGTGCTGCGTGGGCGGGGCGCGACGATCGACGGGCTGGTGTTTCAGAATCTGCGCGTGCCGGATGGCAATGGCGCAGGCATAAGGCTGGAAAAGGGCGATCTCGATGTTACGCAGTCGCTATTCCGCAACAGCGAAGAGGGTATCCTTACCCATGACGACCCCACCGCCGAAATCACGATCGACTATTCGACCTTTCAGCATCTGGGGCGCTGCGATCGCGATCTGAGCTGCGCGCATAGCATTTACACCGGCGACTTCGGCAGCCTTACCGTCACCCACTCGCGCTTCGAGATGGGAGACGGCGGCCATTACCTTAAGACCCGTTCGGGCAAGGTCGACATACGTGACAACAGCTTCGACGACAGCGCCGGGCATCTGACCAATTATATGATCGACCTCAGCAACGGCGCGTCCGGCATGATTTCGGGCAATGAAATGGTTCAGGGGAAGGACAAGGATAATTATTCCGCCTTCATCACTGTCGCGCCCGAGGGAAAGACCCATGAATCCAGTGGCCTGACCATCACCGGTAACAGCGCCAGCTTCGTGCCGGGTGTGTCGCGCACCAGCACCTTTGTTGCCAACTGGACCACCGACGCGGTGAAGATCGGGCCGAACACGCTCGCCACGGGCATCAAAGTTACCGATAAACGATAATCTTCCTGATTTGCGCAAGCCTGAGGCAAAGCTGCGACCTAACCGGACGATTGATCCTGTCATTCGCTGTTGCGGAATGAGTGTGCATCTTGGGATCAAGCATCGAGGATTAAGCGGCGGGAGCGAACGGGGTCGCGGGCAATAAAAAGGGCCGGTCCTTAGAAGAGACCGGCCCGGATAGCTTGGGAAGAGGATGGGAGGGCGGTCAGGCCTTGCAGCTTTGCGCGGCCTTGCCGGGGACGGTGGCGGTGATGGTCTTGCCGGGACCGGAGACTTCATAGCCGTCTCCCTTGAGTGGACCGCCGGGCGCGTCGGCGACCAGCTTGGTCGGGGCGCCGTCCTTCTTGGTACGCAAGTTAGCGCTCTTGTCGTCCGACAGAAATTCCACGAACAGCAGGCTGTTGTCCTTGCAGCGATAGCTGTTGCTCGTCTTCACGGACGGCGGCAGCGTAACCGGCGCGGCATTGGCCAGTTCATGCGCCAGTGGATCAGCAGGGCCGCCCACAACTTCGGGTTCACTTTTGCTACAGGCCGACAGGGACATCAGCGCCGCAACGGCGATCAGGGGGATGTGAAATTTCATAGTGCTTTTCCTATGTGCAGTGCAGCAAAGCCCGTCAACGGTAAATTCGTGTTAACCGGTAACTTAAAATCGCTTACTCATGAATTTTTGATGACTCGTTGCACATGATCCCCCGGTTATGCAGCTTGTGCGTGGACTTGACCGCGCGCACGGGCGGGGCCAATGCAGGGCAATGGAGATAACATCGCTTTCGCCCGATCCCGCGTCCGACGCGGCGCTTGCGGCATTGTCTTTTGAGGATGCGTTGCGCGAACTCGAATCGATCGTGCGCAAGCTGGAAGGTGGCGACGCGCCACTCGACGCCTCGATAGCGCTTTATACGCGGGGTGAGGCGTTACGCACGGTGTGCACGCAGCGACTGAAGGATGCCGAGGCGCGTATTCAAAAGCTGACGATCGATCCGTCTGGCACGCCTGCCGGTGCGCACCCGTTCGGGGCTGAGTGAGCGTTGGATCTGTGACAGATACAGTGATGGGCGCGCTGCTGGGCCAGGCGACGCGGGATGTCGCGCAGGCCATCGACGCGGCGTTCGACACGCTGCTGACGGTGCCGGACGATCCGCGCCAGCGTCTATATCAGGCGATGCGCCATGCCACGATCGGCGGCGGCAAGCGGCTGCGGCCTTTGCTGATCCGTGCGACCTGCGACCTGTTCGGCGTAGCAGCCGATTCGGCAACGCGCGCCGGCTTGGCGGTCGAGTGTATCCATGTCTATTCGCTGGTGCATGACGACCTGCCGGCTATGGACGATGATGACTTGCGCCGGGGCAAGCCGACCGTGCATCGCGCGTTCGACGAAGCGACGGCGATCCTGGCCGGCGATTGCCTGCACGATCTGGCGTTTGAGATATTGGCCGATCCGAAGACTCATGCCGACCCGTTCGTGCGGTGCGAACTGATCCGCGCGCTGGCGGTATCGAGCGGTCCGGCAGGCATGGCGGGCGGGCAGATGATGGATCTGGAGGCGGAAGGAGCGCGTTTCGACCTGCCCACCGTTACCCGGCTCCAGCAACTCAAGACCGGCGCGCTGATCGGCTTTTGCGTCGAGGCGGGGGCAATCATGGGGCATATCCCGCCAGAGGCACGGACTGGCCTGCACGGCTATGCGCGCGATATCGGCCTGGCCTTCCAGATTGCCGACGACCTGCTCGACGTCGAGGGCGATGCGGCGCTTGCGGGTAAGGCGCTGGGCAAGGACGCGGCGGCGGGGAAGCAGACGTTCCTCTCTTTGCTGGGAGTAGGTCGCGCGCGCGAACAGGCGCAGTTGCTGGTCGAACAGGCCAAGGCGCATCTGCACGGCTTTGGCGAACAGGCCGATCTGCTGCGCGCCATCGCGGACTATGTCGTCAAAAGGGACCGGTAGATGGGGCAGCGGAGGACAGGCATTTATCCAGGCACTTTCGACCCGATCACGCTGGGTCATATGGATATCATCCGCCGTGGCGCGCGACTGGTCGATCGGCTGGTGATCGGCGTGGCGACCAATCCGTCCAAATCGCCGATGTTCACCCTGGAAGAACGGCTGGAGCAGGTCAAACGCGAATGCGGGGAAATCGACAGCGAAATCCATGTCGTCGCGTTCGATACGCTGCTGATGACCTTTGCCGAGCGCGAGGGCGCGAGCGTCATCATTCGCGGCCTGCGCGCGGTGGCCGACTTCGAATATGAATATCAGATGGCGGGCATGAACCAGCAGATCAACGACCGGGTCGAGACCGTCTTTCTGATGGCCGATGTGTCGTTGCAACCGATCGCGAGCCGTCTGGTGAAGGAAATCGCCCTGTTCGGCGGCCCCATCCACAAGTTCGTTCCGCCAAGGGTTTGCGAGGAAGTCAACGAACGGGTAGAGCGCATCGGACGAAAGGGAGACTGAGTGCGCTCAGCCGCCATTCATCGAGCGAATTTACAGACATGCGCTGACGGGTTTTGCGCCCGGACCGCCGGAGAGATATGACGATCATGGGTTTCCAATCAGCGTTCAGGATGATGACCCTTGCCGGGGTGCTCGCGTTGGCAACAACCGTGCCAGCCAATGCGCAGGGCGGTAAGGTCGACGAAATGAAGAAGGCGGAGATGACCGCCAAGGCGATGCAGAACGCCAAGGAACTGAACGCCGAGCAGATCGCCAAGCTGCCCCCCGCGGTCGTTCCCGCCGATCCGCAGAATATCTGGGACCTTGACCTTTCGACCGGCGGCCGTGTGCGTATCCAGCTGCGCCCGGATATCGCGCCCGCCCATGTCGAGCGGATCAAGGCACTGACGCGCAAGGGCTTCTATAACGGCCTGAAATTCCACCGCGTGATCCCCGGCTTCATGGCGCAGGGCGGCGATCCCAAGGGCGACGGCACCGGCGGATCGACCGAGCCGGATTTGAAGGCCGAATTCAACATGATGCCCCATCTGCGCGGCACCGTGTCCATGGCGCGCGCGGCGAGCGAGGATAGCGCGAACAGCCAGTTCTTCATCATTTTCCTGCCGCGTATGCAACTTGACCGGAAATATACCGTGTTCGGCCGGGTGATCGAGGGCATGCAATATGTCGATGCGATCAGCCAGGGCGAGCCGCCGCTGAATCCCTCGACCATCGTCCAGGCGTCGATCGAGAGCGATGGCAAGGCACCGCCGGCATTCGTGCCGCCTGCGGCTGCACCGGCGACACCGAGCGTGGCGGATCTGAACAAGCCATTGAAGAAATGACCCTCTCCTCTCCTTTGGGAGAGGAGTTGCATAAGCCCTTGTTCCATGCGCGTTGACCTGTTCGATTTCGACCTGCCGCCCGAGCGGATAGCGCTGCGGCCGGCGCACCCGCGCGATTCGGCACGTATGCTGGTGGAGGATGCGTCCGGCCGCCGCGACCTGCATGTGTCCGACCTGCCGTCGCTGCTGCGCGCCGGGGATTGTCTGGTGTTCAACGATACGCGGGTGATCCCGGCACAACTCGAAGGGGTGCGCGGGAAAGCACGAATAGGTGCGACACTGCACAAGCGGCTGTCGCTGCGTAGCTGGCAGGCGTTCGTCCGCAACGCGAAGCGGCTCAGTCCCGGCGACCGGATCGACTTTGGCGCGGGCGTCACCGCCATCGCCGGCGCGCGCGACGACGAGGGTGCGTTTGCGCTCACCTTCGAGGGCGAGGAGCCGGTCGAGATATTGCTCGAACGTGCGGGGCATATGCCGCTACCGCCCTATATCGCGAGCAAACGCCCGACCGACGAGCGAGACCGCAGCGACTATCAGACGATGTTCGCGCAGGAGGACGGCGCGGTCGCCGCGCCCACGGCTGCGCTGCATTTCACGCCCGCGCTGATCGACGCGCTGCGTGTGGCCGGTATCGGCATAGAGACGCTGACGCTGCATGTCGGAGCCGGCACCTTTCTGCCGGTCAAGGTCCACGATACCGATGCGCACCTCATGCACGCCGAATGGGGCAGGATCGGCATGGAGACGGCGAAGCGGCTCAATGCCGTGCGGGCGACGGGCGGGCGCCTGATCGCTGTCGGAACCACCAGCCTGCGCCTGCT
>CAXUEQ010000097.1:0-2478 GCA_964250175.1 uncultured Sphingobium sp. | reverse complement strand
GCGGCAAATGCGCAGGGGGTCATCGCGCCTTTTGCGGACGAAACGCGCATCTTCATCACGCCGGGCTATCCTTTTCGCGCGATCGATGGGCTGATGACGAATTTCCACCTTCCGCGCTCGACCCTGTTCATGCTGGTCAGCGCGCTGATGGGGCGGGAGCGTATGGTTGGCGCCTATGATCATGCGATCGCGAAGGGCTACCGCTTCTACAGCTATGGCGATTCCAGTCTGCTGATTCCCTGAAAATCATGTTTGCGGCATCGCTTTTCAGGGACAGGCTAGCGGTGGCTTAAGCATTGGCTTAACCAAAAAAACATTTGTCCGGTCCATGACGTAAGCACGGATTGGAGACCCGATTGCGGGAGTTGCTGGCCACTATTCGCGCGCGCATGGCGTTTTCGTCGGAGAAGGATGCCGACGTAAGGCGGAGCCTTGTGGAAACGCTCTACGCGTCGCCGACGTCACTGACGATCGGCGCGATCGCCGGCATGTCGCTCAGTCTGGCGATGGCGTGGCTGGCGGATGATTCGGCCATCACGATCATGACCGCAATCATCTGCGCGATCGCCGGGTCCCGCATCGTTTCCGCCATCTTCTTCCATGGCCAATTGGTAAAGGGCACCGCCAACGCCTCGCGCGGGTGGGAACTGGCCTATGAAGTGGGGGCGTGGGCCTATGCCGCGATGCTGGGCCTGCTCGCTTTCGTGACGCTCCAGCGGTCGAGCGACCCGGCAATACATATTCTGTCCGTATCGCTCGCGGCCGGCTATGCCGGCGGCATTTCGGGCCGGAACGCGGGCCGGGTGCAGATTGCGATCGGCCAGGTCTTCCTGACGCTCGCCCCGACCGCGCTTGGCCTGTGGCTGGCCGGCGGGCTTGGCTATCGCGTGCTCGGCTCGGTGCTGGTGTTGATGACGCTGGGCATGGCGGAGATCAGCGCGACCACCCATCGTATCGTCGTGCAGGCGCTACGCGGGCAACGCGACAAGACCCAGCTTGCCGCCAAATATGAACAATTGGCGCGTTTCGACAGCCTGACCGGAGTCGAGAATCGCATGGCCATGCAGATGCGGCTGCGCGAATTGTTTCAGCGGAACCGCAAGCCGCATGACGCACTTGCGATCCTGTGGCTCGATCTCGACCGGTTCAAGGAGATTAACGACTCGCTGGGCCATATGATCGGCGACCAGTTGCTATGTGCCGTGGCTGAACGCCTTGCCGCCGCGCTGGACGGGCGTGGTCATGTCGCCCGGTTCGGCGGCGACGAATTCATCCTGATCTGCCCCGATACCGACCGCAGCGCCGCGCAGGCGATCGCCGACGATGTGATCGCGGGCTTCGTCGCGCGTTTCGACATTGGCGGCCATCATCTGATGGTTACCGCATCGCTGGGTATCGCCGTCGCACCGCAGGACGGTCGCGATGTCGACGAATTGCTTCAGCATGCCGACATGGCCCTGTATGAGGCAAAGCGGAACGGGCGCAATTGTGCGGCGGGCTTTACCTGGTCGATGAAGGAGCGGTTCAACCGCGTTCATGAAATCGAGACCGGACTGCGCCGTGCGATCGACAATGGCGAAATGGCGCTGCATTTTCAGCCACTGTTCAACCTCAAGACCGGCAAGGTGTCGGCCTGCGAGGCGTTGCTGCGATGGAACCATCCGGCGCTTGGGCCGATTTCGCCGGCAGAATTCATTCCCGTCGCCGAAAGCATTTCGATGATCGCGTCGATCAGCGACTGGGTGCTGGGCGAGGCTTGCGCCGCCGCCGCCGAATGGCCCGACGATATCCGGGTGGCTGTCAACATGTCGCCGGCACTGTTGAAATCCGCCGACCTGCCCCATGCCGTGATCGGGCATCTGATGGCGAACGGCCTCTCCGCGCGCCGGCTTGAACTGGAAGTGACCGAGACGGTGTTTCTGGACAAACAGCCGCAGACCAGCGCGATGCTGCTGGAGTTGCGACAGATCGGGCTGCGGCTGGCGCTGGACGATTTCGGCACAGGCTATTCGTCGCTCAGCTATTTGTCTTCCTATGCCTTCGACACGATCAAGGTCGACCAGAGCTTCATGAAGAATGTGCGCAACAGCCCGGAAAATCAGGCGGTAGTGCGCGCCGTCGCCTATCTCGCGCAGCAATTGGGCATGGACACGGTGGCCGAGGGTATCGAGAGCGAGGAACAGCTCCAATATGCCCGCGACGCGGGGTTCACTGACGTTCAGGGCTTCCTGCTCTGCACACCGCGCCCGCGTGAGGTGATCCGCCAGATGCTGGCCGATGGCTGCGACATCGGCAGCGCCATGGCGGCGACAGCGCGCGGGCGGCACCGGCGGCGGGTTTGATGCAAAATCGTCATCCCGGCATGCGGGGTGACGACACACCTTACTTCACATGCAACCTTGCCTGCGCCGAGGCGAGGCGGCGCATCATGCGCAGGTCTTTTGGGCCGAGTTTCATCGCGGTCTCGACCCAGCCCTC
>CAXUEQ010000096.1:1818-9069 GCA_964250175.1 uncultured Sphingobium sp. | reverse complement strand
ATGGGCCCGCCGAACACGCCTTCCTTCTGCGTCGCATAGCCGAGGCCCGGAAAGCCTTCGGACTGCGCCCAGGCGTTCATGTCGTCGAAGAACTTGCGGCTCTTTTCCGCCGTGCCCGGGGCCGGAACGGCGCGAACCACGTCGCCCGCTTCGACCATCGACGCGAACCGGCCGAAGCCGGAGCCGCAAAACCGGTCCGACACGTCGGTGATGAGGATGGGGTTGCGCAGGTCCGGCTTGTCGCTGCCATATTTCAGCAGCGCCTCGGCATGGGGGATGCGCGGGAAGCTGCCCGCCGGGGTCACGGGCTTGCCGTCCGCGAACGCCTCGAACACCTGCGCGATCACCGGCTCCATCGTGTTCCAGACATCTTCCTGGGTGACGAAGCTCATTTCCAGGTCGAGCTGGTAAAATTCGCCGGGCAAGCGGTCCGCGCGCGGGTCCTCGTCGCGAAAGCAGGGCGCGATCTGGAAATAGCGGTCGAAGCCCGCGACCATCAGCAACTGCTTATATTGCTGCGGCGCCTGCGGCAGCGCGTAGAATTTGCCCGGATGGATGCGGCTGGGCACCAGAAAGTCGCGTGCGCCTTCCGGGCTGCTCGCGGTCAGGATCGGCGTCGAATATTCAGTGAAACCCTGCGCCTCCATGCGGCGGCGCATGTCGGAAATGATCTTCGTCCGCGTCACGATATTGGCGTGCAGCGTCTCGCGCCGCAGGTCGAGGAAGCGGTAGCGCAGGCGGATATCCTCGGGATATTCCTGCTCGCCCGCCACCGGCAGCGGCAGTTCGGCGGCGGCCGACTGCACGGTCACGCTGTCGGCGACGACCTCGATCTCGCCGGTCGCCATCCTGGCATTGGTCGCCTCTGCGCCGCGCGCCACGACTGTGCCGTCGATCGTCACCACAGACTCGGCGCGCAGCCCGTCGAGAATGCGCAGCGCCTCGCTGTCGGCTTTCGCGACGATCTGCGTCAGGCCATAATGGTCGCGCAGGTCGACGAACAGCACGCCGCCATGGTCGCGCTTGCGATGCACCCAGCCCGACAGGCGAACGGTCGCACCCACGTCGCTTGTCCGTAGGGCGGCGCAATTATGGGTGCGATAAGCGTGCATGACGTGTTTCTTCCAGACCATTTTACGGAAATGACAAACCCGAAAGCGCGGTCTATGACCGGCGTGTCACATGACCAGCCCGCAGGGAGCGGGCCAGCCCATAATAAGATCGAAGACCATATGCAAATTCATCCGCTGATTACCGACAGCAAGACGCTTTCCGAATTCTGCCAGCGCATCGCCCAATCCCCCTATGTCGCCATCGACACCGAATTCATGCGGGAGAACAGCTATTGGCCCGAGCTGTGCCTGATTCAGGTCGCCGATAGCAAGGAAGCCGCCGCGATCGATCCCAAGGCCCCCGGCATCGACCTCACACCCTTGCTCGACCTGATGACCGACAATGAGGATGTGCTGAAGATATTCCACGCCGGCGGGCAGGATATCGAGATCATCCACAACCTGACCGGCAAGACCCCATACCCGATGTTCGACACGCAGATCGCGGCGATGGCGCTCGGCCTTGGCGAGCAGATCGGCTACGGCAATCTGGTCGAGGCCTGGCTGGGCGTGGTCTTGGACAAGGGGGCGCGCTTCACCGACTGGGCGCGCCGTCCGCTCGACAAGCGGCAGATCGACTATGCGATCGGCGATGTCACCTACCTCATCCGCATTTTCCCGATGATGCTTGACGAACTGCGCAAGACCGGGCGCGGCGGCTGGCTGGATCAGGAAATGGAGCGGATCAGCGATCCGGCCCATTATGTGAACCTGCCGGAGGATGCGTGGAAGCGCGTCCGCATCGCCAGCCGCAAGCCCGACGTGCTGGGCCGGTTGAAAGCGCTCGCGGCCTGGCGCGAGATCGAGGCGCAGGACAAGAACCTGCCCCGCGGCCGGATCGTCAAGGACGAGACGCTGGCCGACATCGCCAGCCATCCGCCGCGCAACCAGGACGACCTGGCCAAGGTGCGCGGGCTGTCCGCCGCGTGGAAATCAAACGATATCGGCGCGCGCATGATGGCCGCGATCAGCAATTTTGCGCCGCTCGGCAAGGACGATCTGCCCGAGCGCGACCCCAAGAAGCCGGGCCTTGGCAAGGATGGCGCTCTGGTCGCCGACCTGCTGAAGCTGCTGCTCAAGATCCGCTCGCGCGACATCAACGTCGCCGCGCGCCTGCTCGCCCGCTCGGACGACATCGACGCGCTGGCATCGGGCGTGCGTGAGGGCCTGTCGATCCTCGACGGCTGGCGCTACGAACAGTTCGGCCGCGACGCGGTCGATCTGGTCGAGGGACGCGTGGCCTTTGCCGTGAAGAATGGCCGACTGTGCATGACCCACACCCCCGCCGCGGTCGCCGCGAACAAGGCGTGAGCGCAAGCCTCATACAGCATCATCATACCGTCATAGATTTATGAGCAAACCCTAAAATTATGCTTTCTTGGCGTGTCCGGGGAAGTTTCCTAGCGGGTTCCTGCCACACCTATCATAGACCGGAAATCACCATGACAGTTCTGCATATCGATTCCAGCATCACCGGCGCAGGTTCAGCAAGCCGCGCCATCACCGCCGCTGTGGTCGCGAAATTGCGCGAAGCCGACCCGACGCTCGACGTCACCTATCGCGATCTGGCGGCACAGCCGCTTCCGCATCTGACGCTCGATGTTCTTGCCGATACCGCAGCCAATGCCGACCTGCAGCAATTCCTGGCCACCGACACGATCGTGATCGGCGCCGGCATGTATAACTTCACCATTCCCACTCAGCTCAAGGCGTGGTTCGATCGCATCGTGATCGCCGGGCAGACGTTCGCTTATGGTCCCAACGGACCAGAGGGCCTGGCGGGCGGCAAGCGGGTTATCGTCGTGCTCACGCGCGGTGGCCTTTATGGCGAGGGATCGCCGGCGCAGGCGCTTGAACATGCCGAAACCTATCTTCGCGGCACGCTCGGTTTCATCGGCATTGATCCGCAGATCATCGTCGCGGAGGGCATCGCGCTTGGCGAGGACAGCCGGAACGCCGCCATCGCCGCCGCAGTTGATCGGGCGAATGATATCGCATTGAAGATCGCGGCCTGAGGCGCTGATATTGCTGCCCCCTCCCGCATGCGGGAGGGGGCTTTACCCCTCGACTTCCAGTCGATGCTTCAGATCCATCGCCTGGGCCAGATGTCGCAACCGTCGCTCGACCGCTTCGCCATACAGGTCGGCATCCGCTTTTGGCAGCATCAGCGACAGGCTGGTCTGATCCGCATCCAGCCTGCCGTAGCGCAAGGGACCTTCGACCCCGCCCGACAAGCGCTGGCCCAGCCGGATCGCCAATCCCCATTGCGCGGCGCGGCGCAGCGCATCGGGACCGGCGAGACCATTCAGAATATCCGGCACGTTCATGCCGCCGCCGAAATTGCTGTGCAGCGCCTGCGCCAGCATGGCGCGCCCCTCCACATCGATGCCGACCCAGTTGCCGTGCAGCGCAATCTCGATGCCGCGCTCCGAACGGAAATCGGGGTTGGCGCGCCAGCCGACATCGGCGAGCAGACAGGCCGCGCGGCGGATGCGTCGCCAGTGCGTGCCATCCTCCAGAAAGAGCGGCGCGATCCAGTCCTCGATCAGCGGACCATGGCCCGGAAAGCGCCCCTGCGCTTCGCCCTCCGCCTCGACCGCGATCAGCAGCGGGTCCTGGGCGCGCACATCGGCGGGCAAATCCTCGAACAGCAAGCCTTCACGCAGGCCATAGGCCGACGCGACCAGACGGCTGCTCTGCAAATGCTTCACCATCGTCGCCAGCAGCGCCGCCGCGCCGGGCAGGGTCGGGATGCGCGATCCGGTGAGCGAAGGCACATTCTTCAGCGTCGCGCGCTGCATATGCGCAACCGTGCGCGCCAGCGCCGCAGCCCGTGCGGCAGGCATCTCATAATGGTGGATGACCGGCAGCGGATAATGGTTGAGTTCCATGTCGAGCCGCGCCAGCGACCGCCACGATCCGCCGACCATGTAGAAAGGCAGGTCGGGATCGATAGGAAAATCCGATTCCGCCAGCGCCTTGCGCACATGACGGTCGAGCGCGCCATGCCCCTTTACGCGAATTTCGGGCAGGCGCAGCACACCCAGTTGCAGCGAGGTGACGGCATGGACCTCGCCATTCTTCACCCGCACCAGTTCGAGGCTGCCGCCGCCCAGGTCGCCGACGATGCCATCTGCTTCGGGAATGGCGGAGATCACGCCATAGCCCGCCGCCCGCCCTTCCTGCGCGCCGCTGAGCAATGCGATGTCGAGACCGATCGCGCTGGCCCCCGCGATGAAATCCGCGCCGTTGGTCGCGTCGCGCACCGCGGCGGTGGCGACGCAGCGTAACGTGTCGACCTTCATTTCCGCGCAGAGGTGCCGAAAGCGCGCCAGCGCGGAGAGGCCGCGTTCCATCGCGCCCTTCTCGATGCGCCCAGTCTTGCCCAGCGACGCGCCCAGACCCGCCATCACCTTTTCGTTGAACAGGATGAAGGGCATGCGCTGCGGCCCGTCATAGACGACCAGGCGCACGCTGTTGGAGCCGATGTCGATGATCGCCGAACGCTTTCCGGCAAGCGCCGACGATGGCTCACGGGCCGCCGCCGTGCGGATCAGCTTGAGCATGGAGGCCATTATTTCAGACTCGCCTGCGCAGCGAGAGCGTGGGGACAGCGCCGCTATTCTGCAAGGCCGCGCCACGGCCCGACAGCGAGGGATTGGTCATGAAATAGCGATGCAGGTTGAACGGCCGGTCGCCCGGCTCGGTGCGGTAATAGCGCCCGTCCCCGTCCAGCTCCCAGCTTTGCTCATTGTCGATCAGGTTGGCGACCATTACCTGGTCGAGTATCTGGTCGTGCACGGTCGGATTGTCGATCGGCAGCATATATTCGACCCTCCGGTCGAAATTGCGCGGCATCCAGTCAGCCGAACTGATGAAGATTTTCGCGCCGTTATTGGGCAGGATCTTGCCGTTGCCGAACACCGCGATCCGGCTATGCTCCAGGAAACGGCCGACCACCGACTTTACGCGGATATTCTCCGACAGGCCCTTCACGCCGGGCCGCAGGCAACAGATGCCGCGCACCACCAGGTCGATCTCCACCCCCGCATTGCTGGCGGCATAGAGTTTTTCGATGATCGCCGGGTCGACCAGGCTGTTCATCTTCGCCCAGATATTGCCCGGCCGTCCCTCGCGCACATGCGCGATCTCGGCATCGATATGCTGGCTCAGCGTATCGCGCAGATCGCGCGGCGACATGACCAGCCGCTCCAGATGCTGCGGTTCGACATAGCCGGTGATATAGTTGAAGATCGCGGCGGCATCGCGGCCGATGCGCGGGTCGGCGGTGAAGAAGCTCAAGTCGGTATAGATGCGCGCGGTGACCGGGTGATAATTGCCGGTGCCGAAATGGCAGTAGGTGCGGAACTGCTCGCCCTCGCGCCGGATCACCATCGATATCTTGGCGTGGGTCTTCCAGTCGATGAAGCCATAGACCACCTGCACCCCGGCCCGCTCCAGCGCGCTCGCCCACAGCAGATTCTGCTCCTCGTCGAACCGCGCCTTCAGCTCGACCACCGCCGTCACCGATTTGCCCGCCTCGGCGGCGTCGATCAGCGCGCGGATGATCGAGCTTTGCTTGCCCGCGCGATACAGCGTCTGCTTGATCGCCACCACGTCGGGATCGAGCGCCGCCTGCTTCAGGAAGGCGACGACCACGTCGAAACTTTCATAGGGATGGTGGACGATGATGTCCTTGGCGCGGATTGCCGCGAAGCAATCGCCGCCATATTCGCGGATGCGCTCGGGAAAGCGCGGGGCATAGGATTCGAACTTCAGGTCGGGCCGATCGACATCGACCACGCCGGCCAGGTCGCCGATGCCGACGAAGCCGTCCACTTCGGCGATGATCGCCTCATGCCCCTGCATCATGTCCTGCAGCATTTCCTCGACTGCCTCGGGAATGCGCTCCTCGATCTCCAGCCGGATCACGCGCCCGCGCCGCCGCCGCTTGATCGCGCTGCGGAAATAGCGGACCAGATCCTCGGCCTCTTCCTCGATCTCGATGTCGCTGTCGCGGATGATGCGGAACACGCCGCTGTCCTTGACCTGATAGCCGGGAAAGAGCGTGCCGCTGAATCGCCGGATCACCGCCTCCAGCGCCATGAAGCGTGCCGGTTCCCCCGGTATGCGCACGAAGCGCGAGAGCGTCGCCGGTATCATCACCAGCTCGCGCACCTTCTGCTTGTCGGACAGGCGGACGAGATCGAAGACGATCGACAGCCCCTGATTGGGGATGAAGGGAAAGGGATGCGCCGGATCGAGCGCCTGCGGCGTCAGGATCGGGAAAATCTGCGTCTGGAAATGATGGGCCAGCCAGGCATCGCTCTTCTCGTCCATGACCGCGCGGCTGCCGGTCACTTCCAGCCCCACCTCGGCCAGCTCGCCATGAATGACGTGCCACACCTTCTGCTGCTCTGCCATCAGCCGGTCGCACTCGATTTCGATCGCCGCAAGCTGCTGCGCGGGGGTCAACCCGTCGGCCGAATGGAGATCGACATTCTCCAACTGCTGCCCTTTCAGCCCCGCGACCCGCACCGAGAAGAATTCATCGAGGTTCGCGCCGGAAATCGACAGGAAACGCAACCGTTCCAGCAGCGGATGGGCGCGATTCATCGCCTCTTCCAGCACACGCTGGTTAAACGCCAGCCATGACAGTTCGCGATTGAAATAGCGCTCGCTGGGCAGGGTCAGGCTGGCGGACGGATCGGCTTCGGCCACGAACGGCTCCCTTGGGTTACGAGTCCGGATCTGACCGGACTATAGGCAGAAAACCGGCGTCTTGCAGCGTTTCTTTAGCCATAACCACGCTTATCTTGCGTTTTTGCGACAGCGACGCGCGATTGAGGCAGGCGATGATATCCTCCACCGCGGCATAGCTTCGCTCGACCCGCCTGTGCAGCCAGCCCGGCAGATCGGCGGCGGTCGCGACACCCAGCCGGCCAAGCCCGCGCTCGATCAGCGCCAGCATCAATGCTTCGTCCGGATCGGCGATCCGCACATGCGGCACGGCTGACAGGCGCGATCGCAGGTCGGGCAACGCCACCGCCCAGTGCTGGGGGGCCTGACCGGAGATCAGCAGCAGCGGCCGTCGGTCGAGCTGCGCCCGGTTCCACGCATGGAACAACGCTTCGTCCCC
>CAXUEQ010000096.1:0-1808 GCA_964250175.1 uncultured Sphingobium sp. | reverse complement strand
CCCGCCCCTTCCGCATCATCCATCACGCTGCCGCCGGAAATCCGCGCGAACAGGCCGCCAAGCATGGACCGGCCCGATCGCGGCGGACCGGACAAAACGCTTGTCTGCACCGGCCAGTCGCGCCAATTCTCCAGATGGCGGACCGCGATCGCATTGGCCTCGCTGACCAGAAAACCGCTGTCTTTGCCGCCATGCGTCCAGTCGAACGGCAAGCTGATCTGCCGGTCGGCCGCCTCCCGCGTCATTGCCCCTCGGGCGCGCCGGCGCCACGCCGGCCGACCCGCAGGGTGCTGCCCGATCCCGTCACCGTAAAGCCCCGCGCCTGCAACGCCGTCTTCAACATGTCGATCGTGCCGTCGAAACTCACCTGCATCACCGACGTGCCGCCCAGCGCCAGGCTGCTGGTCGCGGCGGAGCGGATGCCGGGGATCGTGCGGATCAGGCTTTCGCCCTGGTTGACCGAGCCGACATTGGGCGTGTCATACTGGATGGTGAAGCTGGCCGTGGCCGCCGACGCCGCCGGGACCCCGCTGTCGCCTTCATCCACCACCACCGCGTCCGTCACATTGTCGATGCCCAGCGCATCGGGATCGACCGGCGCCTCGATGATGAGCGACGGGTCGGGCCGCAACGTGCCGTCGTTCAGCGCCTGCGTATACAGCGCGTCGATCCGCCGGACGCCCGCGTCCATCATCGCGGGGATACCCGCCTCGTTCGGCGCGCGCAGGTCGAATGTGCCTATCAGCATGTCGTCGGGACCGTAACGCGCCGAAAAATGCCCGATCACCGGCCCGCCCGGCCATTGCCGCTCCAGCCGCGCGATCGGTATCACCACGTCGGCCGCGCCATATTGGTCGAGCAGCACGCGCCACCAATTGCGCGACCGCCGCCCGGTCTGGCCGATGTTCAACAGCATCGGATCGGCCTGGTTGCCCGCGATCCGCACATAGTCGATCGCGCTCTCGCCGGTGCGGAAACGCGCCCAGCCCTTCTGCCACTCGTTGACGCTTTCATAGCTGGTGGCGACGCCGCCCTGCCACAAAATCGGGATCACCAGCAAAGGCGGCGAACGCATCGACGATCCATGCACACCCAATATCTGCCCGGCCCGCGCCCGGTCGAACAGGACCCCCAGCGTCGCGATATAGCGGTTGGGACCGATCTGTTCGCTCTCGACCTCGACCCCCGACACGATCGCCTCCAACTGCGAATCGGACAGCGCCGGCGCACCCGTCCCGCCATTGGTGCGCGTCCACAGCATCCGCCAGGCGACATGCTGCGCCTGCCGCCAGCCGGCATAGCGCGCGGCATCGGCGGTAGGCGCGAAAATGTCTATCTTGACCCCGTTCACTTCGAAATCGCCACCGCTGGCGATCGGCGGCACCCCCCGCTCGCCCTCCATCTGCGCGAACAGCATTGCGCCCGCGACGGCGACCAGCGCCGCGACGATCAGATGCCATGCACGGAAATTGAACGGCTTCGGGATTCGGGGAAAGGTCAGGCTCAGGCTCACGGGCGTCCTTTTGGCGGGATTTGGGCGGGAAGCCAAGCTGGTTTCAAAAAGTGCAATCCTTCGACAGGCTCGGGAAGAACGGACACAGGCTTTTCGGTGCGCCCTTGATAAAATCCCGCAAAAGTCTAGGCGCTTCACGCATGAACGACAGCACCCAGAACCCCAATTCCTACAGCTACGCCAAGGCGGGCGTGAACATCGCCGCCGGTAACGCGCTCGTCCGCGCGATCGCGCCGCTGGCCAAGGCGACCCGCCGCCCCGGCGCGGACGCTGAACTGGGCGGCTTCGGCGGCTT
>CAXUEQ010000095.1:8893-9109 GCA_964250175.1 uncultured Sphingobium sp. | reverse complement strand
CCGTGGCCTTGGCGATCGAGCGGCCAAGCGATGTCTTGCCGACGCCCGGCGGGCCGACCAGGCACAGGATCGGGCCTTTCAGCGTGTTGGTGCGCGCCTGCACCGCCAGATATTCGACGATCCGGTCCTTGACCTTTTCCAACGCGAAATGATCCGCATCCAGCACGTCCTGCGCGGCTTTCAGGTCGGTCTTGACCTTGCTCTTTTTGCCCCAGG
>CAXUEQ010000095.1:0-8883 GCA_964250175.1 uncultured Sphingobium sp. | reverse complement strand
ACATGGGCTGCATCGTCTTCAGCTTCTTCAATTCGGCGGTCGCCTTGGCGCGCGCTTCCTTGCTCAGCTTGGTCTTGGCGATCTTGTGGGTCAGTTCGGCCAGCTCGTCGGCGTCCTCGGCCTCGTCATTACCCAACTCGCGCTGGATCGCCTTCAACTGTTCGTTGAGATAATATTCGCGCTGGGTCTTCTCCATCTGGCGCTTCACACGCCCGCGAATCTTCTTCTCGACCTGCAATACGCCAAGCTCGCCTTCCATGAAGGCGAAGACCATTTCGAGCCGCTTGATCGGATCGCTTTCGACCAGCAGCGCCTGCTTGTCGGATACCTTCACATTGATATTGGCGGCGACCGCATCGGCCAGCTTCCCCGCATCCTCGATCTCACGCAATTGCACCGGCGTCTCGGCCGGCAGCTTCTTGTTGAGTTTGGCGTAATTTTCGAACTGCTCGGCAACGGATCGCATCAGCGCCGACGCTGCCACGCCTTCGGCAGGCAAGTCGTCGATCATCGAGATTTCGGCCGACAGATGATCGTCGGCGGCGATCACGTTCTCCAGCTTCGCGCGCTGCTTGCCTTCCACCAGCACGCGCACGGTGCCATCGGGAAGCTTGAGCAACTGCAGCACCGTCGCGATCACGCCCGTATCATAAAGCGCATCCCGGTCCGGATCGTCCTCCGCCGGGTCGAGCTGCGATACCAGGAAGATGTCCTTGTCGGCCTCCATGGCCTTTTCCAGCGCCACGACACTCTTGTCGCGGCCAACGAACAAAGGCACGATCATCTGGGGAAACACGACGATGTCGCGCAGCGGCAGCAACGGATAGCTGATAGTCATTCGATCTCCACACGGCCGTTATAGAACCGCTTGCCGCTTATATGGGACGATCCACCTGAACGATCAATGTCCGAACGGCGATTGCAGGCTGCACCGGAGTCATGTCTTGAGGAGGCACAGATACCGCTCCTGCTAAACCCGATACTCTCGGACGACAATCATCACGCACTAAACTGGCCATGTCCTACATATAACCATATAGGTTATCCATCCTCCAGCACAAAGGAGGACCATATGGACATCGCACATTTGATCGAGGACGTTATCACGCGGGAAGGCGGCTATGTCGATCATCCCGCCGACACGGGCGGACCGACTCGCTGGGGCATTACACAGGCCGTCGCCCGCGCCAACGGCTATACTGGCGATATGCGCGCGCTCCCTTATGCCCAGGCGGCTTCTCTCTATCGCACACTGTACTGGGAACGGCCCGGCTTTGCCTTCGTCGCCGAATGCGCACCGCGCGTGGCCGCCGAATTGTTCGACACCGGCGTAAACATGGGACCTTCGATCGCGAGCGGCTTTTTGCAGCGCGCGCTCAATGCGCTCAACCGCAACGGTAGCGACTATCCAGACCTCCAGCTCGATCGCTCGATCGGCGCGCGGACTCTCTCAGCGCTTGGGCGCTTTCTGGCGCTGCGCGGCAGCAATGCCGAAACCGTGCTGCTCAGGGCGATCGAGGCGCTGCAAGGAGAGCGCTATATCGATCTCGCCGAAACCCGCCCCGCGAACGAAGCCTTCCTCTATGGCTGGCTCGCCAACCGTATCGGTTAGAATATTGCCTGGATACGCACGAAAAAGTCACGATCGGAGGGAAATGTGCGAAGCTAAGCCGCAATGCTTCTCTCCGTCCAATCAAAAGGGAGACTTCATCCTCATGTCGACCAGCCAAACACACGGTATCGCAGAACCCGCGCAACGCGCACAAACACCGTCGCCCGACCGCTGGACCCGCCGCGCGCGCCCGACCTTCCTCTATGTCATCTACGCATTGCTGCTCTGGTCGATCCCGCTCGGTCTCATCGCCGGCTTCAGCCCCGCAACGGCCCAGGCGATTGCGCATGCCATGACCGCTTATCTGACAGGCATTCCCGAACCGCTCTATGCGCTCTTCGGCACCAGCTATCTGGGTTACACGGCGGCGCGCGCCTGGGGGAAAGCAAAAGGCGTGGAGCGATGAGCATGACGACCGCCCACACCGTCCAGACCGCAGCCCAAAGGTCGTCAGGCTGAAGCTGCGCCGGGTGACGACTGTGCCAATGTAGCCGAAACGCTATTCCGCCGCTTCCGCCACCGGTAGAGCGCCAACACCGGCCGGCGGCAATATCCGCACGCTCTCCTCGGCCTGCGAATCGCGAGCCAGCACATCCAGCGGTTCGACCGCCTCGATCTCCTTGCCACCGGTCTCGATGTCCAGATCGCGAAACTTGCGGCCGGTGGACAGCACCCGCGTGTCGAAGCTGCCGACAAAGCTGTTATAATTGGCGACGGCACTGTTGAGACCGCTGCCCAGCCGCTTGAGGTGCGTCGCCGCCACCGCCAGCCGCTCGTAAAGCTCCTTGCCCAGATGCCCGACCAGCTTCGCCTGGTCCTGCATCTTGGCCTGCCGCCAATGGCCCGCCAAGGTCCGCGCCAGCGGCAGGAAGGTGGCGGGGCCGCAGATGATGACGCGATTCTTCGCCGCGCGATCCCACAGCTCCATGTCCGCCTCCAGCGCCGCAGTGACGAAATTGTCGCCCGGCACATACATGATCACATAGTCGAACGCCTTGTCGAACTGGTCGGCATAGGCCTTGCGCCCCAGCGCGTCGGCATGGGTCCGCACGGCGCGCGCATGATCGGCCATATACCGGTCGCGCTGGGCCGGATCGCTCTGGTCGACCGCGTTCAGATAGGCTTCGAGCGAGCATTTCACGTCGACGATCAGGTGATTGTCTCCGGGCAGCCGGATGATGAAATCCGGGCGCAGCCGGCCATCCTCGACATCGACCGACACTTCCTCGCGAAAATCGACGAAGGCCGACAGTCCCGCCATCTCGATCAGATTTTTGAACTGCTGCTCGCCCCAGCGCCCCCGCGTCTTGGGCGCGGCGCGCAAGGCGCTGATCAGCTTGGCGGTCTCGTCGCGCACCTGGCCCTGCCCCACATGCACCTGTCGCACCGCCTCGCGCAATTCCTGATAGCTGCCGACCCGATCCTTCTCGACCCGCTGCAACCCCTCTTCATAACGCTTGAGCGTTGTCTCGACCGGCTGCAACAGCGTTTTGAGCTGCGCCTCGCTCTTCTCGTTCGCCTGCGCGAAGCGCTGGTCGGCACGGGCAAGGAACGCCGTCTGCGCCTCGCCCAGCAATTTGCCGCCAATCTCGCTGAACTGCGCCGACAGCGCCTCTTTGGCGTCCTGCAACGCCGTGATCTGCGCCGCGAACGCCTCGGCTCGTGCGGCAGCCTCGGATTTCAGCGCGGCAATCTCGTTCCGTGCCGCCTCGCGCTCCGCTTGCGCCACGTCCAGCCGCTCGGCCAGCGCCGCCGCCTGGCTCGCCCGCTCCCGCGCCACCGCCAGTTCGCGCTGCGCATCCTCGCGCTCGGCCACCGCCGAATCGAGCTTTGCCGCCAACGCGCCCAGGCCCTGCCCACGCAGCACCCAGCCCGTGGCTAGCCCCGCCAGCAACGCGACGATAATGATGATCATAGCAGTCACAGTCATCCGGGCCGGTCGCCTTCCCTATTGGAACGAAAAGGGAACCTATAGTCCGGCCGGCATGCTGGCAAGCGGTTATGCGGCTTCCTTGCGCGCCTTTGCCAGCTTCTTGAGCAGCATCTCGCGCTTCAACCGCGACAGATGATCGATGAACAGCACCCCCTCCAGATGGTCCATCTCATGCTGCAGGCAGGTGGCCAGCAAGCCGTCCAGCCGCTCCTCGCGAATACGCCCGTCGCGATCCATCCAACTGGCACGGATGCTCGCGGGCCGCTCGACCTCGGCAAAAAGCTCGGGAACCGAAAGACAGCCCTCCTGATAGATCGACTGTTCTTGTGATCCGTCGAGTATCTGCGGATTGATGAAGACCATCGGTGCCTTCACCCCCTCGCCATCCTCTTCCTCGGGCTGCTGGAGGTCGATGACCAGGACGCGTTTGGGCACACCCACCTGGATCGCGGCCAGGCCGATGCCGGGCGCGTCGTACATCGTCTCGAACATATCGTCGATCAGCGTCTGCAGCGCGTCGTCGATCGCTTCCACCGGGGTCGAGATCGTGCGCAGCCGCGGATCGGGCGTTTCCAGGATAGGGAGAATGGCCATAGCGTCCCAAAATATTGCGTTGCAGCCGAAAAATCAAGATCGACCGATCAACCGACCGGTCTTCTCGCCCGCAGCGCCTGCGCCAGCGTGCCTTCGTCCAGATAGTCCAGCTCGCCGCCGACCGGCAAGCCATGGGCAAGCTGCGTCAGCCTTATGGGAAAGCCCTCCAGCCGCTCGACGATATAATGGGCGGTCGTTTGCCCCTCCAGCGTGGCGTTCATCGCCAGCACCACCTCGTCGATCCCGCCCGCCGCGACGCGCCCGACCAGCGCGTCGATCGACAGATCCTCGGGCCGCACCCCCTCCAGCGCCGACAATCGCCCGCCCAGCACATGAAAGCGGCCCGGAAACAGCCGCGACTTGTCGAGCGCCCACAGGTCGGGAACATCCTCCACCACGCACAGCGCCCGCGCGTCGCGGCGCGGATCGGCACAGATACCGCAAGGGTTCGTCGTGTCGACATTGCCGCACAATGTGCAGGTCTCCAGCCTTTCATTCACCGCCTCCAGCGCCCGCAACAACGGCGCCATCGCCGCCTCGCGCTTCTTCAGCAGATGCAGCACCGCCCGCCGTGCCGATCGCGGGCCAAGCCCCGGCAAGCGGGACAGCGCCTGCGTCAGCGCATCGATCTCGGGAGAAGCCATAAGTGCGACATAAGCGATTTCCAGCCGGATGGAACAGCCCGGCCCGGAAAACATATAAACCGGGTTGCACTTGGCGCGCGCAAGGTCTTGAGAGAAAGCCATGCGTATCGTCTATATGGGAACCCCCGATTTCGCCGTGCCCGCGCTCAAGGCGCTGGCTGCCGCGGGCCATGAAATCGTCGCGGCCTATAGCCAGCCCCCCCGCCCCGCCGGTCGCGGCAAGGCCTTGCGCGCCTCCCCGGTGCACGAAGCGGCCATGGCGATGGGCATTGAGGTGCGCATCCCGGTTGGCCTGAAAGACGCCGATACACAGGCGCTGTTCGCCGCGCTCGACGCCGATGTTGCGGTCGTCGCGGCCTATGGCCTGATCCTGCCACAGGCGATCCTCGCCGCCCCGCGCCATGGCTGCATCAATATCCACGCGTCGCTGCTGCCGCGCTGGCGGGGAGCCGCGCCGATCCACCGTGCCATCCTGGCCGGGGACAATGTGGCGGGCGTCACGATCATGGACATGGAGACCGGCCTCGATACCGGCCCGATGCGCGCCAAGCATGTCACCCCGACGCAGGGCAAGACCGGCGGCATGCTGACCGCCGAACTGGGCCGGGCGGGCGCCGACCTGATCGTCGACGTGCTCGACGCGCTCGATGAATTCCCGCCCGTTCCCCAGCCGGAAGAGGGCGTCACCTATGCCGCCAAGATCGACAAGGCCGAAACCCGCATCGACTGGACGAAACCGGCGCTACAGGTCGAACGGCAAGTCCGCGCCTTCAATCCGGTTCCCGGCGCCTTCTTTGCTTATAGAGGGGAACGCTTCCGCATTCTCGCCGCGCATATCGAGGCGCTGGAGGGCGAACCCGGCATGCTGATCGACGACAGCCTCATCATCGCCTGCGGTCATCATGCGATCCGCCCCACGCTGATCCAGCGTGCGGGCAAGGGCGCGATGACAGCGGAGGAATTGCTGCGCGGCTACGACATGCCGGCGGGGACGCGGGTGGATGACTAAGATGCTATCGTCCGTATTCCTGCGAACGCAGGAACCCAGAGTTCAACACATAATGGTTCTTCCACGCCCTAGGCTCCTGCTTTCGCAGGAGCACGTCATTTGCCCGTGACCCGCTTCGCCTTCACCGTGGAATTTGACGGTCGCCCGTTCATGGGCTGGCAACGGCAGGCGCACGGCCCCAGCGTCCAGCAGACGATCGAAGACGCGATATTCTCGGTCACCGGCGAACGCGTCGCGGTCCATGCCGCCGGCCGTACCGACGCGGGCGTCCATGGCATCGCCATGCGCGCCCATGTCGATATCGAAAAGCCGATGACGCCCTTCCGCCTGATGCAGGCGGTCAACGCGCTGATGCGTCCCGCCCCGGTCGCGATCCTCGCCTGCGAGGCGGTCGCGCCCGACTGGCACGCCCGCTTTTCCTGCCTCGGCCGGTCCTATGTCTATCGCATCGTCAACCGGCGCGCGCCGGTGACGTTCGAGCGCGGCCTCGCTTGGCAGGTGCCGCAGCCGCTGGATGCGGAGGCGATGCACCACGCGGCACAGCTATTGATCGGCCCGCATGATTTCACGACCTTCCGCTCGGTCCATTGCCAGTCGGCAAGTCCCGTCAAGACGCTCGACCGGCTCGATGTCGTGCGCGACGGCGACCGCATCGCCATCCACGCCGCCGCCCGCTCCTTCCTGCATCATCAGGTCCGCTCGATGGTCGGCTGCCTCGCGCTGGTCGGCATGGGGCGGTGGAGCCGGGACGATATGGACGACGCGCTCAAAGCCGCCGACCGCGCCGCGCTGGGCCTCAACGCGCCGCCCGATGGACTATATTTCTTGCGGGCGGATTATTCGGTAGCCTAAGCTAACGACCCGATATTGACTCCGTTCGCCCTGAGCCTGTCGAAGGGCCGTATTTCTTCAAAGAAGGCAGGGCTTCGACAAGCTCAGCCCGAACGGATTGAGCAGTGGCTATTATACCCCGAACAACCGCCCCAGCGCCTTGTCCAGTATCAGCAACTGCCACAGTAACCGCCCATTGTCGGCCATGCCCGACTTATGATCCGCCGCCGCCTGCGCCATCGCCCTGGCGTCGAACCAGCCCGTCCGCGCCAGCGCCGATCCGCCCGCGATCGCATTCGCCTCCCCCGCCAGCGGTCCCCGGAACCAGTCACTGATCGGCGTCACGAACCCCATCTTCGGGCGATAAAGAATGTCCTGCGGCAGATAGGCTTCCATCGCCTTCTTCATCAGATATTTGCCGCTATTGCCGTGAATACGCTGCGCCACCGGCAGCCGTCCGGCAAATTCCATAAGCCGATGGTCGAGCAGCGGTTCGCGCGCCTCCAGACCCACCGCCATGCTCATCCGGTCGGTCTTGGTCAATATGTCGCCGGGCAGCCAGATCGTCATGTCGGCATATTGCGCCCGGTCGATCGGATCGCGCGCGGGCGCATCGCGCATCGCCGCGACATAGCGGTCCTCGGCCCGATGCCCGGCCAGCCCCGCCTTCAGCGCGGGGCTGTAAAGCCGCGCCCGCATCGCCGCCGGGGTCACGCCGACCGACGCCGCATAGGCCTCCGCGCCATCGGCGGCGAGTTCGAGCAGGGTCGATTTCGCCCGTAACGCGCGCGGCGCCCAGTCCCCCTTCGGATAGAAACGCCCCAGCGTCCCGAACAGCGGCTTGCGAATGCCCGCGGGCAGCAGGGACCGCAGCCGCTCGCCCTGATGCTGGAAGCGATGCCGGCGATAGCCCGCGAACGCCTCGTCCGCCCCATCGCCCGACAATGCCACGGTCACATGTTCCCGCGCCAGCTCGCACACCCGATAGGTCGGCAGCGCAGACGCATCGGCGAACGGCTCGTCGAAATGCCGGGCCAGCGTATCGATCAGCCCATAATCGTCGGCTGACACGGTCCGCGTCCGGTGATCGGTGGCGAAACGCCGCGCGATCCGATCGGCATAGCCCGTCTCGTCCAATGCCGCGACGTCGAAGCCGATCGTGCAGGTCTTGACCGCCTGGCCACTGGCTTCAGCCATCAGCGCGACCACGCTGCTGCTGTCCACCCCGCCCGAGAGGAACGCGCCCAGCGGCACGTCGGCGACCATGCGCGATCGCACCGCCTGCCGCATCAGCGCGACCAGTTCCTCCTCCAGATCGGCGGGCGACGCGCTGCTGCGATCGGCGAAGCTCATGTCCCAATAGCGCTCGGGCTGGCCCATAGGCCGCCCGCGCACCAGCCGCAGGCTTGTTCCCGCGCCCAGCTTCTTCACCCCCGCCACCAGACAGGCATCGTCGGGGACATAGCCATAGGCCATATAATCCTCGACCGCCGTCACGTCCGGTTCCCGCCGCAGCAACGGATGCACCAGCAAGCCCTTGAGTTCGGAAGCGAAGATCACGCTGCCGTCCGACAGCGGCGCATAATGAAGCGGCTTCACGCCCAGCCGGTCGCGCACCAGCCACAGAGCATTGGCGTGCGCGTCGAACAGCGCAAAGGCGAACATGCCGACGAAGCGCTGCACACAGGCTTCGCCCCACTGGCGATAGCCGTGCAGGATCACTTCGGTATCGCTGTTCGTGCGGAACACATGACCCTTGCCGATCAGTTCAGCCCGCACCTCGGCATAATTATAGATTTCGCCGTTGAAACTGACGACCAGGCTCTCGTCCGGCGTCGCCATCGGCTGCGCGCCCCCGCCCAGATCGATGATCGACAGGCGGCGATGGCCCAGCCCGATGCCCGGCGCGGTCCACACACCCGACCCGTCCGGCCCGCGATGCGCGATCGCGTCGGTCATCTTCGCGACGCGCGCGGGATCGACCGGTTTCGCCGTCTCGATATGGAAGATGCCCGCTATTCCGCACATGGCCCTCGGCCTAGCGGATGCGGGCGCTGCGGTCAGCCAAATCTTTCACCGGTCCCAAATCGCGCAGAAAGGCGGAGATCGCGGCATCGGCGGGCCTGCCCTCGCGCTGTTCGGCGGAAACGAGGATAGCCACGGCACGCTGGTCGCCACCCATCAGGCGACTTTTCAACGTCTCCAGCTTCACCTGGCCCGCGCTGCCGGTCACGACGCCGCCCAGCGCATAGAATGTCGC
>CAXUEQ010000094.1:0-9165 GCA_964250175.1 uncultured Sphingobium sp. | reverse complement strand
AAAGCGAGCAGAACAGCTTCAGGATCAAGCAGCTTGAGGATGCGTTCAATCGCTACAAGGCGGAAACCGACAGCCGGCTTTCGGCGGCGGTGCCCGATCCCGCGGCGGCCGGCAACACCGCACCCGCGCAGGGGACGGCCCCCCGCTCGACCGCGCCCAAGCCCGCCGCCACCCGGCCAGCCGCGCTAAAACCCGCAGAGGCTGCGCCGAAACCCGCCAACCCGGCGGCATCGGCCGCCAGCGACGACCGCAAGCTTGCCGTCGCGGCGGTCGAGCGCCCCGCGACCGGCAATGAGGCCGAAGACGCCTATAGCTACGGCTATCGTCTCTGGAGCGGCAAATTCTATCCCGAGGCGCAGGCGCAACTGAAGAGCGCGCTGGAAAAATATGGCAGCGCCGGCAGCGCCAGCCGCACCGCAAATCTTCTGGGCCGCGCCTATCTGGACGATGGGAAGCCGGCGCTGGCCTCGGTCGCCTTCTACGACAATTACCAGAAACGCCCCAAGGGCGACCGCGCCGCCGAAAGCCTGACCTGGCTCGGCGAAGCACTGATCCAGCTCAAGAAGCCCGCCGACGCCTGCAAAGTCTATAGCGAACTGGCCCAGGTCTATGGCCCATCGCTGACCGCCGCACAGAAATCGATGATGGACAAGGGCAGGATCAGGGCGAAGTGTAGCTAGGTCCACTCCCTACCTTCCGTTCGCCCCCCCCGCCTTCGCGGGGGCAGGCTCTGAGTAGTCATTGAGCTTGTCGAAATGGCGTATCGAAGGGATCAGACGTTTAAACCCGGTGCTTCGATACAAGTTTTCGACAAGCCCGGCCCGAACGGTTAGTCGTTGGCATGATGGAGCCCGCCGACCGTTTCCGCCAAGACCTCACCGCCCTGACTGGCGCCCCCGCGCGTCTGGGCATCGCCGTGTCGGGTGGTCCCGACAGCATGGCGCTGCTCTACCTCGCCCATGCCGCGCTGCCCGGTTTGGTCGAGGCCGCCACCGTCGACCATGGCCTGCGGGCGCAGGCCGCCGACGAAGCGCATATGGTTTCGGCCTGGTGCGCCGCCCATGCCATCCCCCACGCCATCCTGCGCCCGCCCGAACCGATCGGCGGCAATATCCAGTCCGCCGCGCGCAAGGCCCGCTACGCGCTGCTCGAACGCTGGCGTGTCGCACAGCATCTGGATTGGATCGCGACCGCGCACCATGCCGACGATCAGCTCGAAACGCTGCTGATGCGGTTGAACCGGGGCGCGGGAGTGGATGGCCTCGCGGCTATTCGCGCGCGCAACGGGCGCGTGATCCGGCCGCTGCTCGGCTGGCGGCGCGCGGAACTTGCTGCGGTGGTGCAAGCGCGGGGGCTGCCCTTTGTCACCGATCCCAGCAATGTGGATCCCCGCTACGACCGCGCTGCCCTGCGCGCGAAGCTGGACGGCGTCGACTGGCTCGATCCGCACGCCGCCACGCGCAGCGCCGCCGCGCTGGCCGATGCCCAACAGGCGCTCGATTGGATGGTGGAGGATCTTGCCGCGCGGTATATCCGGGCGATCGAGGGGATCTGGCATCTGACCATGCCCCCCGCGCCGCGCGAAATCCGCCGCCGGCTGTTACTGGCTTTACTGAACAAGGCCGCGCCGGACGCGGCCGTGCCGCGCGGCGATGCCCAGGACGGCGCGCTCGCCCGGCTGGAGGCGGGGGGAAAGACCAGCCTTGGCGACTGGCTGCTGGAGGGGGGTGACGTCTGGACGATCCGCCCCGCGCCGCCACGCCGCAAACTTTAAGCCGTCTTCAAGCATATACCAGAATAATCCTCCCCTTGCAGGGGAGGTGGCTGGCGAAGCCAGACGGAGGGGTGACGCCCTCTCGATAGCGGATACCCCTCCGTCGCCCTACAGGGTGCCACTGATGTCTCTGTTACCTGTTCCCCAACCCGTCATTCCCGCGCTGCATAATCTTGATGGGCATGATCTTGATGGGATTGACGCTACCCCGCCACCTTCTCCTGCTTCTTCTTCGCCTTCGGCACTTTCGGCGCCGGACAGCCCGCAACCGGGCATAGCCGCCAGATACCGTCCCCCGGCGCGATCCCGTCCGGCCCCGCCGGCACCGGCAGGCGGCCCGGCAACGCACCGCCGCGCCCGCGCAACGCCAGCGTCAAATCCGCCACCGCTTCCGGGCTGTCGAGAAAGTCGGCATGGCCGAAGTCGCTCTTGCTTACCGCCGTCGTGTCCACCACGTCGAGCGCCGGCGAGCTTTTGGGGTAGCATCGCTCATATGTGTCGCGATCCGCGCAATAGGGTGTGCCGAGGCGGGGATAATGGTGCAGCCGCCGCGATATCGCGACCGCCGAATCCTTCGCCGACACATAGACGGTATAATGGCGTTCCGCCCCGCCCACCGCCGCGCGGCCGGGGATGCCCTGGATGATCTGCGCGAAGCGGTCGCGGTCGACATCGGGCGAAGCCAGGATCACCGTCTTGACCTTGGCGAGGGCGGTCGCGTCCAGCGCCTCCATCGCGTCGATCACGCTGCGGCTGCCCATCGAATGGCCGACCAGCACGATTTCCCTGACCGCCACGTTGCGCGCCAGACGGCGGATCATGACGTTCAGATAGGCCTGGCTCCAGTCGATATTGGTCTCGTCCCAGCTATATTTCAGCAGGGCGTTCTGCGAGGGCCAACTGAACAGGATCGCCGGTCCATTGAACTCGCCCGCGACGCGCATCATGCCCAGGCGGAAAGCGGGGTAATTGAAGTCGTTGTTGAAGCCGTGGACGAACAGCAGAACCCGGCCCTTGCCCGTCACCAACTGCGCCTCCAGCTTTGCCCACCAATCCTCCTCGCCGGCCAGATAGGGGACGATCGGGTCGCCGGGCTTGCCCGCGCCGCTGGTGTCGAACCAGCCCAGCCGCATCGTCTCGCTGCGATCGGGGGTCATTGCATAGGGCTGGATGCGGCAGTCGGGCAGGCGGGTCGTCGCGAACAGCAGCGCGTCGTCCGCGCCGGTGCCGCGCCCGACCGGCATTGGCGTCGGGGCGCAGGCGGCGGTCAGCAGGGCGGGATTGGGCGGCGGCAGCGTCCGTGCGCAGGCGGAAAGGGCCAGCAGGCCGAGGACAATAAGGAAATGACGCATAGATTGCCCCCAGGATTATCTGCGATAAACCGCGCGAAGCCGTTATGGTTCCGTAACGGGCGCGGCATATGCCCGCTTGCATGGCTGCCGCACCCTCCTATCTTGGCGCAGACGCCCGACGACGGGAACAAGGAAAAGCATGACGTCCATCATCACCGTTTCGGGTCTCACCAAAAGCTATGCGTCGGGCCATGTCGCGCTGAAAAGCATTGACCTGGAGATAGAGGAGGGCGAGATTTTCGCGCTGCTCGGTCCCAATGGCGCGGGCAAGACCACGCTCATTTCGATCATCTGCGGCAATGTGAACCCCGGCGGCGGCACCGTGACGGTCGCCGGTCACGACATTGTGCGCGACTATCGCGGGTCGCGCAGCGCGATCGGGCTGGTGCCGCAGGAATTGTTCACCGACGCGTTCGAGCGTGTGATCGACACCGTCACCTTCAGCCGCGGCCTGTTCGGCAAGAAGCGCGACGCCGCGCATATCGAGAAAGTGCTGCGCTCGCTCTCGCTGTGGGACAAGCGGCACGCCAAGATTCTCGAACTGTCGGGCGGCATGAAGCGCCGGGTGATGATCGCCAAGGCGCTGGCGCACGAACCGCGCGTGCTGTTCCTTGACGAGCCTACGGCGGGCGTCGATGTCGAGCTGCGCCGCGATATGTGGGCGCTGATCGGCGATCTGCGCAAGACCGGCGTCACCATCATCCTGACCACCCATTATATCGAGGAGGCCGAGGAGATGGCCGACCGGGTGGGGATCATCAGCAAGGGCGAACTGATCCTGGTCGAGGACAAGGCGGCGCTGATGAAGAAGTTGGGCAAGAAGACGCTGACCATCCTGCTCAAGGAACCGCGCGATAGCCTGCCGGCGGCGCTGGACGAGTGGGAACTGACGCTCGGGGATGACGGGACGAAACTCGAATATATGTTTGATCGTCAGGCCGATCGCACCGGCGTGTCCTCGCTGCTGACGAAGCTGGGCGAACTGGGCATCGACTATAACGACCTCGATACCGCGCAATCGAGCCTGGAGGATATTTTCGTCAGCCTGGTGCATCAGGAGAAGAATACCGTATGAACCTCACCGCCATACGCGCCATCTATCTGTTCGAGCTGCACCGGTTCCGCCGTACGTTGCTCACCGGCCTGCTGGTGCCTGTCATCACCACCTCGCTCTATTTCGTCGTGTTCGGCGGGGCGATCGGGTCGCGCATGACGCAGATCGACGGCATTCCCTACGGCGCGTTCATCGTGCCGGGACTGATGATGCTTGCGATGTTCACCGAGAGCATTTTCAACGCGAGTTTCGGCATCTACATGCCCAAATTTGCCGGCACCATTTACGAACTTTTATCCGCACCCGTCTCAGCGACAGAGACAGTGATCGCCTATGTCGGCGCCGCTGCTACTAAGTCATTGATAGTAGGACTTATTATTTTCGCAACCGCCCATCTTTTCGTCGACGTCCACGTCGCCAATCCCGTCGCCATGGTCGGGTTCATGGTCTTGATAGCGATCAGTTTCTGCCTCTTCGGCTTCATCCTGGGCATCTGGGCGCAGAGTTTCGAGCAGCTTCAGGTGATCCCCTTGCTCGTCATCATGCCGATGACCTTTCTCGGCGGCGCCTTCTATTCGATCCACATGCTCCCCGAACCCTGGCGCACGATCACCCTGTTCAATCCGATCGTCTATCTTATCAGCGGATTCCGCTGGACCTTCTTCGGCCATGGGGACGTGGGTATCGGCGCAACTCTGGCCTTCATCGCCGGGATGCTGGTCGTTTGCGCCTGTGTCATCGGCTGGATGTTCAAAACCGGCTATCGCCTTAAAAAGTGATTCCGGAACTGTAACCACAGCCGCGCATTGACTCGGCCTTCGCGCAAGGAGGCGGATCATATGGCGGCACGGGCCTATTGGCAGGGGCAGATCAGGCTGGCGCTGGTGTCGATCCCGGTGGAAATCTACGCCGCGACCAAAAGCGGCGCGCAGATAGCCTTCCATCAGATCCATGAACCGACCGGCAAGCGGATCAAATATGAGAAGGTCGTGCCGGGTCTGGGCGAGGTGAAGCCCGAGGATATCGTCAAGGGCTATGAGATCGAGAAGGGGCAATATGTCCTGCTCGAACCCGAAGAGATCGAAGCGGTCAAGCTGGAGAGCAAGAAGACGCTCGAACTGACCCAGTTCGTCGACCAGAGCGAGATCGACGTGCTTTATTATGAGCGGCCCTATTATGTCGTCCCCGCCGACGACCTGGCCGAGGAAGCCTTCATCGTGCTGCGCGAGGCGCTGCGCCGCAGCAAGAAGGTCGGCCTTGGCCAGTTGGCGATGCGTGGGCGCGAATATATCGTGTCGCTCAAACCCTGCGGGCGCGGCATGATTCTGGAAACACTGCGCTATGCCGATGAGGTCAATCGTGCGCAGGGCTATTTTCGCGACATTGCCGACGATGAACCCGACGCTGAATTGCTGGATTTGGCCGAGACGCTGATCGACAAGAAGACCGCGCCGTTCAAGGCGGGCGCATTTCACGACCGCTATGTCGATGCGCTGGAACGGTTGATCGAGAAGAAGAAAAAGGCGAAGGGCCGAAAGATCATCGAGGAAGCCGACGAAGGCCCGGCGAAGCGCGGCGGCAATGTCATCGACCTGATGGCCGCGCTCAAGAAATCGGTCGGGTCGGGCGCGAAAGAACCCGCAAAAGCCGCGCCCAAGAAGGCATCCGCCAAGCGGGCGCCGGCCAAGAAAAGTGCCTGACCATGGCGCGCGCCGATCCGCTCGCCGAGTATAACCGCAAGCGCGATTTCAAGAGGACGAAGGAGCCGGCTGGCCAGCGCGGCGCGGGGAAGGGCAACCTCTTCATCGTGCAGAAACATGATGCGACGCGGCTGCACTACGACTTCCGGCTGGAAGTCGACGGTGTGTTGAAGAGCTGGGCGGTGACGCGCGGTCCCAGCCTCAATCCCGACGACAAGCGTCTCGCGGTGCGGACCGAAGACCATCCCATGTCCTACGCCAGCTTCGAGGGGGCGATCCCCAAGGGCGAATATGGCGGCGGCACGGTGATGCTGTGGGACGAGGGGATATGGGCGCCGATACCCGGCAAGAGCGCCAGGGACATCGAAAAGGGGCATCTCCACTTCACGCTGCAAGGCGCGCGGATGAAAGGTGAATGGATATTGATTCGCCTGAAGCCGCGTGGAAACGAGAAGCGCGAGAACTGGCTGTTGCGCAAGGTGGAGGACACGGAGGCCGGCGGATCGGACGATCTGGTCGCGCGCGAACTGACCAGCATCCGCACCGGTCGGACGATGGCGCAGATCGCCGCCGACGCGCCCGCCATTTCGCTGAAGGGCAAGCGCGGGAAGGCGTTCGACGCCGCGATGGCGGAGGCGAACCAATTCCTTCCCGGCACGGGGAGGGGGAGCGCTCGCAGGGTGGTGGAGGGGGTTCGCTCCTTGCATCGCTCCAAGACGCAATCCCCCTCCACCAGCTACGCTGGTCCCCCTCCCCGTGCCGGGGAGGAATTACCTGCTTTCCACGCTCTTCAACTCGCCACGCTGGTCGATAGCGTCCCCACCGGCACCGGCTGGATGCACGAGATCAAATATGACGGCTATCGCTGCCTGCTTGCCGTCGCGGGAAGCAAAGTGAAAATATACACGCGCAACGGCCTGGACTGGACCGACCGCTTCGCCGGCATCGCGCAGGCGGCGGCGGGCCTCGACCTGCCCGCCGCGCTGATCGACGGCGAGATTGTTGCAGCCGGGGCCGATGGCAACCCCGATTTCTCGATGTTACAGAAGGTGTTGAAGGGCGAAGCGGATGTTCCGCTCGAACTGTTCGCCTTCGACCTGCTTGCTCTGGACGGGCGCGACCTGACGGCGCTTTCCAATATCGAACGCAAGGAAAAGCTCGCGGCATTGTTGGGGCCGGGGAGCGCGCATATCCATGTCGCCGACCATATCATAGGCGCGGGCGAAAAGCTGTTCGATGCGATGTGCGGCGCGGGGCAGGAGGGGATCATTTCCAAGCGCGCCGACGCGCCGTATCGGGCCAAACGTTCGCATAGCTGGCTGAAGGTCAAATGCACGCGGCGGCAGGAGTTCGTCGTGGTCGGCTGGACACCCAGCAGCGCCAGCGGGCGGGCGATCAAGAATCTGCTGCTTGCACAGCATATCGACGGCAAACTCACTTATGCGGGTAAGGTCGGCACCGGCTTCAATGCCGCCAATATCGATATACTGACCGGTCAACTGGCGAAACTGGGCGCCGACGCGCCGACCGTCGATGCGCCGCGCAGCGAAACCCGCGGCGCGCGCTGGGTGAAGCCGAAACTGGTCGCCGAGATCGCTTTCGCGCAGTTCACCGCCGACGCTATCCTCCGCCATGCGAGCTATCTGGGCCTGCGCGAGGACAAGCCCGCCAGTCAGGTGCGGCGCGAGGAACCGGAAATCATGAACGAAGCAATCCATAGCGACGTGAAGGTCAGTAATCGCGACCGGCTGATCTTCCCCGAAGCGAAGGTGACGAAGGGCGAACTGGCGGATTATTACGACATCATGGGCGGCGCGATGCTGCCCTGGGTCGCGCATCGCCCGATCAGCCTGGTCCGCTGCCCGCAGGGCCGCGCGAAGAAATGCTTCTTCCAGAAACATGACGCCGGCACCTTTGGCGATCATGTGAAACATGTGCCGATCCGCGAGAAGGACGGGCATGACGAACCCTATCTCTATGTCGATGACACCGACGGGCTGGTGACCTGCGTCCAGATGGGAACGATCGAATTTCACGGCTGGGGCAGCCGGGTCGAGGATGTCGAAAAGCCCGACCGGATGATCTTCGATCTCGATCCCGACGAAGGGCTGGACTTTGGCGACGTCAAAAATGCTGCGCAGCATATAAGGCGCACATTGGAGGATCTGGGGCTGGTCAGCTTCGCGATGCTCTCAGGCGGCAAGGGTGTGCATGTCGTCGTGCCGCTGAGTCCGGAAGCCGAATGGCCTGCGGTGAAGGATTTCGCCGATCGCTTCTCGGTCGCGCTGGCGCAGGCCGAGCCGGAGCGCTTCACCGCGACGATGAGCAAGGCGAAGCGGAAGGGGAAAATCTTCATCGACTGGCTGCGCAACCAGCGTGGCGCGACCGCCGTGCTGCCCTATGTGGTGCGCGCGCGAGAGACAGCGCCGGTGGCGACGCCGGTGACCTGGGATGAACTGGAGGGTATCGACAGCGCGGCGGCGTTCACGATTCGCGATACCGATAGGCTGCTGAAGCGCGCCTCGTCCAAGGCGCTGCGCGGCTGGGGCGAGGCGGCGCAGGTGCTGCCGGATTTGTGAATGTGCCTACCCTGTCGGGCGCAGGATCACCCGATCCGATGTTCGCCTTTGACCCAGCGCACCGTGCCGGAACTGGCGCGCATCACGACGCTTTCGGTCGTCATCTTCGCGCCGGGCAGCCGCTTCACGCCCGCGAGCAGCGAGCCGTCGGTCACGCCGGTCGCGGCAAAGATGCAGTCGCCGATCGCCAGTTCTTTGAGGTCATAGATCCTGTCGAGATCGGTAATGCCCCATTTGTGGGCGCGGCCGCGCTCGTCGTCGTTGCGGAACAGCAGGCGGCCCTTGAACTGGCCGCCGACGCAGCGCAGCGCGGCGCAGGCCAGCACGCCCTCGGGCGCGCCGCCCGACCCCATATAGATATCGATCGTGGTTTCGGGGTTGGTGGTCGCGATGACCCCGGCAACGTCGCCATCCGGGATCAGCATGATGCCGCAGCCGATCGAGCGCAACTCGGCGATCAGCTTTTCGTGGCGCGGCCGGTCGAGCACGCAGACGATGATCTCGCCCGGCGTCACGCCCTTGTGCGCGGCGACGGCCTTCACATTCTCGCTGGGGCTTTTGTTGAGGTCGATGATGCCTTCGGGATAGCCCGGCCCGACGGCCAGTTTCTCCATATAGACGTCGGGGGCGTTCAGCAGGCCACCTTCTTCGGAAATGGCGAGCACGGCGAGCGCATTGGGACCGGCCTTCGCCGTGATGGTGGTGC
>CAXUEQ010000093.1:0-9223 GCA_964250175.1 uncultured Sphingobium sp. | reverse complement strand
GAAGATGACGGCATTTCGGTGCAGCCCGCCAACAAGACCAAGGCGGCGCGTGCCTTCTGGGGTATGCAGCGGACGCTGGTGCAGAATCTGGTGACGGGCGTCACCGACGGTTTCACCAAGCAGTTGCTGATCACCGGTGTCGGCTATCGCGCCAACTCACAGGGCAAGACCCTGAAGCTGCAGCTTGGTTACAGCCACGACGTCGATTTCGACATTCCCGAGGGGATCACGATCGCGACGCCGGACAACACCACGATCAACATCAGCGGCAACGACAAGCAGCAGGTCGGCCAGGTCGCCGCTGAAATCCGCCGCTGGCGCAAGCCGGAGCCTTACAAGGGCAAGGGCATCAAATATGCGGGCGAGTTCATCTTCCGCAAAGAAGGCAAGAAGAAGTAAGCCATGGCGAAACTCTCTCTCTTCGATCGGCGCCGTCAGCGCGTCCGCACCGCGCTCAAGGCTCGCTCGGGCCAGAACCCGCGTCCCCGCCTGTCCGTGCATCGCTCGGGTCGTCACATCTACGCCCAGATCATCGACGACGCGCAGGGCAAGACCCTGGCCGCCGCTTCGACGCTGGACAAGGAAGTCGGTTCGCGCGCCGTGGGCAAGACCGGCGCTTCGGCGGAAGCCGCTGCCGATGTCGGCAAGCGCGTCGCCGAGGCCGCTACCAAGGCCGGCGTCACCAAGGTCGTGTTCGACCGTGGAGGCTTCCTGTTTCATGGCCGCGTGAAGGCGCTGGCCGACGCCGCTCGTGAAGGCGGTCTGGAGTTCTGATATGGCAGATGAAGTGAACATCGAAGCCGGCGCACCGGCAGTCGAAGCGCCCGGCGCTGCACCTACCGACAACCGTGGTCCGCGTCGCGGCCGTGGCGGTCCCGGTGGCGGCAACAATCGTGGCGGCAACGACCGCAACCGTGGCGGTCGCCGTGACGATCGTCGCGGCGGCAACAATAGCGACGATGGCGGCGAAGAGCTGATCGAGAAGCTGGTCCACATCAA
This sequence comes from uncultured Sphingobium sp., assembly GCA_964250175.1. Classification (GTDB taxonomy): domain Bacteria; phylum Pseudomonadota; class Alphaproteobacteria; order Sphingomonadales; family Sphingomonadaceae; genus Sphingobium. Next base: position 8,224 of record CAXUEQ010000093.1, on the reverse strand, counting down.
CCGCGTGTCGAAAACCGTCAAGGGCGGCAAGCGCTTCGGTTTCGCCGCGCTCGTCGTGGTCGGCGACGGCAAGGGCCGTGCGGGCTTCGGTCATGGCAAAGCGCGCGAAGTGCCTGAGGCTATCAGCAAGGCGACCGCCGCCGCCAAGAAGGCGATGGTCCGCGTTCCGCTGAAGGAAGGTCGCACGCTGCATCATGATGGTCTGGGCCATTTCGGTGCCGGCAACGTCACCGTCCGCTCGGCCCCGGCAGGCACCGGCATCATTGCCGGCGGCCCGATGCGCGCCGTGTTCGAAAGCCTGGGCGTCGCCGACGTGGTGACGAAGTCCAACGGCACGTCGAACCCCTATAACATGATCCGTGCGACCTTCGAGGCGCTCGGTGAGCAGACCAGCCCCAAGTCGGTCGCCCAGCGCCGTGGCAAGAAGGTCGCCGACCTTCTGCGTCGCGGTGGCGCAGCGCCCGAAGTGGCGCAGGCCGACGCCGACGCGATCGCGGAGTAATCGACATGGCAACCATCAAGATCAAGCAGGTCGGTTCGCCGATCCGCCGCCCCGAGAGCCAGAAGAAGATTCTGATCGGTCTGGGCCTGAACAAGATGCACCGTGTGGTAGAGCTTGAAGATAGCGCGGAAGTCCGCGGTATGATCAAGAAGCTGCCGCACATGGTGGAGATCGTGGAGGGCTGAACGCCTTTACGATCCGAAGGATGAAGCGAAAGAGGGGGCAACCCCTCTTTTGTTTTTTGTGGAGACAGGCTATTGGCCCGCTTCCCTAACATGGCCCCAAGGGGTCGGCGCGAACCAAGCGAAAGCGAGTGCACGATATGAAACTCAACGAAATCAAGGATAATGATGGCGCCCGCAAGGGCCGGATGCGCGTCGGACGCGGCATCGGCTCGGGCAAGGGCAAGACCGCCGGTCGCGGCCAGAAGGGTGCGAAGGCGCGGTCGGGCGTCGCCGTCAATGGCTTCGAAGGCGGCCAGATGCCGCTCCACATGCGTATCCCGAAGCGCGGTTTCAACAATATCTTTGCCAAGGATTATGCGATCGTGAATCTGGGCGCTGTCCAGAAGGCGATCGACGCCGGCAAGCTTCAGGCGGGCGCGACCCTCGACCAGGCCGCGCTGCGCGAAGCCGGCCTGTCGCGTGGCGGCAAGGACGGCATCCGTCTGCTCGGCAAGGGCGAACTCACCGTAGCCATCACTTTCACCGTCGCGGGCGCATCCAAGAGCGCCATCGAAGCGGTCGAGAAGGCGGGCGGCAAGGTTTCGGTGATCGAGACCATTTCCTCCGCTGAAAAAGCGAAGGCGAAGAAGGGCACGACCCTTGCCGCTGCCAAGGCAGCCGGCAAGAAGTAAGCCTTTAGCCTGGCTTGCACATGCAACCCCGCTGCCCGATATGGGCTGGCGGGGTTATGTGTTTCTATTGCATGTCCATGTCCTGCGCAGGCGGACGCAACGGATGATGGATGACACACACGCACAGCCCCGCTAAGGGATTTGCGAGTCCGGTGCCGACCTTCGGCCCGACGACAAGATTTGAAGGTTTTTAAGAGCATGGCATCGAGAGCCGATCAGCTTGCATCCAATCTCAGCCTGGCGAAATTCAGCCAGGCGACCGATCTGAAAAAGCGCCTGTGGTTCACCGTTGGCGCGCTGATCGTCTTTCGCTTCCTGAGCTTTGTGCCATTGCCGGGCGTCGACCCGACCGTATTGGAAGAATTGTACAAGCAGACGCAGGGCGGCATCCTCGACATCTTCAACACTTTTTCGGGCGGTTCGCTCCAGCGCATGAGCCTGATCGCGCTGGGCGTGATGCCCTATATCACGGCTTCCATCGTCGTGCAGTTGGCGTCGTCACTGTCGCCGACGCTGGCGGCGATCAAGAAGGAAGGCGAGAGCGGGCGCAAGAAGCTCAACCAATATACCCGCTACGGCACGGTCGCCCTGACCGCAGTACAAGGCTATTTCATCGCCGTCGGGCTTGAGGGCTTCGGCGCGCAGCAGGGTTTGCAGGCCGTTGTCGAGCCGGGCATGCTGTTTCGCGTCGCCGCCGTGATTTCCATGATCGGCGGCACCATGTTCCTGATGTGGCTGGGTGAACAGATAACCAGTCGCGGGATCGGTAATGGCGTATCGCTCATCATCATGGCGGGCATCGTCGCCCAGTTGCCGGTGACGCTGTCCAATATGTTCCAGTCCGGCCGCGACGGATCGCTGTCTGGCCTGCTGATCATCGGCACGATCATCCTCGCGCTCGGCCTTGTCGCCTTCATCTGTTTCATGGAGCGCGCGCAGCGCCGGGTGCTGATCCAATATCCCAAACGCCAGACGCGCCAGGGCATCATGCAGGCCGACCGCAGCCATCTGCCGCTCAAGGTGAACACCGCCGGCGTGATTCCGCCGATCTTCGCCAGTTCGCTGCTGTTGATGCCGCTGACCGTTTCGCAATTCGCCGGCAAGACCGTGGCGGGGGAGAGCAGGCTGGGCGACTTCGTGCTCGAACTGAACCAGTGGCTGGCCCATGGCAGCCCGGTCTATATGACGCTCTATGGCCTCGGCATCGCCTTCTTCTGCTTCTTTTACACGGCGGTCGTCTTCAATCCCGAAGAGACGGCGGAAAATCTGAAGCGTAACGGCGGTTTCATCCCCGGCATCCGTCCGGGCAAGAATACCGAAAATTACCTGGATTATGTGCTGACGCGCATCACGGTGATCGGCGCGGCCTATCTGGTCGTGATCTGCCTGGTGCCCGAATTCCTGATCGCGCGCGCGGGCATTCCGTTCCGCCTGGGCGGCACCAGCCTGCTGATCGTCGTCAACGTCACCGTCGACACGGTGACGCAGATACAGAGTCATTTGCTCGCCCATCAATATGGCGACCTCATCAAGAAAGCGAAGCTGAAGGGTCGTATCCGCTAAGGATATGCCGGGCTATCGCGGCAATAGGGGAGATTTGCGCGTGAACATCATATTGCTCGGCCCTCCGGGTGCCGGCAAGGGCACCCAGGCGGCCAAGCTCGTCGAGGGGCGTGGGATGGTGCAACTGTCCACCGGTGACATGCTGCGCGCCGCGGTCAAGGCGGGTACTCCGGTCGGACTGCAGGCCAAGGCATTGATGGAAGCGGGCGCACTGGTTCCCGACGAGGTTGTGTCCGGTATCATCGGCGAAGCGCTCGATATTCTGCCTCTGGAAACCGGCGTGATTTTCGACGGCTATCCGCGCACCGAAGAGCAGGCCCATTCGCTCGACGGGTTGCTTCGCGACCGCAAGCGCACGCTCGATCATGTGATCGAGCTGGAAGTGGATGAGGACGCGCTGGTCGCGCGTATTATCGGCCGCTTCACCTGCGCCACCTGTGGCGCGGGCTATCATGATAGTTTCAAGCCGCCCAGGGTGACAGGCGTGTGCGATAAATGCGGCAGCACCGAGTTCAAGCGCCGTCCCGACGATAATGAGGAAACGGTACGCACCCGCATGGCGGAATATCGGGCCAAGACCGCGCCCATCCTGCCGATCTACGACGCGCGCGGAATTGTCGCGCGAGTCGACGGGATGGCCGACATGGCCGTGGTCGAAGCAGCGATCGCCAAGATATTGGACGGGAAATAGGCGCCCTATTCATTACGAAACAGCATGAAAGGCGCTGGGAGCAAACGATCCCAGCGCCTTTTTGTTCGCGTAAAATAGCGCACCCGAAACGAGATTGCTGATACACTCGCTATCGCGAACAGCCCCGACTCGAACGAGGGCCGTCGCGGGTCCGCATGTTTTCGCGCCAAGCATGTTGGGGAAATATAATGGCCGTTTCAGATCATGTCGACCTTCAGACCTTCATCGCGGGTGTCCGCAAGCGTAATCCGGGGCAGGACGAGTTCGTCCAGGCCGTGCAGGAAGTCGCCGAGGATATTTACGACTTCATCGCCGACAAGGAGCAATATCATCATTATCAGATATTGCGCCGCATCGCCGAGCCGGACCGGATCATCAGTTTCCGCGTATGTTGGGAAGATGACAATCACAATGTCCGGGTCAATCGCGGTTATCGCATTCAGAACAACAACGCGATCGGTCCCTATAAAGGGGGCATTCGTTTCCACCCATCGGTCACCGAAAGCGTACTCAAATTCCTTGCTTTCGAGCAGACGTTCAAGAATGCGCTGACCGGCTTGCCGATGGGCGGAGGCAAAGGTGGGGCCAATTTCAATCCCAAGGGCAAGAGCGACCATGAGGTCATGCGCTTCTGCCAGAGTTTCATGACAGAGCTATACCGCCATGTCGGCGCGGATGTCGACGTCCCTGCGGGCGATATCGGCGTCGGTGCGCGCGAAATCGGCTATATGTTCGGGCAATATAAACGCATCACCAACCAGTTTACCGGCGTATTGACCGGTAAGGGACTGGAATATGGCGGATCGCTGATCCGGCCGGAAGCGACCGGCTATGGCGCGGTGTATTTCCTCGCCAATATGCTGAAAACCAAGGGGCAGGATCTTCAGGGCAAGACGGCGGTCATTTCCGGCTCCGGCAATGTCGCGACCCATGCGGCGGAAAAAGTGACGCAGCTGGGCGGCAAGGTGCTGACCTTGTCGGACAGTCAGGGTTTCATCCATGATCCCGACGGTATCACACAGGAAAAGATCGACTGGGTGAAGGCGCACAAGACCAAAAGGCGCGGGCGCATCGCCGATTATGCCGAGGAATATAAAGGCGCGCGCTTCATAGCGGGTCAGACCCCCTGGGGCGTGCCGTGCGATGTCGCCTTGCCCTGCGCCACGCAGAATGAATTACTGGGCGAGGATGCGCGGACGCTGGTGAAAAATGGCTGTATAGCGGTTAGCGAGGGCGCGAACATGCCGACCAATCTGGAAGGTGTGCATGTGTTCAAGGATGCCCGCATCCTGTTCGCGCCGGGCAAGGCCGCCAATGCGGGGGGCGTCGCGGTGTCAGGGCTGGAGATGAGCCAGAATAGCGAGCGCCGGTCGTGGAAGGAGGCCGAGTTGCAACAATTGCTGCTCGACATCATGGAAGGCATACATAGTAGCTGCCTGACCTATGGCCGGATGAGCGACGACTATGTTGACTATGTGAAGGGCGCGAATATCGCGGGGTTCAAGAAGGTGGCCGACGCAATGCTGGCCTATGGTGTAGTGTGACTGGATGTGCCGGCTTTCCCCCGTGGAAAGCCGGCATACAGGCCCCAAGAGCCACCTTCAGCATTCCAAGAAAAAGTCAGCGGCGGAGGGTCGCGCTCCAGGCATAGCCGCGATAGAGGGGCACGAAATCGAGCGTCGCGCCATGGCACAGCGCGGCATCTTCGAGAACGGCGTGCAGGTCACCGCGCGGCGATACGTCGAAACGCGCGAGCCAGTCGAACAGCACTGCACGAAAGGCGGTGGGCAGGCGCTCCTGTTGGCCGAAATCGACGACGTGCAGCGATCCACCAGGCGCAAGCGCGCGCAATGCAGTCTCGATCGCCAATTCCCAGCCGGGGATCATCGAGAGCGTATAGGACAGGAAGATACGGTCGAAATCGGGCTGGCCGAAAAGCGTCATGGCATCAAAACTGGTGGCGTCGCCCCGCGCCAGTGCGATGCGCGACGCACAGCCGGCGCGCGAGACCGACCGCGCCGCCGTGTCCAGCATCGCTGCGCTGATGTCGAAGCCATGCAGCCGCGCGGACGGCCAGCGGCGTGCCGCCGCGATCAGGTTGCGGCCCGTGCCGCAGCCCACCTCCAAAATCCGGGTCCCCGCCGTCGCATCCAGTCCGGCGATCAGGCGATCGCGACCCAGCAGATAATATTTGCGCGAAGCATCGTAGATATGGCGCTGATAACGATAGATGCTGTCCATCTGGCCACCATGATCGACCGGCGCCTCTGCGCAACGATCGAGCATTAGCCGTCCTTCAAGACATAGAGATGGAAACCGCCATAGATGGCCGACCGGTCGCGCGCGGTATAATCGTCCGACCGCTCGGCTTCATAACGCCATCGGTCGAGCAGCGCGGCGGGCAGGCGTCCGGGCAGCAGGCTGTGTCGCGCGGCAGTGCGGAAGATGACGCGCGCGCCGGGCCGCGCGGTGCGGCCGATCTCAGTCCATAGGTCGGTCAGTTGGGCGTCGGTCATCCAGTCCTGTGCATCGAGCAGAACGAAGCGATCCGCGCCGTCAGCGGGCAGTGTGCGAAGATGGTCGGTGAAATTGCGATGAAATATTGTAGCGCGATCGGCACCGGACGTTACCGCGTCATGATGCTGTGCTTCAAGATAGGGCGGCAGCGAGGCATGGGGCGCTGACCCATAGCCACGACCGAACGCCTGCCATGCGAAATAATTGTCCCGGATGTCGAAATCACAGGCGAGCTTTTCCAGCCGCTGGCGCAGCACGCGGTGCATGCCCTGCTTTTCGCCGTCGCACAGCGCTTCATATTGGGCGGGGGGGATGCCAAGGCCGAAAAGCGAGGCAGGCTGCTCGACCAGCCAGCGTACGAACTTGCTGTCGAACAACGGGGCGAGCCGCGTCTCGAAGATATGGCGCTGTTCCGCGATCGATCCGGCTGAGAGGATTTCGCGCGGATCGACACGATGCAGACGTGCAATCAGATGCGCGCTACCGATGAACTGGCCGAGCAGCCCGCCCTTGTAGAAATTGCGCGCGAAGGCGCTAATCCGGCGACGGCCGGTCATATCGCGGCCTTCCCAGTAGCGGCGGCTGGTCTCGTCGAGATGCGGTGCGACATGGGCGTGATAGGCGGCGACATTGTCCGGTTGTCCGGCCTGCGCAAAGAAACGGTGAAAGCTGGCATGATCAGGCAGGTGCCGCGCCGCCACGAGCTTCAATCGGCCAAGCGCGACATGCGCGGTATTAAGATCGACGGCGGTCACCGAGCGCGGGCGGGCGGTCAGGTAGGACAGCATGTTGCATCCGCCACTTGCGATCGTCACGACGTCGCTGTCTGCGCCAATCTCCAGTGCTTCCATGTCGATCAGCGGGTCTTCCCATATCTGCGCGTAGACCAGCCCGCGAAAGGCAAAGGCGAAGCTGCGCTCCAGCAGACCACGCGGACTGAACTGCCGGGTGCGAACCATGGCGTCGCTGACGGCGGCGGCCGTGTCAGCGGGAAATGTACCAGCGCCGGTATCGGTGTGGAATTTGGCTGTGATGGTCATTTGTGGTTGTCCCGGAACAGCATGTCGATCCGGCGCGCATAAGCGTGTGCGGTGACCGCCCTATGACGTTGCCATGACGGATTTGCGTCCACGGCAGCGTTCGCGATTGACCGTTGCTGTAGCGTAACATGGGTTGCGACTTGTTAACCTGACGCTTTTAGGGATCGATCATGGCCATTGGCGCAGACACAAAGCCGCGATTGCAGGAGCTTGACGCGTTGCGCGGTCTGGGCGCGATCGCGGTTGTGATCTTTCATTATACAACGCGCTTTCATGCGATATTTCCCGGTGCGCCGCATGTTCCGTTCAGCTTCGTCGGCGGCAATTATCGTGTGCTGCTGTTTTTCGCCATTTCCGGCTTCGCAATCTTCTTCACGCTGGAGCGGGCGCGAAGTATATCCGACTTTATCGTCAACCGCGTGGCGCGTCTCTATCCGGCCTATTGGGCGGCGATCCTGCTGACATTGTCGGTCGAATATCTGGGCCATGCCGTTGCACTCGAAATACCCGCCATGGCGGTGCTCGCCAATTTCTCGATGCTGGAAGGGTTTGCTTTCCTGCCTGCGGTCGATGGCGCCTACTGGACGCTGACCGTGGAGATCGCTTTCTACGCCTGTATGCTGGTCGTCTGGCTGGGACCCTGGCGCAAGCGGTTCGAGCCGATGCTGCTCGCCTGGCTAGGATTAAAATGGCTGCTCGCCGCCTGGCCCGGCATGCCCGAACGGATCGTGATGCTTGGCATTCTGCGTTATGTGCCATTCTTTGCGATCGGCATGTTAAGCTATCGCCTCTGGTCGGGCCAGCGCAACTGGCGGCAGCAGGCGCCCTATGCCGGGGCGGTATTGGCGACGGTGGCGATGCTGGAATCGCCCGATTTGCTGATTGCCGCGCTGGTGCTGCTGCGAGAGCGGCGCGCGGCGAGGCGAGGCTCGTGGGGCGCGCGGCTGCGCCTTCGCCCGATGAACGCCGGCGATTGGCTTTGGGCGGTCGGCGGGCTCGCCGCCGTAGGCGCGCCGACGGCCGGCATCGGAGCCGCCCTCCGCTTGGTTTCGGGC
>CAXUEQ010000092.1:0-9342 GCA_964250175.1 uncultured Sphingobium sp. | reverse complement strand
TCCAGCGCGCGCAGCGTCTCGACGTCGAGGTCGTTGGTCGGTTCGTCGAGCAGCAGGACGTTGCCGCCCTCCTTCAGCATCTTGGCCAGATGCACCCGGTTGCGCTCGCCGCCCGATAGCTGGCCGACCTTCTTCTGCTGGTCCGGTCCCTTGAAGTTGAACGCGCCGACATAAGCCCGCGTCTGGATCTCATGCTTGCCGATGGTCATCAGGTCATGACCGCCGGAAATCTCTTCCCAGACATTGTGGTTGGCGTCGAGCGAGTCGCGGCTCTGGTCGACATAGCCGAGCTGGACCGTGTCGCCGATCTTGATGCTGCCCTCGTCCGGCGTCTCCTGTCCGGTGATGAGGCGAAACAAAGTGGACTTGCCCGCACCGTTGGGACCGATCACGCCGACGATGCCGCCGGGCGGCAGCAGAAAGTCCAGCCCTTCGAACAGCAGCTTGTCGCCATAGCTTTTGCTCAGACCATGCGCCTCGATCACCTGCCCGCCCAGTCGCTTGGGAGTCTGGATGACGATCTGCGCCTTGCCGGGCGCGCGATTCTCCTGCTTTTCGACCAGTTCGTCGAATGCGCGGATACGCGCCTTGCTCTTGGTCTGGCGGGCCTTGGGCGACTGGCGGATCCAGTCCAGTTCTTCCTTGATCGCCTTTTGCCGCCCCGCGTCCTCGCGCTCTTCCAGCTCCATCCGCTTGCCCTTGGCCTCCAGCCAGGCGGAATAATTGCCTTCGTAGGGAATGCCGCGCCCGCGATCGAGTTCGAGCACCCAGCCCACGACATTGTCGAGAAAGTAACGGTCATGGGTGACGAGGATGACGTTGCCGGCATAGGCGATCAGATGCTGTTCGAGCCACTGGACGCTTTCGGCATCCAGATGGTTGGTCGGTTCATCCAGCAGCAATATGTCGGGCTTTTCGAGCAGCAGGCGACAGAGGGCAATACGGCGCTTCTCACCACCCGACAGACTCTCGACGCCCCAGTCGCCCGGCGGGCAGCGCAGCGCTTCCATCGCGATTTCAAGCTGGTTGTCGAGCGTCCAGCCATCAACCGCGTCGATCTTTTCCTGGAGCGTCCCCATTTCCTCCATCAGCGCGTCGAAATCGGCGTCCTCCGGCGGGTCGCCCATGATCTCGCTGATCTTGTTGAAGCGGTCCAGCATGTCGGCGACCGGACGCACACCATCCTTCACATTCTCCATCACCGTCTTGCTGTTATCGAGCTGCGGCTCCTGCGCCAGATAGCCGACGCGCAGCCCTTCCGCGGCCCAGGCCTCGCCCTGGAAATCCTTGTCCATGCCGGCGATGACCTTCATCAGGCTGGACTTGCCCGCGCCGTTGACGCCGATCACCGCGATCTTGGTGCCGGGCAGGAATTGCAGATGGATATTGTTGAACAGCGGCTTGTTCGCGCCGGGGAAGGTCTTGGTCAGGCCCTTCATGACGAAGCTGTACTGGACGGCCATGTGAAGCGGGTCTCTCTTGGCTTAAGGGGTATCGGAATTTGGCGTCCGGTTAGCGGAGCGCGGGGGCATTGGCAAATGCCGTGCGCGAGGATAAGCCATGGGCCATGCAGAAAATCAGACTGGTCCCGCTGGCCGCCATCGGCGCGATGGCGCTATCCCTCCCTTTCCCCGTGCGGGCGGCTCCCGCCGATCCTGCGGCGCTGCGCGACGATGCACTGAAGAACGATAGCGTAGCATGGGATTTCGTCGAGGGGCTGACGACCGAAGTCGGCCAGCGCGCCGCCGGGACCGCCGCCGAGGCGCGGGGCCGCGAATGGGCGGTCAAACGGCTGAAAGCGCTGGGCTTCGCAAAAGTGCGCGTCGAACCCTATGTCATGCCGGTCTGGTCGCGCGGGGCGGAGGAAGCGGCGATCACCGCGCCTTTCCCGCAGAAACTGGTCGTCAACGCGCTGGGCAACAGCGCTTCGACCGGCGAAGCGGGGATCGATGCCGATGTGGCTTATTTTCCGAACCTCGCCGCGCTGGAAGCCGCGCCGGAGCGATCGCTGAAAGGCAAGATCGCCTTCGTCAGCCATGCGATGACCGCGACGCAGGACGGGTCGAGCTATGGCGTCTTCGGTGCGGTGCGGCGGCAGGGACCGGGCATCGCCTCGCGCAAGGGCGCTGTCGCCATCGTCATCCGGTCGATCGGCACCGATCATCACCGCCTGCCTCATGTCGGCGTTCAATCCTTCCCCGATGGCGTGACGCCGATCCCGGCCGGCGCGCTTTCGGTTCCTGATGCCGAGCAGTTGGAGCGTATCGTCGCGCGCGGCAAGCCGGTGCGGATGCATTTGAAGCTCGTGTCGCAGCTACTGGCCGATCAGCCTTCGGGCAATGTGATCGCCGAAGTGCCGGGAACCGATCCGGCGGCGGGAATCATCGTCGCGGCCTGCCATCTGGACAGTTGGGACCTGGGCACCGGCGCGATCGACAATGCGGCGGGCTGCGCGATCGTGACCGCCGCCGCCAGGCGCATCATGGACAATGGCCGGCCACGGCGCACCATTCGCCTGCTGCTCGCCGGCGCGGAAGAAGTCGGCGGCTTCGGCGGCATCGCCTATTACCAGGCGCATGGCAGCGACGCGCATGCCTTGACGCTGGAATCGGATTTCGGCGCGGATCGTGTCTGGCGCGTCGACTTCTCCTTGCCCGCCGGGCGCGACGCCCTGGTCAAGCGGATCAGCGACGCGCTTGCGCCGATCGGCGTCGCGGCGGGCAAGGACGCCGCGCATGGCGGCACGGATATCGCGCCGCTGACCAGGGCGGGCGTTCCCGTGATCGACCTGCAACAGGACGGAAGCCGCTATTTCGACCTGCATCACACCGCCGACGATACGCTGGACAAGATCGATCCTGTGCAACTGCGTCAGAATGTCGCGGCTTGGACGACCGTGCTTTCTATTGCTGCGAATGCGCAAGAATCCTTGCATGAAAAATGAAGTCGTATAGTAGACAACGTGTCGTCGCGTGATTCTTTCGTTTCGCCGACACAAAAAATATCGTTGATTTGTGTATCGCACTCGCTAATGCGGGTCGCTCGCGTAGGGTCGTAAGAAATAGCCAGACGCGGCAATGCTATGGGAGCCTACCACATGAAGAAGATCGCAGTTGTTTTCGCTACGGCCAGCCTGATGGCGCTCGCCGCATGCGGTTCGAAGCCTGCCAACGAAAGCGCGAACGCTTCGAACGCAGTCGTCGAAAACGCTCTGGACAACGCCGCCAACGCGCTGGACAACGCTTCGGCCAACGCAGTGAACGCCGCCAACTCGGTGAACGCTGCTGCCGCGAACGTGACCAACGCCGCGAACGCGAAGTAATTTTCTCGCCTTCGGGCGAGAGAAGAAAGGGCGGTCCGCTTCTGCGGTGCCGCCCTTTTCTTTTACCCGAAGGATTCGCTGGCTCAGGCGAAACGGCGTAGGCTACCAGACGACTCTAGCGACGGCTTGACGTCAACGGCTTGGCGTTTCCGGTTCGCTCATATCTCATATTCGGGAAGAAAGTGCGGCGGCGGCATCTGCGCTTGTCCCCGCCCCTGCATCTGCGCATAAAGCGCGCGCACCGTATTGCTCGCCGTCTTGGGAAACAGCATCGGGAGAACCGAATGCACCACGCAGGCGCTCCCGGCAACGATCATCCTCATCCCGAATCCCGCCGCCGTGTAAAGATGCGCGCGATAGGTTTCGCCAACCTCATGGGGATGCCGGGTAAAAATATTCATGTCGCTGCCTCCTTGCCCGCTTCATGCGGCTGCGCTGCATCTCCCAAATGGACGATAGCCATCGCGCTCGCAAGGGCCGCGCCTTATCCAGATGCGCAGTTGTGGCGATTGACGCCCTCGCCCATGCGCGCCATGGTGACAGCCATGCAATTCGATATGCGCAGCCTGCCCACCCCGCTCAACTACAAGATCATCGGTTCGACGATAACACCGCGCCCGATTGCCTGGATCACCACATTGTCGACCGAAGGCGTGGTCAATGCCGCGCCCTACAGCTTCTTCAACGCCGTTGGTGCGGAGCCGCCGCTGATCGCCCTGGGGCTGATGAAGAACCCGGTGACGCGCACGCTTAAGGACACAGCGTCCAACATCATCGCGACCGGCGAATTCGTCATCAACCTGGTGTGCGAGGAAGATGCGGAAAAGATGAACCTGAGCTGCGTCGATGCACCGCCCGAAGTGGACGAGACCGCCTATGCCGGTATCGAGACCGTGCCGTCCACCCTCGTAAAGCCCCCGCGCATCGCGACCGCTCCGGTCAGTTTCGAATGTCGCAAGGTCGCGGCGCTGGACATTGGCACGGCGCAGACCATCTGCATCGGCGAGATAATGATGGCACATATCCAGGATGAATTCGTCATCGACCCGGAAAAACTCTATTTCGACACGCCGGCGATGCAGTTGATCGGCCGCACCCATGGCAGCGGCTGGTATGTGCGCAACACGGACTCGTTCCAGATGGAGCGCCCCCGGTTCGACCCCGCCCTGGCGGCGGCGACCGCGAAGACGAACATCGCGGACTGATGACGCCCCGCCCTTTCCAGGGGTCAGGACTTACGCCAGCGCTCCATGGCAATGCTTGTATTTCAGTCCCGACCCGCAGGGGCATGGCGCGTTGCGGCTCAGTTCCAGCCCGGCATAGGGATTCTCGCCCACCGGAGCCGTGATCGTCTGTGCGGGCGGCAACCGCGTGGAGATCAGCCCCAGCGATCCGCCATCCTGGTCTGCGCTGTCGTCCTCGCCGGTCAGCGGGTCGAAATGCGTCGTGATGAAGTCGGGCAGCACCGGCAGCGCGAACTGGTCGGCCGGCTCGTCGTCCAGGCGGAACTGTACCCGGCCGATCGTCTGGGTCACATCCTCACGAATAGCCCCCAGCATCCGCTCGAACAGCGCGAAAGCCTCCTGCTTATACTCGTTGATCGGCGTCTTTTGGGCGTAAGCGCGCAAGTGCACGACCTGCCGCAGCGCATCGAGCGTCGACAGATGCTCCTTCCAGTGATGGTCTAGGCTCTGCAACAGGATCGACTTTTCGATCATGTGCCAGCTTTCCGCATCCAGATTGGCGATCTTCTCACCGACATGCGCGTCGGCCAGCGCCGCTAGCCGGCTTTCGATCATCTCGGGATCGACCGAATCCTCGGCCAGCCAGTCGTCGATCGGCGGCGTCAGGTTCAGGATCGCCTCGGCGCGCTCCTTCAGCCCCGCCACGTCCCATTGCTCGGGATAGGTGCCGGGCGGGCAGGAGATGCCGACGATGTCGTTGACCGTCTCCACCCGCATGTCCGCGACCACATCGTCCACCGTGTCGGCGTCCATGATGTCGCTGCGCTGTTCATAGATTACCTTGCGCTGGTCGTTCATCACGTCGTCATATTCGACCACCTGCTTGCGGATGTCGTAGTTGCGCGCCTCGACCTTCTTCTGCGCGGTCTCGATCGCCTTGGTCAGCCATTTGCTGCCGATCGCCTCGCCGTCCGCCATATTGTTGTTCATCATCTTGGCGAACAAGGTGTCCGGCCCGAAGATGCGCAACAGGTCGTCCTCAAGGCTCAGATAGAAGCGTGACAGCCCCGGATCGCCCTGACGGCCCGAACGGCCACGCAACTGGTTGTCGATACGGCGGCTCTCATGCCGTTCGGTCCCCAGCACGAACAGACCGCCGGCCGCCAGCACTTCGGCCTTTTCCGCCGCGATGCTCGCCTTGATCCGGGCGATCGCCGCATCGCGCTCGGGTCCCTCGGCCATGTCGCTCAGTTCGTCATTGATCAGGAAGTCCAGATTGCCGCCCAACTGGATGTCGGTGCCGCGGCCCGCCATATTGGTGGCGATCGTCACCGCGCCCTTGCGGCCCGCCTGCGCCACGATATGCGCCTCGCTTTCGTGGAAGCGCGCGTTCAGCACCGCATGTTCGACGCCCTCTTCCTTCAGAAAGTCTGACAGCATCTCCGATTTCTCGATCGAGACCGTGCCGACCAGCACCGGCTGCCCGGTCTTGGCCTTCTCGGCGATCGCCTTGGCGATGGCGCGGAACTTGTCCTGCGTATTCTTGTAGAATTCGTCATCTTCGTCGATCCGCTGCACCGGCACGTTGGTGGGGATGGTGACGACGTTCATCTTGTAGATTTCGTAAAATTCGGTCGCCTCGGTCGCGGCCGTTCCGGTCATGCCCGACAATTTGGGATACATGCGGAAATAATTCTGGAAGGTGATGCTGGCGAGCGTCTGGTTCTCCGGCTCGATCTCGACGCCTTCCTTCGCCTCGACCGCCTGGTGCAGGCCGTCCGACCAGCGGCGCCCGTCCATCATGCGGCCGGTAAACTCGTCGATGATGATGACCTTGCCGTCCTTGACGATATAATCGATGTCGCGGCGGAACATGACCACGGCCTTCAGTGCCTGGTTCACATGATGCACAACCTGGGTATTTTCGAAATCATAGAGGTTGGTGCCCTGGATCAGCCCCTGATCCTCCAGCATCCGCTCGATCTTCTCGGTGCCGTCCTCGGTCAGCGTGATCGACCGCTGCTTCTCGTCCTTCTCGTAATCGGCCTCGACCAGTTGCTTCACCACCAGGTCGACCGAACGATACAGGTCCGACTTGTCGTCGGTCGGGCCGGAAATGATGAGCGGCGTGCGCGCCTCGTCGATCAGGATCGAGTCCACCTCGTCGACGATCGCATAGTTGAACGGCCGCTGGACCATGCCCGACCGCTCATATTTCATATTGTCGCGCAGATAGTCGAAGCCCAGCTCGTTATTGGTCGCATAGGTGATGTCGGCATCATAGGCGACGCGCCGCTCGTCCTCGCGCATGTTCGGCACGATGACGCCGGTCGTCAGCCCCAGAAAATTATAAAGCTGGCTCATCCACTCGCAGTCGCGCCGCGCCAGATAATCGTTGACGGTGACGACATGGACGCCCTTGCCTTCCAGCGCGTTCAGATAGGTCGCCAGCGTCGCCACCAGCGTCTTGCCTTCACCCGTCCGCATCTCGGCGATCTCGCCCCGGTGCAGCACCATGCCGCCGACGAGCTGCACGTCATAATGGCGCTGGCCCAGCGTCCGCTTCGCGCCCTCGCGCACCGTCGCGAACGCTTCGGGCAACAGGTCGTCCAGCGTCTCGCCTTGCGCCAGCCGCTCCCGGAATTTTACCGTCTGGCCCGCCAGTTCCTCGTCCGACATGGCGGCGATGGTCGGCTCGAACGCAGCGATGGCGTCCACCGTCTTCTGCATCGACTTGATGTAGCGTTCGTTGGACGATCCGAAAATGGACTTGGCGAGTGCGCCGAACATGCAATTTCCTAAGCTTTTGGAGCGCGCAAGAGGCCGTTACGCACCCCACACGGATATGCGCCGCGATGTAGGGGGCAGGCCGGGCTTAGTCAATTGTGCGCGGGGGCGGTGCGGATAGCGCAACCTTCCTCCCCGGCACCGGAAGGGAGACAGCGCCGAAGGCGTGGTGGAGGGGGCCGGCGTAAAACCGCCGCCGTCAAGCGAAAGCGCCTCCATCCGCTACCCAGCCCCCTCCTTTTAACCGCAAAAGGCAGGTTAGGATTGCGCGCGAAACGGAAAAGCTTGATTGGCGCTGATAAGGCTGAATGATTCAGTTTCTAATCCGGGAAGTTTCACAAATGACGACTGATTCCGATATGTCCGCTTCCATCCTGACGCCCGAAGGATGGACATGGCATGAGCCGCATGGGTTCGTGTGGGGGCGTGTCGTCGACACAGCCTCCCGCACCATCTATATTTCGGGCCAAAGTTCGGTCGATGGCGCGGGCAATATTCTTCACAAGGGCGATATGGGCGCGCAGCTTGCGAAATCGGTCGAAAATCTCGAAGCCGTGTTGACGGAAGGCGGCGCGCGCCTCGCGAATATCGTCAGCGTCACCTATTACACCGTCAGCATCGAACAATTTTTCGCAGCGATGGACCGGCTGACGACACCGCTGGCCAAGGCGGGCTGCAACCCGACCTCGACGCTGGTCGAGGTGCAGCGGCTTTATCATCCCGACATTCTGTTTGAAGTGTCAGCCGTCGCGGTCGTGTGAAGCACGGTCCCCGATCGCTCGCGCGTTACAGCACATCCCCGAACATGAACCACAGCATCGCACACCACGCGACCAGTCCCGCGCTGGCCACGATCACCCCGGTCCGTTCGCGCAGGCCGTGCAGCAGCCCGCCCGGCTGCGGCTCTTCATCGTCACTCATGGCGTCACGCCGCCCCATTCTGTCCTACATCCGCACCCATCGCTATGATGGTCGAATGACGCAAGCAAAGACGCGCAATCATTCGCCCCCCTCTTTCCGAAAATTTCCAACATCGGCACTAAAAAGTCCCTATGTGCGGGAAATGTGCGAAGCTAAGCCTTAACCCGCCGTTGACCCCCTCCCCCAATCCGCTAATCCCGCAGCCATGAGCCAGACCTCCTCCCTCGCCACCCCCTTCCCCGTCTTACCCACGATCGCGGGCGTCACCCTGCGCGTCGCCCGCGCCCGCTACAAGACCTGGGACCGGTGCGACCTGACCTATGTCGAACTCGCCCCCGGCACCACCGTCGCGGGCGTTACCACCACCAGCAAATGCCCCTCGCCCGAAGTCGTCTGGTGCCGCGACGCCGTGCCGCTCGGCTCGGCCCGCGCGCTCGTCGTCAATGCCGGCAACAGCAATGCCTTCACCGGTAACAGGGGCCGCGCCGCCGTCGAGGCCATCGCCGCCCGCGTCGCCAATCACCTGTCCTGCCTGCCCAGCGACGTGATGATCTCCTCGACCGGCGTGATCGGCGTGCCGCTCCCGATCGACAAGGCGGAGGCCGGTCTCGACGCCGCTTTCGCCGCCGCCCCCTGCACCTGGGAGGATGCGACCAATACGATCGGCACCACCGACACCTTCCCCAAGGCCGCGACGACCAGCGCGATCGTCGGCGACCGCACCGTCCACCTCGTCGGCATCATCAAGGGTTCGGGCATGATCGCCCCCGACATGGCGACGATGCTCGGCTATATCTTCACCGACGCCGCCATCGACGCCGCCTTTCTGCAAAGCCTGCTGAGCGCCGCCAACCGAAGCAGCTTCTCCTGCATCACCGTCGACAGCGACACCTCGACCAGCGATACCGTCCTCGCCTTCGCCACCGGCGCGGCGGGCAATGCGCCGCTTGGCTCTTTCGATGACGCGGGCGCCGACGCCTTCGCCGCCGCGCTCTCGGACCTTTGCCGCCAGCTCGCCCATCTCGTCGTGCGCGACGGCGAGGGCGCGACCAAGTTCATCGAGATCGGCGTCACCGGCGCGGACAGCGACGCCAGCGCCCACCGCATCGCCCTGTCGATCGCCAACTC
>CAXUEQ010000091.1:9691-9911 GCA_964250175.1 uncultured Sphingobium sp. | reverse complement strand
CGGCACTGGTCGAGACGCTCGACGACTGGCTGCCGCCGCTGCTCGCCGGCCGCCGCAAGCTGGGCGACATCGACCGTTCGGCGCTGAGCGGCGTTCTCGATGGCCTGCTGGGCTGGGAAGGCAAGCAACGGATCGACAGGCTCGCCCCGCCCGATTTCATGTCGCCCGCCGGCAGCCATCATGCCATAGATTATAGCGCGGAGGGCGGCCCGCGCGTCGA
>CAXUEQ010000091.1:2002-9681 GCA_964250175.1 uncultured Sphingobium sp. | reverse complement strand
CTCTACGGTCTTGCCGAGCATCCCTGTGTCGGCAGCGAACGCATCCCCCTCGTGCTCAGCCTTACCTCGCCCGCTGGGCGGCCAATCCAGACGACATGCGACCTGCCGGGCTTCTGGCGCGGAAGCTGGCAGGCGGTGGCAAAGGAAATGCGCGGCCAATATCCGCGCCACCCCTGGCCCGACGATCCCGCTGCTGCCGCGCCGACCCTGCGCACGAAACGCGCCGACGCACGAAAGGCGGGGAGCAAATCTTGACGCGCGCCTATGCTTTGGGCAGGGCAATATAGAACCCATGGGAGATTCACGGTGACGACCGCGCGTATCTATCAAATGCCGAAAAATGCGATGCAGTCGGGCAAGGCGCGGACGCGGGACTGGGTGCTCGATTATGCCCCCGCCGAGGCGAAGCAGGCCGATCCGCTGACCGGCTGGGCCGGTTCCGGCGACATGAACCAGCAACTGCGCTTCACCTTCCCGACGCTGGAGGCCGCGCAGGCCTATGCCGCGAAGAAGGGGGTCGAAACGGTCGTCATCCCGACCCCGCCCAGGACGCTGAAGCTTCAGGCTTATGCGGATAATTTTCGGTAGTTTCAGGTTGTCATGCCGGCGAAGGCTGGCATCTTTTTAGTAGCAGCGCTGACGACTGAGACCCCAGCCTTCGCTGGGGTGACGATGTTTTACTCAGGCTGCAAACATCCGGCCCCCAGCAAGAGCAGCAGCTTGACGTCGATCGCATAGCCCGCGCGCCGCTGCGCTATGACCCACTCACCCAGCCCGTCGAGCGCCACGCGATGCACGATGATGTCCTCCCCCTCCACGCCGCCGCCCGCGCTTACCTTCTCCAGGTCGAACGCGCGAAACAGCGTGAAGCTTTCCGACACCATGCCGGGCGAGCTGTAAAATTCGCCCAGCGCATCGATCCTGCCCGCCCGATAGCCGGTCTCTTCCTCCAGTTCGCGCAGCGCGGCCAGTGCCGGTTCCTCGCCCGCCTCCTCATCGCCGACCAGCCCCGCCGGCAATTCGATGCAGCGTTTGCCCAGTGGCACGCGATATTGATCGACCAGCAGCACATGGCCGTCATGCACCGCGAGAATGACGGCGGCCCGGATATTGCGCGCGCGCCCGACATATTCCCACTTGCCCCGCCGCTTGGCCGTGATGAACCGGCCTTCCCACATAATTTCTTCGGGCGTTTCCCTCACAATTCGATCACCCTGTCCGGCAATTCGTTGCTGTCATCCGCACTGCGTGGAAAATGCTCGGCCAAAACCGCGCCGACCTGATCGACCGCGCGCGCCATGCCGTCGCCCGGCCTGCCGTCGCGGACGCCGGCGATCAGCGCAGCCATCGCATCGCCCCAGATTTCGGGTGCGACCTTCGCCGCGATCGAAGCATCCGCCACGATTTCCGCGCGATGCTCGTCGAGGCTGAGATAAAGCAATATGCCGGTCTTCGCCCGCGTCCGCGCTTCCACCGCCGAGCGGAACAGCATGACCGCGCGCCGCCGCACACGCCGCGTCTTCGTCGCCTTGGGCGTCAGCGCCATGCGCAGCGGCATGATCGCCAGCAGGTAGCGCACGAACAGGAATTTCACGATCAGCGCGCACAATATGACCATCAGGAACGCGCGGTCGGACAGTTCGCTTTCCCATCCGCCCAGCAGGCGCAGGATCAGCGCGCGATAAAAATCCGGAAAGGCAGCATAGACCGACAGCGCCAGAAATACCGTGCCGATCGCCCAATGCAGCCCGACATCATGATAGGCGTCGGACCGGCGCGCGACGATCGTCACGATCTCGCCATCGCTCGACGCCTCGGCGCGCGCCACCGCTTCGGTGACAAGAATCCGGTCGGCGTCGGTCAGCGCGAATGCCTGCGCCATTACCAGCTTCCTCCCGCGCCACCGCCGCCGAAGCTGCCGCCACCGCCGGAAAAGCCGCCGCTGTCCCCGCCGCCGAATCCGCCCCAGCCCGATCCGCCGCCGCGATCAGTGTCGCCCCAGCCGCCAAGCCCCGGTCCCCACAGGATGACCGGCGCCATGCCGCTGCGCCCATAGCGCCGGCCGCCCCCGCCGCCAAAGCGCCGCGCCAGAGGCAGGATGAAGACCAGGATGATGACCAGCCAGAATATGACCATGCCGGCGTTCACCTTGTCGCCGCCCGAGCGTTCGGCCTTTGCCGCATCCGCCGCGCGCCTGGCCGCTTCGTCCGGCGGCAGTCTCAGCAATTCGGCGATCTGGTCGACGCCGGCATTGATGCCGCCGGGATAATCCCGCGCCTTGAAACGCGGAACGATGGCGTTGCGATAGATGCGGGACGTCAGCGCGTCGGTCAATATGCCTTCAAGGCCATAGCCGACGGTGATCCACATTTTCCGCTCGGCGGGCGCGACCAGCAGAATGGCGCCATCATTCTTGCCCTTCTGGCCGATGCCCCATGTCCGGCCAAGCTGATAGGCATAGTCGGATATGTCCTGCCCTTGCAGGTCGGGCACCGTCGCCACGACCAACTGCCGCCCGCTATCCTTTTCCAGCGCCGCCAGCTTGGCGGTCAGCGTCTGCGCCTGCGCCGGGTCCAGCAGCCTGGCCCCGTCCACCACCCGCCCGGTCAGCTTGGGAAATGTCTGCGCACACGCCAGCGGCGCGCAAAGGAGCGCCGCCAGCAGCAGCAGGAAGCGGACGATGCGCACTTTGGCTTATTTGCCGAAATCGACCGTCGGCGCATTTTCCGCGCCCGGCGTCGTCGCCTGATAGGGCGTCATCGGCGTCGCGCCATGGATCAGCTTCGCGCCGATCGCGTCCGGGAAGGTGCGGATGCGGACATTATAGGCGCGCACCGCCTCGTTATAATCGCGGATGGCCACTCTGATACGATTTTCAATACCCTCCAACTGGGATTGCAGTTGAAGGAAATTCTCGTTCGCTTTCAAATCGGGATAAGCTTCCTGCGTGGCGATCAGGCGGCCCAACGACTGGGTCAGCGCACCCTGTGCCTGCTGGAAAGCGGCGACCTTGGCAGGATCGTTGAGGTCGTCCGCGCTGACCTGCACCGATGTCGCCTTGGCGCGCGCTTCTGTCACCTTGACCAGAGTGCCTTCCTCATGGTTCGCCGCGCCCTTCACGGTAGCGACCAGATTACCGATCAGGTTTGCGCGATTCTGATAGCTGGCCTGCACGTCGGCCCATTTCGCCTTCGCTTCCTCCTGCGCGGTCGGCACGCTATTGATGCCGCAGGACGCCAGCGTCAGCGCAGCAAAGGCGGCAAAGACAGCGGGCATGATTGCGCGTAATCGGACGGACATCATGACGAAATTCTCCCCGGTGGAATGCGATGCAGCGAGAGGTAGGGCTTCGGGCCGTCCGCCGCAACTGGACATCGTGTTTCCCGCGCGGCATTGTTCGCCCGGCACATTATGGGTCAGCACCGCAAAGGAAATGCTCCATGTCGATCGGTTCGGAATTCAAGACTTTTATCGCCCGTGGCAACGTCATCGATCTCGCGGTCGGCGTCATAATCGGCGGCGCTTTCGGCACGATCACCAAATCGCTGACCGACGACCTCATCATGCCGGTGGTCGGCTGGATTTTCGGCGGTGTCGATTTCAGCCGCTATTTTGTCCGGCTGGGTGCGATCCCCGATGGCTTTAAGGGATCGCCCACCAGCTATGCCGACCTGAAAGC
Source organism: uncultured Sphingobium sp. (assembly GCA_964250175.1). Lineage (GTDB taxonomy): Bacteria > Pseudomonadota > Alphaproteobacteria > Sphingomonadales > Sphingomonadaceae > Sphingobium. The sequence continues at coordinate 6,002 of CAXUEQ010000091.1, read as the reverse complement.
GGCTGGCGTCGCCATGCTCGGTTGGGGCCAGTTCCTGACCGTGCTGGTCAATTTCCTGATCCTGGCCTTCATCATCTTCCTGCTGATAAAGGCGGTGAACCGGTTCCTGGCACCCAAGCCTGCCGCCGCCGCCGCGCCCGCGCCGCCGCCGGAAGATATCGTCCTGCTGCGCGAAATCCGGGATTCGCTGAAAAAGTAGAAAATTTCGCTTGCGACGAGCCGTGGAACCTTCGGGACGGATGCCGGTTGTTGGCGATTGGGCGGGTGCTGCACACTGATGCACATGTGCGCGCCCAGAATGCTTTATGTCTGCCCCAGGGGGCGCAATAGGAGAAAAAATCGTGAAGAATTTTGTCAAAGTGCTTGGCCTTGTCAGCCTCGTCGCCCTTGGCGCCTGCCAGTCCAAGCAGGCCGAGAATGTCGAGAATGCCTATGACAACCAGGCCGACAAGATTGACAACACCGCGGACAATATTGCGGACAAGGCCGACAATGTCAGCAGCAACACCGAAGCAGCCGCCGACAATGCCGCCGACACGCTGCATAACAAGGCCGACGCCATGCGGGACGCAGGCGACAATGCCGCCGCAGCGGTCGACAAGAACAAGTAAGACGGGCCGCCTTCGGGCGATACCGCCGATACAGAAAAGCCCTGCCGCCAAGCGGCGGGGCTTTTTTTCCATCTATTTCATGTTCGAGTGCCCAGGCTTACTTTTCATTCATCGCGCATGGCTTATATAGGGAACTGCCGGGTTCGCCCGGCTATGGTGATAAAGTGTGCCGTATAATAGACGCAGCGGACGCGGGGGCAGTACCCGCCGGCTCCACCACTTGCTCCTTCATTGGGAGTAGCTGACGGGGCCGAACCAGGATCGACGTGTGTTCAAAGGCGGTATTTTTGCCCGGCCCGAGTAAGCCGTGAAACTGTTCAAAACCTACAAGTGCCAACGATAACGAGGCTCTTGCTCTGGCTGCGTAATTAAGGCCTCACGGCTGAGATTACACAAATAGAACGCGGTTGGACCAACCGGGCAACAGAATGGATTCCAGCGGCTTCCGGGAGAGCCGGGCAACAGAATCTCCCGGACTTCCCGAACCTGTCCTTTGCCGCCAATCCCCGGCCCCCCCTTGCGCGTTGCAACAAAAGCGTCGCAAAAGAGTCATCCAAGGGTAAGACCCATTACCTAGCAGCGGCTTTCAAGGGGGACCGTAGCCGATCATGCGACGCGCGATTGACAGGATGCGGCCATACCGCCGGACGCGCCGCCGCACGCTCGGCCTGCCGCGCATGGACGTCCTGTCTCTGATCGAGATCGGCCTGCTGGCCCTGCTCATGATCCAGATCGCCCGGCTGGTCTGGGCGATCGCGACCCCGGTCGGCGCCTATGGCGAATGGCGCGGCCGGTCGCCGATCATCCCAGGCGCACCCGCGCGCACTGCGCTCTTCTCCAGCTTCGATCCCTTTTTCCGCACGGCGCAGCCCGGCGCGCAGAACCAGGTCGTCACGTCGCTCGCGCTCACGCTTTATGGCATACGTCTCAACGAAGGCTCGGGCCTCGGATCGGCGATCATCGCCACGCCGGACGGGGTGCAGAGCAGCTTTGCGGTCGGCGACGAAATCCTGCCGGGCGTGACGCTGAAAGCGGTCGCGTTCGACCATGTCGTCATTTCTCGCGGCGGGGCCGACGAGACGCTGTTCCTCGACCAGTCGCAGACCGCGCCGGTCGCGCAGCCCGGCGGCATGCCAAGCGCCGTGCCGCCCATCGCCAACGGCGGCCCACAGCAACCCGCAGCGTCCAGCATCCTCACGCCCATGACGCTCAAGTCCGATATCGGCTTTTCGCCCCGCAACGAAGGCGGCCGCGTCACCGGCCTGATCCTCACCGCAAAGGGTCCCGCCTATCAGGCCGCCGGCTTCCTGCCCGGCGACATCATGATCCAGGTCAATGGCCGGGCGATCGCCTCGCTTGCCGATCTTCAGGCGGTGCAGGGGCAGATGGTCCCCGGCGCGCGCCTGTCCCTCCTGGTGGAGCGCGGCGCATCCACCGTTCCCATCGCGCTTACGCTGCAAGGTCCATGAAGAAACATAGTCTCCTCCTCGGCGCGGCCCTGATGCTCGCGCTTGGCGCTCCGGTTCGGGCGCAACAGACGCTCAACGTCCGCGACGCCGATATCCGCGCCTTCATTCAGGACGCCGCCCGCGTCACCGGCCGCACTTTCATCATCGACGGCCGGGTGCAGGGCAAGGTGTCGGTCGTTACCGACCGCCCCCTAAGCCGATCGGAATATTTCGAGATTTTCCTGTCCACGCTGCGCGCCAATGGTCTGGTCGCCGTGCCCGCGCCGGGCGGGGCCTATCGCATCCAGCCAGTTGACGGCGCGGCGAGCCAGCCAGGCGGCGTGGGACGCGCCGCCAGTCGCAACAGCTTCGTCACCGAAGTCTTTCGCCTGCGCGCCATCGATTCCGCCAGCGCGCTCGAAACGCTGCGCCCGCTGGTCAGCAAGGACGGATCGGTCACCGCCAATCGCGCCGGCAACAGCATCGTCGTCGCCGACTATGCCGACAATATCAGCCGTATTCGCCAGGTAATCGCGCGCATCGACCGCGACAGCGCCGCCAATGATCTGGTAATGCTGAAAAATGCCGGCGCGCGGGAAATCGCCACGTCGCTTCAGGCACTGGTCGGAGGGGCAGGGGGCGCCGAGGGTGGCGCGCGCGCCGCCACCGTCGTGCCGATCGACAGCAGCAACGCGATCGCGATCCGCGGCGACGCTTCGACCGTCGCCCGCCTCGCCGCCATGGCGCGCGATCTCGACCGGCAGGCGGCGAGCGGCACCGAGATCCGCGTCTACTGGCTCGAACATGCCGACGCCGAAAAGCTGTTGCCCGTGCTGCAACAGTTGATCGGTCAGTCGGTGACGTCGATCGCCGCCGCACCGTCGACGGCCGGCGTATCGGCCGCAACCTCCGCCGCGCCGATATCGACACCGGTCCCGCCGCCCGTGTCCGGCGCCTCCTCCGGCGCGGGCATATCCACGCGCGGCCCGGCGGTCGTCACCCGTTATGAGGGCGCGAACGCGATCATCGTCGCCGCCAACAGCGACGTGCAGCGTATGCTCGGCGAAACCATCCGCCAGATCGACACGCGCCGCGAACAGGTGCTGGTCGAGGCGATCATCGTCGAGATCAGCGACGCCGCCGCAAAGAAACTGGGCGTGCAATTCCTGCTGGGCAGCACCAGCACCGGTTTCGCCGCCACCAATTACAGCAACGCCACGCCCAACCTGCTGACGCTCGCCGGGGCCTATGGCGCGACCAGACTGGGCAACCAGACGACCACGGTAGTCGCCGCCGACGGCACGACCACCACGACCACCGTGCCGCAAAGCGGCGACCTCGCCACCAGCCTGCAACAAGCGGCGATCGGCTCGCTGACCGCCGCGACCGGCGGCATCGCCGGGCTGGGCGGGCAGATCGGCAAGAACGGCATCTTCGGCGCGATCATCAACGCGGTAAAATCCGACACCGACAGCAACCTGCTCTCCACCCCGTCGATCATGACGCTGGACAATCAGAAGGCGTCGATCCTGGTCGGGCAGGAAGTGCCGGTCACCACCGGCGAGGCGCTCAGCCAGAATTTCGACAACCGGTTCCGCACCGTCCAGCGCCAGAATGTCGGCATCCAGCTCGACGTGAAGCCGCAGATAAACTCGGGCGGGTCGATCAAGCTGTTCCTGCGGCAGGAAGTCAGCAGCGTCGCCGGCCCGGTCTCCACCTCCAGCAGCGACCTCATCATTAACAAGCGCGAGATCGAGACCACCGTGACGGTGGACGATGGCGAGATATTGGCGCTCGGCGGCCTGCTCGACGATCAGGAGCGCAAGACGATCGAGCGCATCCCGCTGCTCAGCGACATTCCGGGCCTCGGCGAACTGTTCAAGTCGCGCAGCCGCAGCCGCAGCAAGACCAACCTGATGGTCTTCATCCGCCCGACCATCC
>CAXUEQ010000091.1:0-1992 GCA_964250175.1 uncultured Sphingobium sp. | reverse complement strand
GCCGATGATCGCTCGGCGATGGCGGAGTTGCGCACCATCCTGCGCAGCCGCGAGGATGCCCAGCGCCTGACCGCGCAGCGCTATGGCTATGTCCGCGACATGCAGGCCGCGCGCGACCCTGACAGCGAACCGGCGATCGACGCGCTGGTCCGCGACTATATGGGCGGCACTCCGCCGGTCGCGCCGCAGCCGGGCGATGTGGTGGTGCCGGCGGGCGCGCTGCCCGCACAAGCCCCGGTCGTCGTCGCCCCGGAAGTGAAAAGCTCGACCAGCGTGGTGCGCCCGGTCGCGATCGAACCGGGCGGCAAGCGGAAGTGAGGATGGCTGTTCAAATCCTACCCTGTAAGGGGAGGGGGACCGCCGCGAAGCGGGGGTGGAGGGGTGACACCCTATCGAGAGGGCGATACCCCTCCGTCAGGCCTGCGTCCTGCCACCTCCCCTTGCAGGGGAGGATTTTATCATGACCATCGCCCACGGCCATGAAATCGAACCACGCGCCGCACCCGAATCCCCCTTTGTCATCACCCCGCACATCCCCCCGCGCCTGGTCGACATCCCCTATCTTTTCGCGCGCAAATATGGCGTCGTGCTGCTCGGCGGCGAACCGGGCCAGCGCCTTGCCGTCGCCATGCGGGAGGGCGGCGATCCGCGCATCCTGCTCGAAGTGCGCCGCCATCTCGCGCAGAGCTTCGACATTCGGTTCGTCGACGCTCCCCAGTTCGACAGGCATCTATCGGATCACTATGCGATGGACGGCAGCGCCGCCGCGATGGCGGGCAGCATGGCGGTGGACGCGGACGAGCTTGACCTGCTCGCCACCGACCTGCCCACCGCCGACGATCTGCTCGACAGCGCCGACGATGCGCCCGCGATCCGCCTCATCAACGGCATCATCGCCGAAGCCGCGCGGCAGGGCGTCAGCGACATCCATATCGAGCCTTATGAAACCGGCCTCGTCGTACGTATGCGGATCGACGGCGTACTGCGCGAAACGCTGCGCATGCCCGCCCATGTCGCCCCGGTGGTGGTCAGCCGCGTCAAGGTCATGGCACGGCTCGACATCGCCGAACGGCGCGTGCCGCAGGACGGCCGCATCGGGCTTACGCTTGGCGGCAAGATGCTCGACGTCCGCGTCTCGACTTTGCCCAGCCGCGCGGGCGAGCGGGTGGTGCTGCGCATCCTGGACAAGGAGAATGCGGGCCTGTCGCTCGACGTGCTGGGGATGACCGGTAATGCCGACCGCATCTTCCGCGAGGCGCTCGCCGAACCCAACGGCATCATCCTCGTCACCGGGCCGACCGGATCGGGCAAGACTACCAGCCTTTACGCGGGTCTGCGCCAGTTGAACGACGGCAGCCGCAATATCCTGACGGTCGAGGATCCGGTCGAATATGCAATCGACGGTGTCGGGCAGACGCAGGTGAACACGAAGGTCGGCATGACCTTCGCCGCCGGGCTGCGCGCGATCCTGCGCCAGGACCCCGATGTCGTGATGATCGGCGAAATCCGCGACCGCGAGACGGCGGAGATCGCCGTGCAGGCGTCGCTCACCGGCCATCTGGTGCTCTCGACCGTCCACACCAACGATGCGGCGGGCGCGATCACGCGGATGCGCGACATGAAGGTCGAGCCGTTCCTGCTTGCCTCGACGCTCCGCGCCGTGATTGCGCAGCGTCTCGTGCGGCGGTTGTGCCCGGAATGTCGCCGCGCCGTGCCGGCGGATGCAGCGGTGGCGAAACTGCTCGACGTCGATGAAGGTGCCGTCATTTACGAACCTGGCGGATGTGCTGCCTGCGGCAATACAGGATTCAAGGGTCGGGTCGGCGTATTCGAAGCAGTCCGCATCGACGATACCATCCGCCGCCTCATCAATACCGATGCCGATGAAGACGCGATCGCCAAACACGCATTCGCGAAATTGCCCAACCTTGGCGCGGCGGCGCGCGCGCTGGTTCGCGAAGGGCTGACCACGCCAGAGGAAGCGGTGCGGAT
>CAXUEQ010000090.1:0-10519 GCA_964250175.1 uncultured Sphingobium sp. | reverse complement strand
GTGCAGCAGCATCGGGCGGTCATCCTGTCCCGCATTCGCGCCATAGACTGCATCGCCGACGATGCCGAAGCCAAGGCCGTGCAGCGTGTGGACGCGAATCTGGTGGGTGCGCCCGGTCTTGGGCTGGAACGCGATCAGGGATTGTCCCGCATGTTCGGCCAGCCTGGTCCAATGGGTGATCGACGCCTTGCCGCGCGCATCGGGAACCATGCGCCAGCCTTCTTCGGCGCTGCTGATCTTGCTGATCGGCAGGTCGATCGTGCCGCTGGTCTCCGCGGGGATGCCTTCGACCACGGCGACATAGATTTTGCGCACCTGGCCTGCCTCGAACGCGCCGGTGAAGCGCTTGTGCGCCTTGGGATTGCGCGCGAGGAGCAGGCAGCCGCTGGTATCGCGGTCCAGCCGGTGAACCGCGAGCGGCCAGCGCTGAAAGCCGAATGTCAGCGACTCCAGATGATTTTCGAGGCTGAGGCTGCCGTCGCGCGGCGGATCGACCGGCAGGCCGGAGGGCTTGTCGATGATGATCGCTTCGCCATCGAGGAACAGGACATGGTCTTTCAACATCGCGGGGCCATGCCACGATGGCGGCTCCGCGTAAACGTCACTACCGTGCCGACGTTACCATTGACGGTGCGGCGCACGACTGTAGGCCTGGGTCATGGCGGGGAATTTGACGACCGGGGCGGCGCAGGACCATGACCGTTTCGCATGGATCGATAGCGCGCGCGGCATCGGCATCGTCGCGGTGGTCGCCGGACATGTATGGACGCACGGGGCGTTGCGCGACGCACTCTACAGTTTCCACATGCCGCTTTTCTTTCTGCTGTCGGGCTATCTGTTCCGGCCACATCCGGCCTGGCGGTTCGCGCGGCGGCAGATCGTAGCGCAGGGGCTGACCTATCTGGTCTATCTGTTCGCGATACTGGCGTGCGACCATCTGATCGAGGGGATGCGGGGGCATCGGCCGATCTTTTCGCACTGGCCGCAGGACCTGTGGCCGGTGCTGATGGGCGGATCGGCATTGAAGGGACCGTTCACGGTCTTCTGGTTCGTGCCCTGCCTGCTCGGCGCGCGTATCGCATTCAACGCGATCGCGCGCTACCTGCCGGACATGCTGGCACCGGCATGGATCGCGATCGCGCTGACCAGCCTCGGCGCGGGGGTCGGCATGGGGGCGATCACCGACCTGTCGCCATGGGGATTGCTGTCGATGCCGATGGCGCTGTTCCTGCTATGGGCGGGGGCGGCAGGGCGCGCGATCGGGTGGAAGAAGCGGCTGGTCTGGCTGATCGTGCCACTGTCGCTGGCCGGGCTGTTCTGGTTTCCGCCGGTCAACATGAAGGCGGGCGATTATGGCTGGCCTATATTATCGCTCGCCGGAGCGCTGGCGACATCCGCGCTGATCTTTCGCATCGCCAGCCTTCACCCGCCCGGTGCGGCGCTATTGCGTGCGCTGGGGCGGGGGGCGCTGGTCATCATGTATGTCCATGTGCCGGTCATCCATTATCTCGCGCCCGACCTGCCCAGGCCCCTGCTGTTTCTGCTGGGTCTGGCGATCCCTTATGCGCTTTATCGTATGTGGGGCCGCCGGCGCTGGAGCGCGCGGCTGTTCCTCGCCCAGCCATAGGCAAAAGAAATGGGGCGTCAGCCCCATTTCGATAATATGAGCCTCATCCTGGCGAGGATGTGGTGCGACCCGTGAGGCTCTTTTCGTCAGACGTTATCGATGCGGTTCAGCCGTGCACCTTCAAGGCGACTTCGGCGACGCGGCGGCCCTGATAGCGGGCACCAGCCAGATCGAGCGCGCTGGGCTGGCGGCTGCCGTCGCCGCCCGCGATCGTGGTCGCGCCATAGGGCGCGCCGCCGACGACTTCATCATGGCCCATCTGGCCGGCATGGCCATAGTCGAGACCGACGATCGTCATGCCGAAATGCAGCAGGTTGGTGATGATCGAGAAGAGCGTGGTTTCCTGGCCGCCATGCTGGGTCGCGCTCGAAGCGAACGCCCCGCCGATCTTGCCATTGAGCGCACCGCGCGCCCACAGGCCGCCGGCCTGATCGAGGAAGGCCGCCAACTGGCTGGAAATACGGCCAAAGCGTGTGCCGGTGCCGACGATGATCGCGTCATAGTGTTCGAGTTCGGCCACGGTCGCGACCGGCGCGGCCTGATCGAGCTTGAAATGCCCGGCGCGGGCGATGTCTTCAGGCACGGTTTCGGGAACGCGCTTGATGTCGACGGTGGCGCCGGTTTCGCGCGCACCCTCGGCAACGGCGTTCGCCATGGCTTCGATATGACCATAAGTGGAATAATAGAGGACGAGGACTTTTGCCATGATGCGGCTCCTTTGCAGTCAGTGTGCAGTGGGGTGCCGCCCGCGCCGAGGGGGGAGAGGGCGCGGGCGACGGGGGGTAAAGCTATTCGCTGTCGACCAGAACGATTTCGGCATCGTCCAGCGCAGTGATGAGGATCGCGCCCGGACCCTGTGGAGCGGAGATGGCGGCACCGTCGCGGGCTTCGAACAAGCGGCCATTGATTTCGATCCGGCCCGTCGCCGGGACCAGATAGGCGAAGCGCCCTTCGCCCAGCGCGTGCGTCAGCGTTTCGCCGGCCTTGATCGTCGCGCCCAGCAAGCGGGCATTGGCGCGGATGCGCAACGCCTCGACGTCGGCATCGTAGCCGCTGGCCAGAACCGCGAACTGCCCGGACCGGTCGTCCTGCGGGAAGGGCTTGGCTCCCCAACTGGGGGCGCCGCCGGCTTCGCGCGGGAGGACCCAGATTTGGAAGAGGGTGGTCGTCTCATCCTCCAGATTATATTCGGCATGGCGCACGCCGGTGCCCGCGCTCATCACCTGAACGTCGCCCGCGCCGGTGCGGCCCTCATTGCCCATGCTGTCCTTGTGCGTGATCGCGCCGGCGCGGACATAGGTGATGATCTCCATGTCGCGATGGGGGTGGGGCGGGAAGCCGTTATGCGCGGCGACCGCGTCGTCATTCCATACCCGGATATTGCCCCAGCCCATGCGCGCGGGATCGTAATAATCGGCGAAGGAGAAATGGTGGCGCGCCTTCAGCCAGCCATGATCGGCCTGGCCGATCGACGCGAAGGGACGGCGTTCGACTGTGGCGAGCGTGAGCGTATCGGTCATATCGCGAGCCTTTCAAACTTGATTTCCCCCAATATAGCCGTCAGGATCGTTTCGAAAATCGGCAAGATTGAAACGGATTGTTTCCTATGCGCCTACCAGATTTCGAAGCCTGGGCGATGTTCGCCGCAGTGGTGGAGCATCGGTCCTTCACGGACGCGGCCAAGGCGCTGTCCGTCTCCAAAGCCACGGTGTCGAAGGCGATCACCCGACTGGAGCAGCATCTCGATACCAGCCTGTTCAGCCGCACCAGTCGCCGGCTGGCGCTGACCGAAAGTGGACGGCGGCTGGCCGATCATGCCGCGCGCATCATGGGGGAAGGGATCGCGGCAGAGGAAGCGGCGCAGGACGAGATAGCCGAACTGGCCGGCATCATCCGTCTGGGCGCACCGATGACATTCGGATTGAAGCGCGTCGCGCCGGTTGTGGCCGAGTTCCTGACGGCGCATCCGGGGATCGTCGTCGACCTGCAACTGTCCGATGCGTTGGTCGACATCGTGGAAATGGGCATGGATGCGACGTTGCGCATCGCCACCATGCCTGACAGCAGCCTGCGGGCGCGGCGGCTGGGGGATATTCGCACCCATATGGTCGCCTCGCCGGACTATCTCGATCGTCGCGGCCGTCCGGCCCATCCGTCCGACCTGGGCGCGCATGACTGCCTGAATTATGCCAATGTACAGACCAGCCCGGACATATGGCGTTTCGCCGGGCCGGGCGGACAGACCGTCGCGGTGCAGCCGCATGCGCGCATGATCACCAACAGCGGTGACGCGATGCTGCCGATGCTGAAAGCCGGGCTCGGCATCGCCCGCCTGCCCGACTTCATCGTCGGCGAGGCGCTGGCCGAGGGCGCCGTCGAGGCGATCCTGCCCGACTGGATGCCGCAGGGTCTTGGCCTCCACCTCGTGACACCCCCTTCCCGCCTGCGCCCGGCGCGGGTCGAGGCTTTGCTCGCCTTCATCGTCGAGCGGCTCACCTGTTAAGGATATTTTCGTTACCGGAACGATATTGACTGGTGAGAATCTCATATGCCTCAACCCGTTATAAACGGACTCATATTTGGCGACTCGTGGATTTCTGCGGGTTAGCGAAAAATTAACCTTTTGCGTTCAGACATGGTTTGGTTAATAGTTATTGCCAGCCCGTTCCTCTGGGGAAGCCGGGCGGGGCAATCGGGCGTTACCTTTGCCGGTGCGCAAGGCGAACAAGGGGCTGCATAATGCGGGTGCTGCTGATCGAAGACGAGCCGACGACGGCCAAGGCCATCGAGTTGATGCTCACGACCGAAGGCTTCAATGTCTACACGACCGATCTGGGCGAGGAAGGCCTGGATCTGGGGAAGCTGTATGATTACGACATCATCTGCCTGGACCTGAACCTGCCCGACATGCACGGTTACGACGTGCTGAAGAAGCTGCGCGCGGCCAAGGTGCAGACGCCGGTGCTGATCCTGTCGGGCGTTGCGGAGATGGATAGCAAGGTGCGCTCGTTCGGCTTCGGTGCCGACGATTATGTCACGAAGCCCTTCCATCGCGACGAACTGGTCGCGCGTATCCATGCCGTGGTGCGCCGGTCCAAAGGGCATAGCCAGTCGGTCATCCGCACCGGCAAGCTGGCAGTCAACCTGGACGCCAAGACGGTCGAAGTGGATGGCAACCGCGTTCACCTGACCGGCAAGGAATATGCGATGCTGGAGCTGCTTTCGCTTCGCAAGGGCACGACACTGACCAAGGAAATGTTCCTGAACCATCTTTATGGCGGCATGGACGAACCCGAACTCAAAATCATCGACGTCTTCATCTGCAAGCTGCGCAAGAAGCTCGCTCTGGCCTGCAGCGGCGACAATTATATCGAGACCGTCTGGGGCCGCGGCTATGTGCTGCGCGACCCGGAAGAAGAAACGGAACTGGAAACGCGCGTCGCCTGACGCAGCGCATCCGTGACGTCAGACCCGAAAGGGTCGCGAGGCCGGCGATCTGGGGGGATCGCCGGCCTTTTTGTTTTTTTGAGGCTGGGTAAACAGAAATATATTCCTCCCCTTGCAGGGGAGGATTGGCTAGGGCTTATTACCTTTTAGCCAGCAATTCCGTTGCGAACTGGCGAATATGCGCGCCGATATCGTCGCGTTCCAGCGCGAGCGCGAAATTGGCTTCGATATAGCCTGCCTTCGACCCGCAGTCGAAACGTTCGCCGGAGAAGGTGACGCCGTGGAAGGGCTGGGCGCCGATCATCGCGGCCATCGCGTCGGTCAACTGAATCTCGCCGCCCGCGCCCTTTCCCTGGGTTGCCAATATCGTCATGACCTCCGGCTGCAGGATATAGCGGCCGGGCAGGATGAGGTTGGAAGGGGCGGTGCCGGGCGCGGGCTTTTCGACCAGGCCCTTGACCTCGGTCAGCGCGCCGTCGCGCTTGCCCGGATCGATCACGCCATAGCTCGGCGTCTGATCGATCGGCACTTCGAGCGCGCAGACCAGATTGCCGCCGACCTTGTGATAGGCCTCGACCATCTGCGTCATGCAGCCGGGGCTGCCGTGCATGAATTCGTCGGGCAAAAGAATGGCGAAGGGTTCCTCGCCGATGATGTCGCGCGCGCACCAGATGGCATGGCCCAGGCCCAGCGGCTCCTGCTGGCGCACGAAGATGGCGTTGCCCGGCGTCAGCCGCGTGCCGGCCAGCGCCGACATATCCTTGCCGCGCGCGTGCTGGGTCGTCTCCAGCTCGAACGCCAGGTCGAAATGATCCTCGATCGCGCCTTTGCCCCGGCCGGTGACGAAGATCATCGTTTCGATCCCCGCCGCCAGCGCTTCGTCCACCGCATATTGGATCAGCGGCCGGTCGACGATCGGCAGCAATTCCTTCGGCACGGCCTTGGTCGCGGGCAGGAAGCGGGTGCCAAGCCCCGCCACCGGAAATACAGCCTTGCGAATCTTCTGCGTCATATCGTCGCTTTTCCCCGTTTTCCGCGCATGTCGTCGGCATTATGCCGATCGCTATAGCGCCGATATCATTCCGCAAATCCTTGCGAAGTCCCGATACTTTGCCCGCAAGCCCGGCAGATCATTTTAGTGCGGTGCAGCATAAATTGGCAAGCGCCAATCCCTATTCCGAGCAAACGGAAGAAGCTCAATCCAAGGTCGAAAGATACCAGCGGTCCATGCCCTCCAGCCCGATCGCGGTCAGCCGTCCGCTATGATAGGCGCCGGTGTCGATACCGATCCGGTTCGTTCGTTCGTCCACATCCTCGGTAATGGTATGGCCATGAACGACCAGCTTCCCCAGATCGGCATGGGAGGACAGAAACTCCTCGCGAATCCAGCGCAGATCGGTCGCCTTCTGCTGGTCCAGCGGCACATCGGGGCGAATGCCGGCATGGACGAACAGATAATCACCGATTTCCACCATATCCTCGAACCCGTCGAGGAAATCGACGTGCGAACGGGGAATATTGTTGAGCATCCACTGGGCCAGATCCACGAAATCCATCGCGGCATAATCCGTCTGGGACAGGCCATAGCTGAGGATCGTTTCATGCCCGCCGATCCGGCAGAAGAAGCGCGTCGCCTTCAGGTCACCCCTCGCCGCCAGGATGAAGACTTCCTCATGATTGCCCTTGAGCATGCGGATCGGCATGCCACCTTCGGACAATTTGATCGCACGGGCGACGACCTGCGCCGAATGCGGTCCGCGGTCTATCAGGTCGCCCAGCAGGATAAGCTGGGTCGGCACCGGCTCCCGATTCGCCGCGTCGCGCTCGATCCGCAGCAGCAGATCGTCGAACAGGTCGGCGCGGCCGTGGATATCGCCAATGGCATAGACACGCCGATCCTCGCCGACCGATGGACTGTGAGCCGGGGCACGCTGCGCCGTCTTGCGTTTCAACAGGTTGAACATGGAAATGGCTGGGGATCGATCCGCTTGTTGTCCGGCCATGCCGGTTGTCCACCCCTCGACGCCGCCTTAGCTCAAAGCCGGGGAAGCGTCACGCCTTTCTGTCCCATATATTTGCCGGCGCGGTCGGCATAGCTGGTTTCACAGGGTTCGTTGCCCTGAAGAAACAGGAACTGGCATGCGCCTTCATTGGCATAGATCTTGGCGGGCAGCGGCGTCGTGTTGGAAAATTCCAGCGTGACATGGCCTTCCCAGCCCGGTTCCAGCGGCGTCACATTCACGATGATGCCGCATCGCGCATAGGTGGATTTACCCAGGCAGATCACCAGCACGTCGCGCGGAATGCGGAAATATTCGACCGTGCGGGCAAGCGCGAAACTGTTGGGCGGGATGATGCAGCAGTCGGTCTTGCGGTCGACCAGGCTGTCGCCGTCGAAATTCTTCGGATCGACGATCGTGCTGTTCACGTTGGTAAAAATCTTGAACTCGTCGGAGACGCGCGCATCATAGCCGTAGGAGGAGAGGCCATAGCTGACGCAGCCGTCGCGCTTCTGCGCCTCCACAAAGGGTTCGATCATCCCTTTTTCCTGCGCCTGGGTGCGAATCCATTTATCGGATAATATGGCCATCAGGCGTCCTTGGGTAAGTCTGGGGCGGGAGTTGGCCCGATACCGAGATCGGCGGGGCCGAAGGCGTGAGGAAGAAGATTGGCGATGCGATGTTCGACCAGCGCGTCTCCGGCCGGCGCGACGCAATAGATGGCGATCGCCCGTCCGGCCCTCTGCTCGGCTTCGTTGATGACCTGGCGGCAGCGGCCGCAGGGCGAGACAATGGCGGTGCTGTCCCCTGTATCGATGGGCGCATCGATGGGCGCGTCGATCGCCGCGCCGGTCACCGCGATCGCTTCCACATCGGCCAGTCGCCCGGCGGCGTTGACCGAGGCGAGCGCCACCGTTTCGGCGCATAGTGAGAGGCCATAGCTGGCATTTTCGAAATTGCTGCCGCTGATGATCGTGCCGTCGGTCAGCCGCACCGCCGCGCCGACGGCAAAGCGGCTATAGGGCGCATAGGCGTGGGCGCGGGCGGCGCGGGCGGCCTGCGCCAGGGCGGCGATGGCGGGGGAGGCGGAAAGACTGTCGGTCATGGGGCTGCGACCACCCATTCCACCGCCGCATCCACCCCGTCAAGACGGCGCATGTCCGACGCGGTCCACAATACCCAGGGCCGGTTGGCATAATGCGGCGCGAAGAAATTACCGTCCAGCCACAATGTCCGGTTGATGCCCGGACCAAGATCATAAGCGGCGTCGAAATCTCTCGACACCCGCACCAGCGCCGTCTTGCCGCTATGCGTTTCGATGAGGACGAGGAAAGTGTTCAGTTCGGACAATAAGGCGTCGCGCGCCGGCCGCCCGGCGCATGCGGGATCGAAACGCAAGCGGACCACCGGTGGCAGCGCGGCGGCGTCGCGCGGCACCGTCGTCATGAACAGGGTCGCCTGGTCGGATGCCTTGGCGCACAGGCTGTAATCATGGGTCGCGCCATAGCGCAGACCGGCTGCGCGCGCGCCGGCCCAGTTGGCGGCGAAGGCGGCGTCGCGACTACGCCCGCCGCTCGACGCGCGGACATAGGCGAATGCGGCATGGCGGGCGCGGATGGTGCGCCAGTCGATCGCGCCCATGCCCGAATCGACGGCGATCCCCTGCACCGGATAGCGGGTGCGCGACGGCGACCACTGTTCGGCATAAACACGCAAGGCGTTGAAACCGGCGAAAAGCAACGCGAACAGTAATGCGATACGCGTCAGATTGCCGCGCCATGAAGAAGTGCGCAGACCCTTCATCCCTTGATATGAAGAACGCATAACAGGGTGAAGAGCCGACGCGCGGTGTCGAAATCAACCGTGATTTTCCCGTCCAGCCGCTCGCGCAATATGTCCGCCGCATCATTGTGGATGCCGCGCCGCGCCATGTCGATCGTCTCGATCTGCTGCGCGGTCGCGCTTCGGATCGCCTGATAATAGCTGTCGCAGATCGCGAAATATTCGCGGATCGGCCGGCGGAAGCGGGCAAGGCCCAGGATGATGGTTTCGAGCGGCGTGCCATCCTCGCGCCCGATGCCGATCACCAGCCGCCCTTCCTCCACCCCCAGCCGCACCTTGTAGGGACCGGCATAGCCGTCGGGTTGCGGGCGCTGGGGGATGAAATGATTATCCTCGAGCAGGTCGAAGATCGCGATCCGCCGCTCCTGCTCGACATCGGCATTGCGCCAGAGGATCGTCTTTTGATCGAGTTCGATGTCTATGATGCGCGGGTCGGCCATGATGCGTCACCGTCCCTGCGGTGCGCGGGGAGAAAGATCAAGGGGCCGGTGGCCGCGCCGGGGCAAGCACCCGGATATGAATATTTCGTCCCGGATCGATCCACAGACTTGTCCACAGGCCCGGCGATCGCCTTCCCTTCGCGCTTGCGTCGTCGCTGCGAAGCGAGGATTATGGCGCCATGGCCGAACCGATGATGAAATTGATGCCCGCCGAACAGGGCGCACAGGAACTGCCGCGCAATGTGGAGGCGGAGGCTGCGTTGCTGGGCGCACTGATGATCGACAACCGAATCGCCGAGGACGTGCAGATGAAGCTGCGCGCGGAGCATTTCTTCGAGCCGCTGCACGGGCGTATCTACGACGCGGTGATGAAGCTGCTGGAGCGGAACATGGTCGCCAATCCGGTGACGCTGAAGCCGCTGGTCGAGCAGGACCCGGCGCTCAAGGAACTGGGCGGTGCGGCCTATCTGGCGCAATTGACCGGCAATGGCGCCGCGCTGATCGGCGCGCGCGATTTCGCGACACAGATTTACGACTTGGCCTTGTTGAGAGAACTTGTCGGCGTCGGCCGCGAACTGGTTGAAAATGCTTTGGATACGAGCGAAGATGTCGATCCCCGATCGCAGATAGAGGCGGCCGAAGTCGCGCTGTATCGCGTATCCGAGGGGGAGGGTGAGACCGGGTCGGTCAAGAGCTTTCTCGCCGCATCGACGGCTGCGGTGCGACAGGCCGAGCGCGCGCTCAACAGCGGCGGCCATCTGTCGGGTATCACCACCGGGATCACTTCGCTGAACGAAAAGATCGGCGGCCTGCACAATTCGGACTTGATGATCCTGGCCGGCCGTCCGGGCATGGGCAAGACGTCGCTCGCCACCAACATCGCCTATAATTGCGCATCGCGCTTTCTGCGCGACCAGGCCGACGGTATCCCGCCGGAAAAGAATATGGGCGCGCGAACCGCCTTCTTTTCGCTTGAAATGTCGGCCGATCAGCTCGCCACCCGTGTGCTGGCCGAACAGTCGGGCATCAGCGGCGAGGCATTGCGCATGGGCAAGATCAGCCATGCCGATTTCCAGAACCTGTCGCGCGCCGCCCGCGAATTGCAGGAACTGCCGCTCTTCATCGACGATACCGGCGGCCTCTCGATCGGCGCGCTGCACACC
>CAXUEQ010000089.1:0-10691 GCA_964250175.1 uncultured Sphingobium sp. | reverse complement strand
CCAGCAGCACCTGACGGCGGCGGATGACGTCCTGTATCTTGTAGCGGCGGCGCAGCGCCATGCGCTTGCGGCGCAACTCCTCGGCAGCATCGTCGCCCTTGCCACGGCGCGGCGCGGACTTCGCGCCCTCCTCGCCGCCTTCGGCCTGCTCTTCGTCGCCGGAAAGCGCATGCCCTTCGTCATGGCCGTCCTCGTCATCGTCATGATGCGCGGCGGGCGGAGCCATATCCTCATAGTCGCCCGCATCGCCAAGGGGGCCATGCAGATCGTCGTCATCCTCGTCGGCGCGCAGCGCGGCTTCCTCGGCGGCATGCTCACGCTCTTCGCGCAGCAGGGCCTCACGATCCTCCTTGGGGATCTGATAATAGTCGGGATGGATTTCCGAAAAGGCAAGGAAGCCGTGGCGATTGCCGCCATAGTCGACAAACGCGGCCTGCAGCGACGGTTCGACCCGCGTCACCTTGGCAAGATAGATATTCCCCTTGAGCTGCTTGTGCTCGGCGGACTCGAAGTCAAATTCCTCGATCCGGTTTCCCTTGACGACGGCGACACGGGTCTCTTCCCGGTGGCGCGCATCGATCAGCATACGCATTGTCATTCAATATACTCCGGGCGTGGCGGCTCCGGCCCAAGGGCCTGGCGGCCACGCGATAGCTAGGGGACGTGCGCAGCCTGCGCGCCAGAAATGGCGGCCGCTGTGCGCGCGTCCGGGTGGATTGGGTGTGTTGCGCGTCTGCTGCAGGGGCAGGGCCGGCGACATCGCCGGGCCGGGCATTGGCCGTCCACGCCCAGGCGCCCGGAGACCGGTCCTTGGGAAACGTGGAAAAATGCCTCATGCAGCGTCAACCTGTTCGATCGCCCCGACCCGCTCACAACACAGGATTTGAAGGCGATGCGTAGATGCCCGAGCGTCTGCCGCAGACATGCGGACTTCACGGGACAATGCAGGGGTAGCAGCCAATGGGCGACGGGGCAACGGCACCCCGGTTTTTTTTGGCTCGCGAGTTTCCGCGACATTTCGGGCCGTGCGCCGCTCAGCGCTTGCCGGCGATCATGCTGAAAATGGCGTTAACTCTGCCTTTTTACCCTGTCCAAAGGGGTGATGCCTAATCCGGTCTTCAGCGTGGGGACGCGAAGAGGAAAGAGCACCGCAGATGAAATTCGGCTGGACGGCCGATGCCCGCGCACGGCACATGGCGTGCATGGTCACCGGACTTGCCCTTTGCGCAGCCTTGTTCGCCGCCGCACCCGTTCAGGCGGGCGGCATTTCGGCGATCGACGTGCAGGGCGATCAGGTGACGCTGCGGTTCGACGATCGCGTGGACGGCGCGTCGGCCTTCATGCTCGACGGCCCGCAGCGCATCGCGCTCGACATCAATGGCGCGCGCGCCGGGCGCGGGGGAACGGCTTCGGGCCGCGTCGCCTCGATCCGTCAGGGCCAATATAGCGACACCACCGCGCGCGTCGTCTTCGATCTCGCCGAACCCGCCATCGTCCAGAGCGCGCACTTTGCGCAGGACGGCAAGTCGCTCACCCTGTCGATCCGGGACGTCGACAGCGCGGGATTTCGCGCCGCCGTCGGCCGGGGGCGCAGCCGGTTCGACGTGCCGGGCGAAGGGCGTGACGACGATCCGCTGGCACCGGTAGCCAACAGCGCGCGGCCACCGCGCCGCACGCACAGCATCACTGTGCCCATCCCTTCGGCCTCCGCCGCCGTCGCACTGCCGCGCGTGGCGGGGCCGCGCGATTCGGCGCGCCCGCTTGTCGTGATCGACCCAGGACATGGCGGTCATGATCCGGGCGCGATCAACAGGGAAAGCGGCCTGCGCGAAAAGGATGTGACGCTGGCGATCGCGCAGGCGATCCGCGACGAACTGGTCAAGTCGGGCCGGGTGCGCGTGGCGCTGACCCGCGACGACGACCGCTTCCTCGTGCTACAGGAACGCTATGGCATCGCGCGCCGCATGAGTGCCGACCTGTTCATCTCGATCCACGCGGATTCGGCCGAAAATGCCGACGCGCATGGCGCGACCGTCTATACCCTGTCCGAAACTGCGTCGGATCGCGAAGCCGCGCGCCTGGCGGCGCGGGAGAATAAGGCGGACATCATCAACGGCATCAATCTGGGCAGCGAGAATGGCGACGTCTCGTCGATCCTGATCGACCTGACCCAGCGCGAGACGATGAACGTATCCGCCAATTTCGCGCGGCTGCTGCAGCGCGAGGCCGCGCCTTACGTCAATTTCCGCACCGGTTATCATCGTTTCGCGTCGCTGATGGTGCTCAAGGCGCCGGACACGCCATCGGTGCTGTTCGAGACCGGCTATATCAGCAATGCCACCGACGAAGCCCTGCTTGCCTCCAGGGCCGGGCGGCAGAAGATCGCCAGCGGCGTCGCCAGGGCGATCGAGGTGCATTTCGCGCGCAAGCTGGCGATCGCGGCAAACTGAAACCCTCTCAGGAAGGCACAGGTTGAGCGATCCCCACTGGCCATAGCGCGCCAATTTGCCTAGAGCCTCTTCCACGATGGACGAGGCTATGCCGACAGAACCGCAGAAAAAGGGCTTCGCCTATCGCTTGCGCCGGTCCGGGGGCGAAGGCGGGTCCGGGCTTTGGGCGCGCCGATGGGTGCGCCGCGCCAGCTATGCGCTGGGCCTGTTCCTGCTTGGCCTGTTCGCCTTCTGGTTCGTCTTCGCGCGCGGTCTGCCCGACGCGAGCACGCTGCTCGCCTATGAACCGCCACTGCCGACCATCGTGCGCGACGTCGATGGCCAGCCGATCCACAGCTATGCGCGCGAACGGCGCGTCCAATTGCAATATGCCGATTATCCGCCCTTGCTGATCCGCGCCTATCTGTCGGCGGAGGACAAAAGCTTTTTCGAACATCATGGCGTCGACTTCACCGGCGTCGCGGGCGCCGTGTTCGATTATGTGCGCAAGTTCGGATCGGGCGTGCGCGCGCATGGCGGATCGACCATCACGCAGCAGGTCGCCAAGAATCTGCTGATCGGCGACGAATATTCGCCGACGCGCAAGGTGAAGGAGATGATCCTTGCCTATCGCATCGAAAATGTGTTGTCGAAACAGCAGATCATCGAACTCTATCTCAACCAGATATTTCTGGGCCGGAACGCCTATGGTGTGCAGGCGGCGTCGCGCGCCTATTTCGACAAGGACGTCGCCGACCTGACATTGCCTGAAATGGCCTATCTCGCGATCCTGCCCAAAGGCCCGGCCAATTACCGTCCCGAAAGCCCGCGCGGGCTGGAGCGCGCGCTCGATCGCCGTAACTGGGCACTGGGTGAGATGCAGCAAAATGGTTTCATCACCCTTGCGCAACGGGACGCGGCGCGGGCCGCGCCGCTCGGCACCGTTGCCGCCCATGGTTCGCCCTTCGGCAATGCCGGCGGCTATTATATCGAGGAAGTGCGCCGCCGCCTGATCGCGAAATTCGGCGAAAAGGCGCAGGACGGACCCAACAGCATCTATGCCGGCGGCCTGTGGGTGCGAACCCCGTTCGACAGCATGATGCAGCAGCAGGTCACCGATTCGCTACGCGCCGGGCTGTTGCGCTACGACGCCGGCCATGGCTGGTCGGGACCGGTCGGCACGATCGATGTCACGCATGGCTGGCAGCGCGAACTCGCGGCACGTTTCGTCGGCATAGACTATGCCGGATGGAAGATCGCGGTCGTCATCGACAAGCAGGGCAGCGAAGCGCAGATCGGTTTCTCCGGCGGCGGCACCGGCACCCTGCCAGCCGCCGCCGCGCAACTGGGCTATCGCCGGATGGGGGTCCCCGCCTTCACCGCGCTCAAGCCGGGCGACCTGATCGCCGTCGCGCAGAACGGGGAGAGTTGGGCCTTGCGCAACGTGCCCGAAGTGTCCGGCGGCATGATGATCGAAGATACGCATGCGGGCCGCGTCCACGCGATGCAGGGCGGTTTCGACGCGCGGCTCTCCTCCTACAATCGCGCGACGCAGGCGTTGCGCCAACCCGGATCGACCATCAAACCGTTCGTCTATGCCGCAGCGCTCGACAATGGCATGACCCCTGCCTCGATCATCGTCGATGGCCCTTTTTGCGTTTATCAGGGCGGACGGCTGGGGCAAAAATGCTTCAAGAATTTCTCCGGCGCGGCGGCAGGGCCGCAGACGATGCGCTGGGGCGTCGAGCAGTCGCGCAACCTGATGACCGTGCGCGCCGCGTCGCAGACGGGCATGGAGCGAGTGGTCAGGACGATCAAGGCTATGGGGATCGGCGACTATCAGCCCTATCTGTCCTTCGCGCTGGGCGCGGGCGAGACCACGGTCGAGCATATGGTCAACGCCTATGCCATGCTGGTCAATCACGGGCGTCAGCTTAGCCCCAAGGTGATCGACTATGTGCAGGATCGCCGCGGCAAGGTGATCTGGCCCGACCGCTGGCGACCCTGCGAGGGTTGCAACATGGCGAACTGGGACGGCAAGGCAATGCCGCGCTTCGGACCGGAGGGGCGTCAGGTGATGAACCCGATGACCGCGTTCCAGGTCGTCCACATCACCGAAGGCGTGGTTCAGCGTGGCACCGCGACCGTGCTGCGCGATCTGAACCGGCCGCTGTTCGGCAAGACCGGCACCACCAACGGCCCGACCAATGTCTGGTTCGTCGGCGGCACACCCGATCTGGTCGCCGGCATCTATCTGGGTTTCGATACGCCGCGCTCGCTGGGCGGCTATGCCCAGGGTGGGCGCATCGCCGCGCCGATCTGGAAACAGGCGATGACGCCGATCCTGAAGGATATGCCCAAGATGCCGTTCATCGCCCCCGCCGGCATCCGCATGGTCACGATCGACCGCCGATCGGGCAAGCGCGTCTATGGCGCCTGGCCCAATGATGATCCCAAGGCTTCGGTCATCTGGGAAGCGTTCAAACCCGAATCCGAACCGCGCCGCACGATTCGCAAGGAGGAAGTCGCCGCGCAGGACAAGGCTGCGGCGAAGGCGGCGACTACTCCGCGCTCGCGCACCGACAGCGACTTCCTGTCGGATCAGGGCGGCATATATTAGCGGGACCCTAGCCCCGTTCGGGCTGAGCCTGTCGAAGCCTTGTCCTTCTTTAAGAACAGCCCTTCGACAAGCTCAGGGCGAATGGAGTAAAGCCTATAGCCTGTTGCAAGACGCAGAATTTTTGGAGACCGACCATGCGCGCCGAAGCGCTGCAATATATCGACCGTATCGACGCCGCGCTGGACCTGCTGCGCCGTTTTCTCGACTGGGACCGCGCACTGCGCCGGCTGGACGAACTGAACGCGCGGGTCGAGGACCCGACGCTCTGGGACGATGCGAAGAAAGCACAGGAGGTGATGCGCGAGCGCACCCGGCTCGACACCGCGATCAGTGCGACCCGCGCGATCGAGACCGAGAAGAGCGACACCGCCGAACTGATCGAGATGGCCGAGGCCGAGGGCGACGAGGGCATGATCGCCGAGGGTCTGGCCGGCCTGAAGGCGCTCGCCGAGCGCGCGGACGAGGACAAGGTGAAGGCGCTGCTGGCGGGCGAAGCCGACGGCAACGACACCTATATCGAAATCCATGCCGGCGCGGGCGGCACCGAAAGCCAGGACTGGGCCGAGATGCTCAGCCGCATGTATCGCCGCTGGGCCGAGCGGCGGGGATACAAGGTCGAACTGGTCGATTATCAGGCCGGCGAGCAGGCGGGCGTCAAGTCGGCGACCTTTTTGGTCAAGGGCGAGAATGCCTATGGCTATGCCAAGACCGAGAGCGGCGTCCACAGGCTCGTCCGCATCAGCCCCTATGACAGCAGCGCGCGCCGCCACACCAGCTTTTCAAGCGTCTGGGTCTATCCGGTGATCGACGACAATATCGACATCGACATCAACGAGAGCGACCTCAAGATCGACACCTATCGCGCATCGGGCGCGGGCGGCCAGCATATCAATACCACCGATTCGGCGGTGCGCATCACCCATGTGCCCACCGGCATCATCGTCGCCTGCCAGAACCAGCGCAGCCAGCACAAGAACAAGGCGGAAGCCATGAACATGCTGAAGGCGCGGATGTACGAAGCCGAATTGCAGAAGCGCGAGGCGGCGGCGTCGGGTGAATATCAGGCCAAGACCGAGATCGGCTGGGGCCACCAGATCCGCTCCTATGTCCTGCAACCCTATCAGATGGTGAAGGACCTGCGCACCGGCGTGGTCTCCACCGCACCGGACGACGTTCTGGACGGCGCGCTCGACCCCTATATGGCCGCCGCGCTGTCGCAGAAAGTGACGGGAGAGAAGGTCGTGGTCGAGGACGTCGATTGATGCGATATCGGGCACTGCTCTTGCCAGTGCTGCTGCTCGCCGCTTGCGGCGACAGCGACGATGCCGATCGCCCGGCCACCGCGCGCGCCTTTCCGCGCGCCGACCGGCCGGTCGCGCCGGTCGTATCGACCCGCTGGTCGAACGAGGAAGCGCGCGACCGGGTGAACGAGGCCGAGGATGTGATGGACCGTGCGGGCATCCGGCGCGGCATGACCGTGGCCGACATCGGCGCGGGCGAAGGCTATTATACCGTGCGGCTGGCCCGGCGCGTGGGCGCGGAGGGCCGTGTCCTGGCCGAGGACATCATGCCAGAGACGATCGATGCGCTCGGTCGCCGCATCACCCGCGAAGACTGGAAGAATGTCAGCGTCAAGCTGGGCGCGGCGGACGATCCCAAGCTGCCCGCGGGAAGTTTCGACCGGGTGCTGATGGTGCATATGTATCATGAGATCGCCGAACCCTACGCCTTTCTCTGGCACCTGTTCCCGGCGCTGAAGGACGATGGCGAGGTCATCGTGGTCGACGCCGACCGGCCCACTGACCAGCATGGCACGCCGCCGCGCCTGCTCGCCTGCGAATTCGCGGCCGTCGGCTATCGGCTTGAACAGGTCGTGCCGAAACCGACCGCAGGGGGCTATTTCGCGCGCTTCCGCAAGATCGCCGCCCGGCCGGAGCCTGAGGATATCGTCGGTTGCGCGCTGCATTGAGGCTTTAGCCATTCCCTAATCTTTCGCGGATAGGGCGGAAGAATGGACATGGCTCCCGATCCTGCCCTGAAAGCCGGTCTCGGCACGCCGCTGGAGGATGCGGGCACTGTCACGCGGCGCGCGCGCTGGACCGATCTGGCGAACCATGCAGCGGAAGCGAACAGCTTCTACGCGCCCGCCATGCTGGATGCCGCGCTCGATCATCTCGTCGCCGGGATAGGCGTTCACCTGATCGAGGTGTATGATGGCCCGATGCTGATCGGCCTGATGCCGGTCGCGCTGGCCCGCCGCCATGGCCGTGCGCCCGTCGCCAATGTCGTGAACTGGATGCACCGCCACTGTTTCTTCGGCGCGCCACTGATCCGCCGGGGGCACGAGACGGCGGCTTGGACCGGCTTCTTGGCGCAACTCGACGCCGCGTCCTGGGCGCCCGGCTTTCTCCATCTGTCAGGGATAGACGCTGCCGGCGCGAACGCCGCCGCGATCGAAGCCGCCTGCACGCGCGATGGCCGGCGCATCGTCGAACTCCACCGCTACGACCGCGCCCTGCTGCGGTCGGAGGAGGATGCCGACGCCTATTGGGACACCAATGTCCGGCCCAAGAAACGCAAGGAGATTCGCCGCCTGCAAAAGCGGCTCGCCGAATTGGGTACGGTTTCCAGCCGCATCCTGACCGACCCCGCCGACTTGCCCGGCTGGATCGACGCCTTTCTGGCCCTGGAGGCTTCGGGCTGGAAAGGCGGCGAAGGCACGGCGCTCGGTTGCAATCCCGCTGACGCGGCGTTCTTCCGCGCCGCGGCCACCGCCGCGCTGGCCGCGGACCAGCTTCATATGCTGCGGCTCGATCTCGACGGCAGGCCGATCGCCATGCTCGCCAATTTCCGCCATCTGGATGGCGCCTTCTCCTTCAAGATCGCGATCGACGAGACGCTCGGCCGCTTTTCGCCCGGCGTGCTGATCGAGATCGACAATCTGCGGGCCGTCCTGTCCGATCCCGCGATCGGCTGGATGGACAGTTGCGCCGCGGCCGGTCATCCGATGATCGACAGCCTTTGGGGCGAGCGGCGCAGCATCGTGCAATATCGCATCGCCCTGCGCGGCAGCGGTCTCCATGGCCTACGCCGCGACGCCGCCTTCGCATTTACCGGCGCGGCCGATCGCCTTGCCGCCATCGTCAAGGGAAGCTGATGTCCATCCATCGCCGTATCGACAGCCCGCTCCAGGCCTTTTCCGAAGCCGCGCGCGTCACCTTCGCCACCGCCTATCCGGACGCGCCGGTCAAGCTGACCCATGCGCTGGCCGGCCATCCGCTGTTCACGCGCGAAGCGCTGGCCGCGCTTGCAGAGCGCATGGACCCCGCCAGCGTCGAATATAATCTGGGCACAGTGCCGCTTGGGCTTCGGCCCGAGGACATCCCCGCCAACGGCCTGACCCTGGGCGAGACGATCCGCACGATCGACAGCAACGGCAGTTGGGCGGTGCTGAAAAATGTCGAGACCGATCCCGTCTATGCCGCGCTGCTGGACGATGCGCTGGCCGAGCTTGCGCCGATCGTCGCGCGCAAGACGGGACCGATGCTGCATCGCGAGGCGTTCATCTTCCTGTCCTCGCCGAACAGCGTCACGCCGTTCCACATGGACCCGGAACATAATATCCTGCTCCAGATCGACGGGCGAAAGACGATGACCGTCTTTCCGTCCGGCGATGAGACGCTGGTGCCCGCGCAGCAGAGCGAAGGCTTTCACGCAGGCGCGCACCGCAATCTTAAGTGGGACGACAGCTTTCGCGCCAGGGGCCTGCCGGTCAGACTGACGCCCGGCGACGCGATCCATGTCCCGGTCAAGGCCCCGCATTTCGTCGAGAATGGCGACGGGGTTTCGGTCAGCTTCTCGATCACCTGGCGCTCGGCCCGCAGCATCGCGGAGGGCGAATTGCACAGCCTGAACGCGCTGCTCCGCCATCGGGGGCTACCGACGATAAAAGTCGGCGCGCGCCCCGAAACGCAGGGCTTCCAACGCCTGCTCTATCGCCTCATGCGGAAGCTGGGCGCCTGAGCAGCTTCCGCAGCCACGCTTCGGCCTCCAGCCGGGGCGAGAAGCGTTCCAGCGTCCACCATTCCAGCGTTTCATGGCCGGTGCCCAGGCTCTGCTTGTAGCGATCCTTGCCCGCCAGCAGCGAATAGTGCGCAAGGCCCCGGTCGGCATAGCGCCCGACCGCTGCGGCATGGCACATCAGACCCGGCTTGGCCTTGGCGGTCAGCGGCGCGGCGAAGGCCGACTGATAGTTCATCGCCTTGCCGCGATAGACAAAATTGAGCAGCAGTCCCAGCCTGTGATCGCCGCTGGCGACGCGCAACAACTCGACCTCGCCGGTCTCAAGACCCGTCAGCGCCAGTGCGCGGGCGAAGGCGCGAAAACCCGCATCGTCCCACGCATTGTCGTCATGCCGCCCGGCATTGAGCGCCTGCATGTCGGCCAGCCCCTGATCGATTTCGGCCCTGTTCGCGGCGACCGTCACGCTCGGCGGGCTGTCGCCATAATCCTTGGCCGATCGCTTGATCTGCCCGCGCGTATTGCCGCTGAGCAGCGACAGATAATCGCCCCCCGCCGCGCGCACCGCGTCCAGATCGACATGATAGGCCGGCGCGCTCTCCGTCCGCATGATCCGGTGCGCCGTCGCGGCAGCGACGAGCGGATGGTCCGCTTGCATCCCCGCCAGCCGCAGCATGCGCCAGTCGGGCCGCGCGTCGATCGCCGCCAGCGCCGCCGCTTCGACCCCGGCGGGCGCATCGCGCGCGACCAGCAGGCCGTTATACTCGATGAAACCGCGATCCGCCGCCGCATCGCCCGCCTGGTTGAGCGCCAAAGACGGCTGCCGCCCCAATAGGCGCCGTTGCATCGACCGGCCGAACAGCGCCAGTGCGACATCCGCCCCGTCTGCCTGCACCGCCAGCACTTCTGGCCGCGCGCCGGTCGTCGCCAGCCAGCTACCCATCCAGGTCCAGCCAAGAAAGAAACTGCCCGTCCCGCGCGCCTCCAGCGCCCGCCATCGGGGGCCGATCTGATCGAGCGGGGGAAGCGGCGCGAACTGCGCGGTCAGCGTCATGCCGGCCTTTTCGGCGGGCCGGCGGGCAGGGTCAAGCCTTTAGCCGCGCCGCCGGATCGACCGTCCCGTCCGCCCGCACCCCGGCCCTGGCAAGATCACCGGCGATCCGCCCGCGCAGGAAGCGCTGCCAAAGCCGGAAGTCCGCCCGCAACGACCAGAGCGGATGACGGAAGGTCGCGGGCCGGTTATGCTCGATCAGCGCATGGCCCGCCCAGGCGAAGCCATAGCCGGCGATGGGCAAGGCCGCGAGCAGCTTCCAATGTCCGGTCAGCGGTAGCGCGATCGCCAGCGCGGCCACCGCGCTGGTTCCCGCATAATGCAGCACCCGTGTGCCGCCATGGGCATGTTCCCGCAGATAATGCGGCCAGAATTCCGCGAAGCTCTCGAACTGCGCCATCCCGTCTCTCCTGGACATATCGATACCGTAACAATCGCACGAAAAATAGGATGGAGCGGTCATGCGCTCTACACGCTCTTGTAAAGCTTAGCGCAGGCCACGACTTGACGACAGGGGGTTCGGGGCGTCAGAAAACGATATGGGCATGACCGACATCAAGCTGGACGAAAG
>CAXUEQ010000088.1:0-11164 GCA_964250175.1 uncultured Sphingobium sp. | reverse complement strand
CCTTGGCAAGGCGCAACGGGTGATATGCGAATTGCGCGCGCGCGGGCACGACGCGCCCATCTATCTGCACGGCGCGCTGGAGCGCATGTGCAATCTCTATCGCGATTTCGGCATAGAACTTGGCGACCTGCGGCTGGCGGCGGGGATGCCGGCCAAGGCGCTGCGCGGGCATATCGTGATCGCGCCGCCTTCGGCGCTCAACGACCGGTGGAGCCGCCGCCTGCCCGATCCGATTACCGCCATGGCGTCGGGCTGGATGCGGGTGCGGCAGCGCGCGCGGCAGAAGAATGTCGAACTGCCGCTCATCATATCCGACCATGCCGACTGGGACGAACTGACCGACACGATCACTCAGGTGCGGCCGAGCGAGACATGGGTGACGCATGGGCGCGAGGAGGCGCTGGTCCACTGGTGCGCGCTGCGTCAGATGAAGGCGCGGGCGCTGCGTCTGGTCGGCTATGAGGATGAGGACGAATTTGGCGAGCAACTGGCGGAGGCGGACGCGTGAAAGGGCCTGACCGGCGGTGGGAGCCTGAGGCATGAGAGCCTTCTCCCAACTGCTCGACGCACTTGTCTACACGCCTTCGCGCAATGGCAAGCTGGCGCTGATCGCCGACTATATGAAGAGCGCGCCGGACCCCGATCGCGGCTGGGCGCTGGCGGCGCTGACCGGGAGCCTGAATCTCAAGGCGGTCAAGGCGTCGGCGATCGGTGAGATGATCCGCGACCGCGTCGATCCCGTGTTGTTCGAAATGAGCCGGGACTATGTCGGCGATTTGGCCGAAACGGTATCGCTGCTCTGGCCGAAGACGAACGCGCAGCCATCCGAGATCGACGATGGTGTCCTGACCGTCGATGGCGTGGTTCAACGCCTGTCGGGCGTGACGCGCGCGGGCGCGTCAGCGATGCTGGCGGAGATGATGGACCATCTCGACGCCAGCGGACGCTTCGCGTTGCTCAAGCTGGCGACGGGCGGGCTGCGGGTGGGCATATCCGCACGGCTGGCCAAGACCGGTTTTGCGCAGGCGTTCGGGCTGGATGTCGACGAGGTGGAGGAATGCTGGCACGCGCTCACGCCGCCCTATGCCGATCTTTTCCGCTGGGCCGAGGGCAAGGGCATACGCCCTGATCCGGCAGGGACGCCCTTCTTCCGGCCGTTCATGCTTGCGCATCCGCTAGAGAATGGAACGGTTGACCTGGAAGATTATGTCGCTGAGTGGAAGTGGGACGGCATCCGTGTGCAAATCGTCGGCACGGGCAAGGTGACGCGCCTCTACAGCCGGGCCGGTGACGATATAACCGGCAGCTTCCCGGAAATTGCCGAAGCCTTCACCGCGCACGCGGTGCTGGACGGCGAATTGCTGGTGAAGGGCGAAGTGCAGGGCGCGGAGGCGCATGGCGGGTCAGCCGCGAGCTTCAACGCGCTCCAGCAGCGGCTGGGACGAAAAACCGTGTCAGCGAAGATGCTGGGAGAATTTCCTGCCTTTGTCCGGCTTTACGACATGATGTTCGAAGGCGACGAGGATCTGCGGACGCTCGAATGGACACAGCGGCGCGCCCGGCTGGAGGCCTTCGTGCCGAAACTGGACCCGGTGCGGTTCGACCTGTCGGCGGTGATCGCGGCGGACAGTTTCGCGGCCTTGGGCGACATCCGTGCCGGCGCGCGCGACGCGGCGATCGAGGGCGTGATGCTCAAGCGCCGCGACAGCCCCTATGTCGCCGGCCGGCGGGCAGCGCTCTGGTATAAGTGGAAACGCGATCCACTGACCGCCGACTGCGTGATGATGTATGCGCAGCGCGGGCATGGCAAACGCTCGTCCTTCTATTCGGACTATACGTTCGGATGCTGGACCGGCGCGCCCGAAGACGGGGGTGAATTGCTGCCTGTGGGTAAGGCCTATTCGGGCTTCACCGACGAGGAGCTAAAGGGCCTCGACCGCTTCGTCCGCGCGCATACCGTCAACCGCTTCGGCCCGGTGCGCGAGGTCGAGAAGACGCTGGTATTGGAAGTCGCGTTCGATTCGATCCATGAGAGCAAACGCCACAAGTCGGGCCTTGCCATTCGCTTCCCCCGCATCGCCCGCATCCGCACCGACAAACCCGCCGCGGAAGCCGACAGGATCGACACGTTACGGCGCATGATAAGCTGAACCCGCCGGAACAGGGCTGTCCGGCGGGTCCAGCTTTATACGTTGACGTCATGCTGTCGCAAAGACGTCGAGCGCGATCAGGGCATCAGCACCGTGTCGATGACATGGATCACGCCGTTCGATTGCATGACGTTGGGGATAGTAATCTTGGACATGCCGCCCTTGGCGTCGGTCAGATACCAGGCGCTGCCCTTCTTCCACGCCGTCAGCGTTTCGCCCTGGACCGTGGTCAGCGTCGCCTTGCCGCCATGCGCCTTGGCATTCGCCGCGATATTCGCCGCCGTCAGGCGACCCGGCACGACATGATAGGTCAGGATATTGGTCAGAGTCGTCTTGTTCTCGGGCTTTACGAGCGTCTCGACAGTGCCGGCGGGCAGCTTGGCGAAGGCGGCGTTGGTCGGCGCGAACACGGTGAAGGGACCGGGACCCTTCAGCGTCTCCACCAGGCCCGCCGCCTTGACGGCAGCGACCAGCGTGGTGTGATCCTTCGAGTTGACGGCATTGTCTACGATATCCTTGGTCGGATACATGGCCGCGCCGCCGACCATCGGGTTCTTGGCGATGGCGACACCGCCGCCGGCGAGCAGCATGGCACCGGCGATCGAAAGCGAAAGCTTGGAAATCTTCATGGGGGGCGTCCTTCCATATGTGACCATCCCTGCTGGGATGCCCCCTTAGCTACGGCGGCGAATGGATGCGGATGCAGGCTGCCAAAAATTATTCAGATGAAGCGGATCTTCCCCGCAGCCACCGGCGCGGAACTGGGCGCATCATGTGGTGCGCCCTCGTTCGGTTCCATCGTGACGGCGAGCGTGGCGCCCTCCGCCATCATTGCCCGCTGCGGCATCGGCATGGTCATGCTGGCGCCGCCCGAATGCGGGATCATGCCCAGCGATACCGGCTTTCCGCCTTCGGGGATCAGCCAAAGCTCGGGGGCCTTCGCGCTGGACTTCATGCCGGCGACGCGCACCTTCAACTCGGCCGATTGCGGGTCATAGCGCGCCATCACGACCGGGCCGCCCGTTTCGCCGGTCATCTGCGCCATCGCGACCTGGGCAGGTGCAACCGGCGGCGGCGCGCCGGGCCGGGTAACGAGCGTGAGCGCCAGCGCTGCCGCGACCGCGCCCGTCAAGAGCGCGCCAGCCCGCCAGCGGCGCAGCTTCACGATCAACGCGCCGCTCGATCCGCCCCCCGATATATGTGCCGCCACGGCGTCCCATACGGCGTCATGCGGTTGCACTTCGTCCCATTCCCCATGAAGCGGGGCAAGCCGATCCTCCCATGCCCGCGCCAGTCCGGCAAATTCGGGATCGCTCAATTGCAGGCGCAGCGCGGCGGCGCGTTCATCGCCCGTCAGCACGCCCAGCGCCAGTTCGGCGGCAAGCGCGTCGCGCTCTTCCTGGGGGTTCAGCGGCTCATCCATCGCCGATGCACCCCTTCAACCGCAGCAGCCCGCGCCGGATCCAGCTCTTCATCGTGCCGATCGGCACCGAAGCCCGTTCCGCCAGTTCCACATAGGTCAGGCCGTCGAAAAAGGCCGCGCGTATCGACCCGCCGGTGTTGGGATCGAGTTGCCCCAGGCAATCGAAGATGCGTGCGCGGTCCTGCCCTTCCTCGATCATCTGATCGGCGCGCAGGCCGGTATCGGCTATGTCGGCGGCGGCTTCCTCGGGCAGCATCACCGCGCGTCCGGCGGACCTGCGCCAGTCTATCGCGCTGTTCCGGGCGATCGCGCATAGCCAGGTGATCGGCGACGCACGGCCGGCGTCGAAGCGCCCCGCCCGGTTCCACACCTTGATATACACGTCCTGCAAAATATCCTCCGCGCTCTCTCTGTCGCCGGAGATACGGAGGCAGATGCCGAAAAGTTTCGCGGCGGTCAGATCATAGACGCGGCGGAGCGCCTCACGGTCGCCGCGCGCGACATCGCCAAGCGCTGCGACCAGATGATCGCGCGCCCTGTCCGCATCCCCGATGACAGGCTTTTCCCTCACGACCCGGAACCTAACGTGCACGCAGGGCTTTTCAAGTCGCCTTCGATCAGGCGGTCATAACGGCGAAGCGGGCCGGATCGACATTGCGGCCCGACAGCAGGATCACCATGCCCGGCTCGGGCGGGACCTTGCCCGCCAGCACCGCCGCCAGCGCGACCGCCCCGCCGGGTTCGAGCACCAGCCCGAGCGCGGTCATGGCATGGCGCATGGCTGCACCGATCTCCGCTTCGCTGACCCAATATGCGTCGGCCTTGCGGGCGCGCAGGATGGAGAAAGTGCGGTCCGCCACCAGCGTCGTCTGCAATGCGTCGCAACTCGTGGCGGGCGGATTGGGACCGACTGGCACGATCCTTCCGACGCGCAGCGATTCGCCCATGTCGGCCCAGCCCTCCGGCTCGACGATGCTGATTCGCGCGTCCGGCAGGGCAAGCGCGCAACCGCTCGACAAGCCACCGCCACCGCAGGGGATGACCAGATGGCTGGGTGCGGGTTCGCCACGTTCGGCCAGATGTCGCGCGATTTCGATGGCGGCGCTGCCCTGCCCCTCGATCACCCAGGGATCGTCGAAGCTGGGCACGAGCACCGCGCCCCGCTCCGCCGCGATGGCGGTAGCGATGGCGACGCGATCCCCGGTCGCGCGGTCGAAGGTCACGACCTCCGCACCAAGCGCCAGTGTGGATTGCAGCTTCGCGGCGGGCGCATCGGCTGGCATTACGATCGTCGCGCGGATGCCGAGGCGCTTTGCCGCCCATGCCACGCCCTGCGCATGATTGCCCGATGAAAAGGCGACGACACCGGCAGTGCGCTGCGCTTCGTTCAGGTCGGTCAGCCGGTGCCAGGCGCCGCGAATCTTGAATGCGCCGATCGGTTGCAGGCACTCCGCCTTGGCCCAGAGGGCGACGCCACCGATCTCCAGGGGCAGCAACGGCGTGGGCGGCAATAGGGCCGCGATCTTCTGGGCCGCGCGCGCCACACCCTCGATCGTCGCACTATGAATTGGCGCACGACTTTGCACTGTCATCTGTCTTCCCTATAGGGGCGCATTCCGCGCGGGTCGGCGCGTCCAAGCATGGAGCAATGAATTGAGCAAGGTTCTTGTCATCGGCGCCGGCGGTGTCGGTTCGGTCGCGGTCCACAAGATGGCGATGAATGCTGACATCTTCTCCGATATCACGCTCGCCAGCCGCCGCGTGACCAAGTGCGACACGATCGCCGAATCGGTCAAGGCGCGCACCGGCGTGACGATTGCGACGGCGCAGGTCGATGCCGACGATATCGATGCGACCGCCGCGCTGATCGCGCGGGTTCAGCCCAAATTGGTCGTCAATCTCGCCCTGCCCTATCAGGATCTGGCGATCATGGAGGCGTGCCTCAAGACCGGTGTCGATTATCTGGACACCGCCAATTACGAGCCGCGCGACGAGGCGAAGTTCGAATATCACTGGCAATGGGCCTATCAGGAGCGCTTCAAGCAGGCCGGATTGATGGCGTTGCTGGGATCGGGCTTCGACCCCGGCGTGACGAGCGTGTTCGCGACCTGGATCAAGAAACATCAACTCGATACGATCGAAACGCTCGACATTCTCGACTGCAATGGCGGCGACCATGGCCAGCATTTCGCGACCAATTTCAACCCCGAGATCAATATCCGCGAAGTGACCGCCGTCGCACGTCATTGGGAGAATGGCGACTGGGTCGAAACACCGCCATTGAGCCACAAGCAGAGCTTCGATTTCGACCAGGTCGGCCCCAAAAATATGTACCTCATGTATCATGAGGAGCTGGAATCGCTGAAGACGCACCTGCCAGAAATCAGGCGCATTCGTTTCTGGATGACGTTCGGAGACGCCTATCTCAAGCATCTGGAAGTCTTGCAGAATGTCGGCATGACCCGGATCGATCCGGTCATTTACGAAGGCAGGGAGATCATCCCGCTCCAGTTTCTCAAGGCCGTGCTGCCCGAGCCTGCGTCGCTGGGCGTCACGACCAGGGGCAAGACCAATATCGGCGACATCGCGACCGGCACGAAGGACGGCAAGCCGAAGACCGTCTATGTCTATAATGTCTGCGACCATGAGGAAGCCTATGCCGAGACCGGCAATCAGGCCGTCAGCTATACGACCGGCGTTCCGGCGATGATTGGCGCGGCGATGATGCTGACGGGCAAGTGGCACGGTGCGGGCGTGTTCAACATCGAGCAGTTCGATCCCGATCCCTTCATGGACATGTTGAACGCGCAGGGCCTGCCATGGCAGGTGCACGAGCTTTCGGCCCCCCTCGCCTTCTAAACCCGTCATCCCGCGAAGGCGGGAAGGACGAAGGAATGAAAATCATGGAAACCCGCGCCGGCGATCCCGCCGCCTTTGCCCGCTTCGATCTGAACCGGGTGCCGTCCCCCAGTTTCGTGGTGGATGAGGTGGCGATCCGGCGGAACCTCGCGGTTCTGAAGGATGTGCGCGACCGGTCCGGCGCAAGGATATTGGGCGCGCTCAAGGCCTTCTCCATGTGGTCGCTGGGCGATGTCATCGGCGAATATCTGGATGGTGTATGCGCGTCGGGCCTGTATGAGGCCAAGCTTGCCGACGAGGAATATCGCGGCGAGATCGCGACCTATTGCGCGGGTTATAAGGCGGAGGACCTGCCGGAAATTTTGCGCATTTCCGATCATGTGATCTTCAACAGCCCCGGCCAGATCGCCCGCTTCCGTTCCCTGATAGACACGGCGCGCGGGGCGGGCGAGACTTTCGACATCGGCCTGCGCATCAATCCGCTGCATCCCGAGGGCGAGGTGCCCAAATATGACCCGTGCCAGCCGCACAGCCGGCTCGGCTTCCCGATCGACCAGTTGCGCACCGCGCATCTGGTGGGTGTCGATGGCCTGCATTTCCATTCGCTGTGCGAACAGGACTTCCTGCCGCTCGAACGGACATGGGAAGCGATCGAGGGCGAACTGGCGTCGCATTTCGCGCAATTGAAATGGCTCAATTTCGGCGGCGGGCATCATATCACCCGTGCCGATTACCAGCGGGACGCCCTGGTCGAATTCATCCAGCAGGTGCGCAAGGAAAGCGGCCTCACCGTCTATCTGGAGCCGGGCGAGGCAATGGCGCTCGACGCGGGTATCCTGGTCGGCGAGATTCTCGACGTCATCGACAATGATATGCCTGTGGCCATCACCGACATCAGCGCGACCTGCCACATGCCCGACGTGATCGAGGCGCCCTACCGGCCCGCTATGCTGGGTGAGTCCGAGTCGGGTCCCGTCTATCGTCTGGGCGGGCCGTCCTGTCTGGCGGGCGATATCATCGGCGACTATCGCATAACGGGAACGGTCGAACCCGGCCGCCGCATCGCCTTTCTCGACCAGGCGCATTATTCGATGGTCAAGACGACCATGTTCAACGGCGTCCCGCTGCCTTCGATCCAGCTCTGGAACAGCGAAAGCGATAGTCTTCAAGAGATTAGGCGATTTTCCTATGAAGATTTCAAAGGCCGCCTGTCCTGATAATTTTATGACAAAGATGTTACATAAAATTTTACACAGGCGCTTTACACAGACCCCCCTTACCCATATATCGACGCTCCGCTGCCCCATGGGACTTCCACCGCAAGGCAGCTTATTTCGCTGAACGACACTGGAGGTCCCTTGAATTGTACGAGCATCCCAGCGCGCTGGGGGTAGCAATTGCCCTCAAACCGGCAGCCCCGGTAACGCTTATCCGCCCGCAGGCAGCCGCCCGCGCCGCCCGATTCTTCGCCGAGAAGTTTCCGGGGCGCTCGCTCTATGCCGTGAAGGCCAACCCGTCGCCGGACCTGCTCCGGACGCTCTGGGATAGCGGAATCACGCATTATGACGTTGCTTCGATCACCGAAGTGCGCCTGGTCGCCGCGACCCTGCCCGACGCCAAGCTGTGCTTCATGCACCCGGTCAAGGCCGAGGAAGCGGTGCGCGAAGCCTATCACGACCATGGCGTGCGCACCTTCTCGCTCGACACGATCGAGGAACTGGAAAAGATCATGCGCGCCACCGGCGACGCGACCGATCTGGAATTATGCGTCCGCATCCGCGTGTCGTCCGACTATTCGGAACTGAGCCTGGCGTCGAAATTCGGCGCGGAACTGGGCGAGACCAAAGAATTGCTGATGGCCACTCGCCAGGCGGCCGATGCCCTGGGCATCTGCTTTCATGTCGGCAGCCAGGCGATGAGTCCGCACGCCTATACCCAGGCGATCGAGCGCTGCCGCGCCGCGATCGTCGAGGCGGCGGTGACCGTGGACATTATCGATGTCGGCGGCGGTTTCCCGTCCGTCTATCCCGGCATGGAGCCTCCCCCGCTGGAACTCTATTTCGACGCGATCCATCGCGGCTTCGAAAGCCTGCCGGTGTCCTATTCGTCCGAATTGTGGTGCGAGCCGGGCCGCGCGCTGTCGGCGGAATATTCGTCGCTGATCGTGCGGGTCGAGCGCCGCCGTGGCGACGAGCTGTATATCAATGACGGTGCCTATGGCGCGCTCTACGATGCGGCCCATGTCTCATGGCGCTTCCCGGTCGAACTGTTGCGGGAACAGTCCAGCGAGGCGGACCTGAAGGGCTTCAGCTTCTACGGCCCGACCTGCGACGATGCCGACCATATGGTCGGTCCGTTCATGTTGCCCGCGGACATTCAGGCCGGCGATTATATCGAGATCGGCATGCTGGGCGCCTATGGCTGTGCGATGCGCACCGGCTTCAACGGCTTTTCGGCCGAGACGCTGCTGCTGGTCGATGACGAGCCGATGGCCAGCCTTTATCGCGAGGACATAGCCACGCCACGCCGCTCGAACGTGGTGAAGCTGGGGCAGTAAAAATCCGCCCTCCTCGGGCAGACGTTCACTTCCGGAATATCCCGGCCAGTTCCACATGGGTCGACCAGCGGAACTGGCCCACCGGCTTCACGCTATCCAATCTATAGCCGCCCTCCAGCAATAGCTTCGCGTCACGCGCGAAGCTGCCGGGGTTGCAACTGATATAGGCGATGGCAGGCACGTTCGACTGGGCGAGCTGCAATGCCTGTTCGCGCGCGCCGGCGCGCGGCGGATCGAGCAGGATCGCGCCGAAGCGGTTGATCTCGGTCGGGGTCAGCGGCCGGCGGAACAGGTCGCGGTGATCGGCCACCAGCTTGCGCCCATTATGATTGCTCGCCACTTTGACGGAAAGGATCATGTCGCGCGCAGCCTCTGCGGCATACACGCCCTTCCCCCGCCCCAGCGTCAGCGCAAATGTGCCGAGGCCGCAAAAAAGATCGGCAAAGGCGGACGCCTCCTCTATCGCAGGCCGGGCCGCATCGGCCAGCGCTGCTTCCCCGTCCGCCGTCGCCTGAAGAAAACCGAAAGGTGGAAAGGCGACCGGCACGCCATCGAAGCTGATCGTTACCGGCTCCGGCTCCCAGCGCGTCTGCGGGCCATAGCCGTCATCGAGCGTCAACCGGGCAAGGCCATTGCCGCGCGCAAAATCCGTAAGCGCTTCGGTCGCGGCGAGGCCCTCGACCGCCAATCCTTCCAGCAACAGGTCGACGCCCTGATCCGCCAGTGTCATGCGCACATGCACAGCGCGTTTCTCACCCACCAGCGGGTGCAGCAGCGCGCGCAGCGGGTCGATCAGGGCGAACAGCGCCGGGTGCAGGATGCTGCACATCTGCATGTCGACGATGCGGTGGCTGCCCTCGCCCGAAAAGCCAAGCTGTAGCTTCTTCCCCAATCGCGCGGCGCGGAGAGAGGCGCGGCGGCGGCTATGCGGCGGCGAGATATGCGGCGGCAAAATCCGGCCCGCAGCCACATCCTGCCCCGCCAACGCACCGGCGACCCGATCGGACACGAAATTCGCATAGCTGGCATCGTCGACCTGCTGGAGCTGGCACCCGCCGCAGATCGGGAAATGGACACAGGGCGGCATGACATGATGCGGCCCATGCACAAGTCCGCCGCTCTCCAACCTGTCCCCCGGCGCGCTCAGGGGGACATGGCGGCCATCGGCGGTCACGCCGTCCCCCTTCGCGGCAAGGCGGACGACAAGGTCGCTGTCGGTATGGGGAATGTCGATCAAAGCCGGGCGGCGATAGCCGAGCCGAGCTGCGCGATCAAATCATCCGCGACAAAAGCCGACCCAGCCCGGCGCGCCGCGTCGCCATGCAGCCACACCGCCTCGCACGCCGCCCGAAAGGGATCGCCGCAAACCGCCAGACGCGCGGCGGCGATGCCCGCCAGCACATCGCCCGTTCCGGCGGTGGAAAGCCAGGATGGCGCCGCATCGCCAAGGGCGGCCCGGCCATCGGGTGCGGCGATCACCGTATCGGGACCTTTCAGCACCACGACCGCATTGGACCGGATGGCGGCCGTGCGCGCCCGATCGATCCGGTTGCCCGCGATGTCGCCGAACAAGCTGCGAAATTCGCCGTCATGCGGGGTCAGTATCGCTTTGCCGGGCAGGGCATCGAAGCCGATAGACGCCAGCAGGCCGAGCGCATCGGCATCGACGACCGCAGCGTGGCCGGCCTTGAGCGCGACCAGCATATGATCCCTGGCCCGTGAATCCCGGCCAAGACCCGGCCCGATCAAGATGGCGGAAATACGCCTGTCGGCAAAGGCCGATTCGCCATCGCCCGTTTGCTGCACGATCGCATGGGCTATCCCGCCTTGCGCCGCGTCCGCTACCAGCTTGACATAGCCCGCTCCGGCATGGGCGGCGCTGCTGGCCGCCAGGGCCGCTGCGCCGGGCATGGCGCCAGCCAGGACGGCGACCAGTCCCCGGCTATATTTATGTGCGTCCACCGGTGGCGGTTCGATATGCGGCGGGGCAAGCCGGCACACCATCGCGTTATCGATGGCCATGCCGATATCGGCCAGCGCCACCCGGCCGCAAAGGCCGGCGGAAGGATAGAGAAAATGCGCTGGCTTCAATGCGCCCAACGCGATGGTCACGTCGAACCGGGGAACGCTGGACAGAAGCGCGCCGCTGTCGGTCTCCACACCGCTGGGCATGTC
>CAXUEQ010000087.1:0-11242 GCA_964250175.1 uncultured Sphingobium sp. | reverse complement strand
CTGCAGCAGTCGCTGCAACTGCCGGTCGAGCCGGAGCTTCAGTTCCAGCCCGATGCACAGACCCGCTATGTCGTGGTCGATCAGGTCCTGGCCGAGATCAAGCGCGCCAATGTCACGAAGCTGGGCTTCGTCGGCAACGAACAATATAGCGCTTTCTGACGCAATGGCCGATGGCGGATCGCCCATCATCGGCTGAGCGGGGGAAAACCAAGAGACTGCCGCTGGCCTTGCCAGCGGATCATAAAGGCTCCTGCCGGTCCCCAAGCCGGTGGATGACAAGAGGATAGACGATCATGGCAATGAGCGCCGGCAAAGATGATGGCGAGCCGATGATGGACATGAACACGACGCCGTTGATCGACGTCATGCTCGTGCTCCTCATCATGTTCATCATCACCATCCCGATCCAGACCCATGCGGTGAAGATCGATCTGCCGCAAAATTCTCCGCCCACACCTAATCAGGTCGATCCGGTGAAGAACAAAGTGGCGATCGACCCGGCGGGCGTCATCACTTGGAACGGTGCGCCGATCGACTTGCTGACGCTGCGGCAATATCTGCAGCAGTCGCTGCAACTGCCGGTCGAGCCGGAGCTTCAGTTCCAGCCCGACGCGCAGACCCGCTATGTCGTGGTCGATCAGGTTCTGGCCGAGATCAAGCGCGCCAATGTCACGAAGCTGGGCTTCGTCGGTAACGAACAATATAGCGCTTTCTGATCGGTTCGTTGGCGTAACGGCCCGCCTGATTGCAGTGTTATAAGGAAAAAGGGGGCCACCTGTCGGCCCCCTTTTTTAAAAGCTAGCTGAAACTATGCAGCATTTCCAACGCTGTGTCCTAGTTCTTAATATATTGGTAACCACTGCCTGCTAACGTCCTGTGGAACGACTTTGGCGTGATGCAGATGAAACCGGAATTTCTGACCGACAAGCCGGATCATGGCCGGTCTACCGACCGCCGAAATGTGCTGATCGACGTCAAATTGCGCCGGCCGGGAGAGACGTGGTTTTCCAGCCGCATCTCCGATCTGTCGCTTAGCGGGTTCCGCCTGCAGAGCTTCGCCAAGCTCGTACCGGGCGGCGTCATATGGATCATGTTACCGGGTTTCGAAGGGCGCAAGGCGACCATATCCTGGTCGCGCGGCCATGAAGCGGGATGCGCCTTCGATCAGCCTCTCCATGCCGCAATCTTCGATCATATCCTGCGCAACAGCCGTCCGCGCGGCGGCAACTGACCGGGCTTTAAACGCGCATCCTTTACCTGCATCGCCCTCTCTGGTCCCATACCCCTGTTCACAGTCATCGGCTCCCGCTAAGGCGCGCTATGCGCTACTTCCTCGACACGGAATATAATGGCTTTGGCGGCGACCTCATCAGCCTGGCGCTGGTGCCGGAGATTGGCGACGAGGAATTTTACGCAACGCTGCCTCTGCCCGATAGTATACATGACTGGGTAGCGGTCCATGTCATACCCTATTTGCGTATGGTGCCGCCCGCGCTCTATCAACCGATGAGCCGGTTGGAGGCAGGGGTCGAACTTGCCCATTACCTCGCACATGATCCGCTTCCCGTGATCATCGCCGATTGGCCGGATGACATTGCCCATTTCTGCGGCTTGCTATCGCCGGGACCGGCCGAAATGGTGGAGGTCGATACCTTGCATTTCGAACTGTTGCGCACCCCTGGTTTCAGTACCGCCGCCAATAGTCGCGTGCCGCACAATGCGTTGCACGATGCGCGTGCGCTGCGCGCTTTCGTGCTGGAAGAAGATGGTTTTTCGCGTTGATCGATCGCTTCAATCTACCCATATCATATTTGTGAAAAGCTATAGAAAGCCAGGAATGTGAGCGTCGCCTTCCGCCGGGAAAGCGACGAAGAGCATAAGGAGCCGCGCTTTGAATTGCCCTTGCCGCCAGGTCCCAATCTGGTCACGGCGCGTGGCCTTGCGCAGGCGGAGGCCAAGGTTGCCAATCTCGAGGGACAGTTGGCGGAGGTGCCGGAGGGAATAAGTCAGGAAGAGGCGGCGCTGCAAAAAGCGCATCTCCAGCGGCAATTGCGCTATTGGCATACCCGGCTCGCCACGGCGATCGTCGCGCCTGTTCCACCCAAAAATAGCGTCGCTTTTGGTTCGCATGTGCGCATAAGAATCAATGCGGCCGAACGTCTGATCGACATTGTGGGAGATGACGAGGCGGAGCCGGCCGCGGGCCGGATCGCCTTTTCCGCTCCGCTCGCGCGGGCACTGATTGGTGCCGAACAGGGTGAATTTGTCGATTTTGCGGGAAAGGCGGAAGCTATCGAAATCTTGGATATCGGGCCTATTTCAGATTAGCTCCACAATATAATCCGTCGCTATTTTGTTCGATGAAATTATCCGATCGGCGATGGATTAGCACGATTCGTCAGATTTTGGTCCCTTAGCTTGGCACTGTTTCGATGTTGTGACGGTTAATTGGTTGCTATGATGAAACAAACATTCACCCTCCATCCCGCGCGGGCCGCGATTGCCGCTGTCCTTGCGCTTGGTTCAACCCCGCTGATGGCGCAGACGATCGATCCAGTCGCACCGCCTCCGGTCATTGCCACACAAGCGCCGTCTTCCAGCGTACCCGATGTGACGGTTTCCGCGCCGGCGGCCGCTGCCCCTGTGTTTGTGGCACCCACGCCGGTGGTTCAATCTATTTCCGCGCCACTTGCAGTTGCTGACGAAACCGCATCGATTCCAGTGAAAGCTGCACACACTCGAAAGGTTGCCATAACGCGCGCCGCCCCCATTTTGCGCACCGTTGCATTGCCAGAAAAAGCGAAGTCGCCACCGGTTACGGCGCGTGTGATAAAAACACCCCCTGTGGTTCCAGTACCCGTTATATCATCTTCCGTCGAAGGCGCGACAATTCCGATCGTCACGACGCCAGAGAACAAAGACGGCCTGTTGCAATGGAGCCTGATCGGCGGCGCGTTGTTGCTAGTTGGCGGTGCAGGTGCCGCGTCGCTAATCCGGCGTCGTCGTCCGGCGCAAAGCAATGGGGTTTACGCGTCTACACCTCTCATGGATGCTGCTCCAATAGTGCCTACCTCGCTGACGGCACCCGTAATTGCGGATCGCACCGCTTCCTCAATCCAACCTATGGGTTCGATCCAGGAAATGGTCGCAAGCGCGCCGAGCGCCGAAAATCCCTTCCTCACGCGGAAAAATCGTCTGCGCCGGGCTAATTTCCTTATGCAGGGTGGCCAGCATGTCGCGCTGCAGCCTGCTGCTCCCGCCATCACAGTAAAAACGCCGGTCCAACCTGCACGTGAAGCGCCGATCTATGATTTCGGTCGCGGGATGCGGGGGGAAAGGCGTGGAGGCTTTTTCCCGGCGCGAGCATGACGGATGACTGGAAGGGGAGGGTGGCGGTTATCGGCCATCGCCTTTCACTTTCTGTTAGATTGTGATTAGGCCGGAACCGGTAGTTGCACCGTCCGTTGACCGGTTGTTAAATCAGGAGAAATTTCATGCTCAAAACCCTTATCTTCGCCGGTATGGCCGCTTATGCAGGAAAGAAATTGCACGAATCCGGTGCGCTTGATGATTTCATTGCAGACGTTAAGGCACGTTTCAATACGACTGGTGCGCAGGCTCAGAACCAGCCTGTTTCATCCAATGGCGGGTCCGCGCAGGTCCCTAGCGCCTGATCCGCGCAGGTAGCGAAATGGCGTTGCCAAGATCGATCTTGTCCGGTAAATAATGTTGCAATGCAACAAACGCGCCGCACTCTCTCGATCCGTCCGGCTCGGCTCGATGTCGAGCCGGACAATTCCGTACCGGTGCCGCCCGTGTTCCGTGAGGCGGTTGCGCGTCGCATGTGCGTAGCTGCCGTGTATAACAAATTGTCGGTCGAAATGGCGCCTCATGCTGTGTATCTGCGTCACGGCGATATCTTCATCGACGGCGTTGTTGTTGAGCGGGAAGGCAAAGCGCCGGTCGAATTGAAACTCGGGACGTTCAAGGCTACCGGGCTTTCGGGTCTTACCTTGACTGCGCGTCGATTTGATCCCCAATCGTTATTTGACCCGGCCGATCCTAAATATGTCGGCAACATGCTGGCCTCCGTCGTGGCGGGCTGACCCCGGCACCTTGGCGCGTGCAATGCTATCAAAGATAATGGCGACATATATTATATGTCGCGACATTTAATGCCCCTCGCGTCAAGGCAAACTGCGGTCTGCTGGGCAAAAGTAAAACTCGTATCAAAATTTCCGGCCGTCGCATAATCGATCAAATCGCTAGACAGAGAATGCAAGGCAGGGGTTTGAATGACTGAGCGCAAGGATAAGGGCGGGATAGACGGCGCCGAATTACGTGCCGTGCCGATTGAGAGCTATTGGGATCTGGACATGTTGGTGGCCGATCTGGGTGCGACACGCGCGCGCTGGCGCGAAGGGCAAAAGCATCATGCCGAATATGGTGCGGAAGGGTTTCCGTCTCGCGCCAATCTGGACAAGATCACGGTCGCGCTGTGCGGCGCGCTGTTTCCGCTGCGGCTGGGACCGAATTTCGTGCGCATCCACAATGAGGATGCCTTCGTTGCCGAAACGTTGCAGACGGCGCTCAGCCGCCTTTATGGGCAGATTCGGCTTGAACTCCATTATGCCTTGCCCGACGTGCCGCCGCATGGCGTCGATGCGCGCGCGGCGGAGATTATTGGCAGATTTGCCGAAAGCCTGCCTGGTTTGCGGGCGCTGCTCGATACCGATGTCGCTGCCGCTTTTCAGGGCGATCCCGCCGCGCGCAGCGTGGACGAGGTATTGATCTGCTATCCCAGCATGATCGCGATCATTCATCACCGGCTCGCCCACCGCCTGCACCAGCTCGGCGCGCCGCTGGTGGCGCGCATCGTGTCGGAGCTTGCCCATTCGCGCACCGGCATCGACATTCATCCGGGGGCGGCGATCGGCGAGAGCTTCTTCATCGACCATGGCAGCGGCGTGGTGATCGGCGAGACAGCGATCATCGGCAATCGCGTGCGGTTATATCAGGGCGTCACTCTGGGCGCGCGCAGCTTTCCGGCGAACGACAAGGGCCATCTGGAAAAGGCGCTGCATCGTCATCCGATCATCGAGGATGATGTGGTGATCTATGCGGGCGCAGCGGTGCTGGGCCGGATCATCGTCGGCAGCCGTTCCGTGATCGGCGGCAATGTCTGGTTGACCGAAAGCATCCCCGCCGACAGCAATGTGCGGCAGGCGCGCGCCCATTATGAGGTCACGCGCCGCGCAGAAGTCTCCGCCCCGCATCGCGTCCACGCGATCCCGGAGGCGCGGCCCTGAACCCTATCCTCATGCCGCGAGGGTCATCAGACTCGCGTTGCCGCCCGCAGCGGTCGTGTTGATCGATGTCGAGACTTCCTCCACCAGCCAGTCGAGGCAATAGCCCGCATCTTCCTGCCCGGTGACCACTGCCTGCGTCAGCAGGATCGGTCCCGGCAGCGCGGCTATTGCCTGTTGGATCTGTAGTATCTCGCCGGCTTCGCCTGCAACTAGTGCGCCGCCCAGTAGGCCGGCGTCGTGCAGATCATCCACGAAGCTTACACGCCCGGCGACACTGGCAGGCAGGCTGCGCAGCCCGTCGCGCTGCC
Organism: uncultured Sphingobium sp.; assembly: GCA_964250175.1. Taxonomy (GTDB): domain Bacteria; phylum Pseudomonadota; class Alphaproteobacteria; order Sphingomonadales; family Sphingomonadaceae; genus Sphingobium. The sequence goes on along the minus strand of CAXUEQ010000087.1, from coordinate 5,625 downwards.
CGCTCCTCGCATGCGCCTCTGCATGGATGACCGCGTCATTGCCGGTCGCGAGCACGGCGGCGATCTGGTCGATCAGCCTGTCGTCCGTGTCAGCACTCAGCAGGATGCGCCCGCGTGGATGCAAGGCGTAGCGGTTCGTCTCGCCCACCGGGCCGGGCAAGTCGCGCACCTGCCCCAGCGCTGATCGTGCTCCCAACCCGCGCGCCTTGATGGCCGCTTCGCGCCGCCCCTCGCTGTCGAGCCAGTCGGCAAAATCCCCGAGTGTCGGATCGCCCTGGCCCGCATTTGTCGCCGCGCCGGTCCCATGCAACATATGGGCGTCGCCCAACATATGGGCGTCGCGGATCAGTCGGCCGAGATAGAGCGGCCCGCCCGCCTTCGGCCCGGTGCCGGACAGGCCGCGCCCGCCAAAGGGCTGAACCCCCACCACCGCGCCGATGATGTTGCGGTTGATGTAGAGATTGCCCGCCTTCACCCGTTCCGTGACCCGCGCGACCGTGCCGTCCAGCCGGGTGTGCAACCCGAATGTCAGACCGTAGCCGGTGGCGTTGACGTCGTCTATCAACCGGTCGAGATCCACCCGGCGGTAGCGGATGATATGAAGCACCGGCCCGAATATTTCGCGCGTCAGCTCCGCCAGGCTTGCCAGCTCGATGATCGTCGGTGGTACGAAACTGCCCTGCATCGTCTCTTCGCCCAGCACGACCTGTTCGACCGGTCGCCCCAGCGTGCGCATAGCGGCGACATGTGTTTCGATATTCGCCTTCGCCTCGTCGGTGATGACGGGACCGATATCGACGGCCAGCCGGTCGGTATTGCCGATCGTCAATTCCGCCAGCGCGCCTTTCAGCATAGTCAATATGCGGTCGGCGACATCTTCCTGAAGGCACAGCACCCGCAGCGCCGAGCAGCGCTGGCCTGCGCTGTCGAAAGCAGATGCGATCACATCGCCCACCACCTGTTCAGCAAGCGCGGAGGAATCCACGATCATGACATTCTGACCACCGGTTTCAGCGACGAAGGGAATGGGTTGACCGGCGGGGGACAGGCGCGTCGCCAACTGGGCCTGGATCAACCGCGCGACGTCGGTCGAACCGGTGAACATCACACCGCTGGTCGCGGTATGCGCAACCAGCGCCGCGCCGATTGCGCCGTCGCCGGGCAAAAGTTGCAAGGCGTCCTTCGGCACACCCGCCTCGTGCAATATATGTACGCCCTCTGCCGCGATCAGCGGCGTTTCCTCGGCGGGCTTGGCCAGCACGACATTGCCGGCGACCAGTGCGGCGGCGACCTGGCCGGTGAAGATGGCGAGCGGGAAATTCCAGGGGCTGATGCAGGTGACTGCCCCCAGGGGCGCAGTCCCGTCCAGCGTTTCGCGCGCCTGCATCGCATAATAACGCAGGAAATCGATCGCTTCGCGCACCTCGGCGATGGCGTTGGGGATCGACTTGCCCGCCTCTCGCACGATAAGACCCAGCAGCGTAGGCATCCGCGTCTGCAACAGGTCGGCGGCCCGCTCGAGGCAGGCGGCGCGCTCTGCTACCGGCACCGCCGCCCAGATATTCGCGGCATCGGCGGCGCGCGCAATCGCCGCATCGACATCGCCGGGCGATGCTTCGGTTACCATGCCGACGCTATCGCGCCGGTCTGCAGGGTTTGTGACCGGCCTCGCCCCAACGCCAATGCCGAAGGTGGGCGCAGCCGCCCAGCGCACGTCCGCGCTTTCCCGCAACGCTTCGCTCAGCGCGGCGAGTATGGTCTCGTCGGACAGGTCGAGACCCGCACTGTTGCGCCTTGCGCCATAGAGCGCATCCGGCAATTCGATCTGCGCATGAGGCGCACCGATGATCGGCAGGGCGCGGACCTGCTCCACCGGATCGGCGATCAACGCCTCTATCGGCACCGCGGGGTCGGAGATGCGGTTGACGAAGGAGGAGTTGGCGCCATTCTCCAGCAAGCGCCGCACCAGATAGGCGAGTAGCGTCTCATGCGTGCCGACCGGCGCATAGATGCGGCACGGGCGGTTCAGCCTGTCCGGCCCGACCACCTCGTCATACAGCGGCTCGCCCATGCCGTGCAGGCACTGAAATTCATAGTCGCCGACGGTGAAGTCCGGCCCCGCAAGGGCATGGATCGTCGCCAGCGTCTGCGCATTATGGGTCGCGAATTGCGGAAACACCGCATCGCCCGCCGCCAGCAGCCTGCGCGCGCAGGCGATATAGGCGACGTCGGTGTGCGCCTTGCGCGTATAGACCGGGAAGTCCGGCAGTCCGTCGACCTGGGCGCGCTTGATCTCCGCGTCCCAATAGGCGCCCTTTACCAGCCGCACCATGATCCGCCGCCCCGCGCGCCGGGCAAGATCGACGATCCAGTCGATCACGAACGGGCAGCGCTTGCCATAGGCCTGCACCACGAAGCCAAGCCCGTTCCAGTCGCCAAGGTCGGGATCGAGCGCCAGGCTTTCGAGCAGGTCGAGCGACAATTCGAGCCGGTCGGCTTCCTCCGCATCGATGTTGAAACCGATGTCGTAGGATTTGGCGAGCGCCGCAAGCGCTTTCACGCGGGGCAGCAGTTCGCGCACCACCCGGTCGCTTTGCGCGCGGGCATAGCGCGGGTGCAGCGCCGACAGCTTGATCGAAATGCCCGGTCCGGCGAAGATGCCGCGCGCGTTCGACGCCGTGCCGATCGCGTGGATCGCCGCCTCATAATCGGCAAGATAGCGCGCCGCATCCGCCGCCGTCGTCGCCGCCTCGCCCAGCATGTCGTAGCTATAGGAAAAGCCGCGCGCCTCCAGCGGCCGGGCGCGCTTCAGCGCTTCGCCGATCGTCTCGCCGGTCACGAACTGCTCGCCCATCATGCGCATCGCCATATCGACGCCACGGCGGATCACCGGCTCGCCCGCGCGCGCGATCAGCCGGGTTAGCGCCGCGGCCAGACCCTTGTCGTTGACGCTGGAGGAGAGCTTGCCAGTGACCACCAGCCCCCAGGTCGCGGCATTGACGAACAGCGAGCGGTCGCCGCCCAGATGCGCGCGCCAGTCGCCGTCTGCTATCTTGTCGCGGATCAGCGCGTCGCGCGTCGCCGCGTCGGGGATGCGCAGCAGCGCCTCGGCCAAGCACATCAGCGCAACGCCCTCCTGGCTGGACAGCGCATATTCCTGCACCAGTCCTTCGACCCCGGTGCCGCGATGCTTGGCGCGCAATGCCGTCACCAGCGTGCGCGCGGTTATATTGGCGGCAATGCGCACGGCTTCCGGCAGGGCGGCCTGTTCGACCATCGCCCGCACCGCTTCCGGCTCGGGGCAACGGTAGGCAGCAGTAATGGCCTGGCGAAGCGGGGACTGGGGACGGATCGGGGGCGCGAATGCGGTAAAGGGTAAGGCGGCGGGCATGGCGGTCCTGCTATGGCTGGTGTTACCGCATCCTAGCAGGGCCTGCTTCCACTATCTGCCCTATATTCAGGTAATATGCCTGTACGATTGACTTATTCTACTAATATACAGGCAATATAACTATGATATTTAATGATATCGGTCATATCGCCTTTTTACGCTCTGCCAGCAGCGTTTCTATCACCCGCGCAACGCCGTCCTCGCTGCTCGATGCCGTGACTGCGCTGGCCGCTGCCTTCACCGCGTCGGGGGCCTGGCCCATGGCGAAGGCGCGGCCGGCGCGGCGGAACATCGGCAGGTCGTTAAACTGATCGCCGATCACCACCGTTTCGGCCAGATCGACGCCAAAGGCCTGCGCGAGATGCGCGACGCCATCGCCCTTGTTGGCGACCCGTGCGGTCACGTCGAGATAATAGGGTTGTGAGCATGCGATCGTCGCCGCGCCCTTCGCCAGGGCGATCGCTTTGGTTTCCAGTTTTTCGAGCAGGGCTATATCGTCGCTGACGGCCACCAGCTTGTCGATCCGGTCGATCCGGTCGGCAAATTCACGTGTCACAATCGGCGCGGCGATCCCGGCCGAGAGCACTTCATGCGCGGTATGGCTGTCGCTATCGTTGGTCACCAACCAGTCGCCATCGGCAAATAGCCAGATGGTCACGTCCTGACCCGCGAACAGGGTCAGCAGTGCGCGTGCGACCTGCGCGTCGACATGATGCTGCGCGATCACCGTGCCGTCGGCGTTGAACAGCAACCCGCCGTTGAACGCGCCGAACGGTCCGGACAGGCCCATCCGCGCGACGATCCAGTGCATGCCCGATGGTGGCCGCGCGCTGATCAGCGTCATCGGTATCCCTGCCTGCACCAGATGTCTCGCGGCAGCGACATTGGCGTCGGACAGGCTCTTGTCAGGGCGGACCAATGTGCCGTCTATGTCCGAAATGAGCAGCTTGACCGGCATCGTTCCGCTCATTGCGGGATTTCGACATGCCCGCCGAAGCCGTAGCGCATCGCGGACAGGAGTTTGTCACCGAACGTATGGTCGACCCGGCTGCGATAACGCGCAAACAGGGCGGCGGAAAGGACATGGACCGGCACCGCCTCTTCCATCGCTGCCTCTACCGTCCAGTGGCCCTCACCCGAATCGGCGACATTGCCGGAAAAATGCTCCAGCGTCTGGTCCTTCGCCAGCGCCGCGGCCGACAGGTCGAGCAGCCAGGACGAGATCACGCTGCCGCGCCGCCATACTTCGGCGATGTCGGTCAGGTTGAGGTCGAACCGTTCCTCCTCGGGCAATTTGTCGGACGCCTTGCCCTTCAATATGTCGAAGCCTTCGGCATAGGCCTGCATCAGCCCATATTCGATGCCATTGTGCACCATCTTGACGAAATGGCCCGCGCCCGGCGGCCCGGCATGGATATAGCCCCGTTCGGCGCGCGGGTCCTCGCCGTCATTTTCCATACGATCCGGTGTGCGCGCTATCGTGCCTAGGCCGGGTGCGAGCGCCGAAAGGATCGGGTCTATGCGATCGACCGCCGCCTTTTCCCCGCCGACCATCATGCAATAGCCACGCTCCAGCCCCCACACGCCGCCCGATGTGCCGACGTCGACATAGGCCGTGCCGGTAGCCGCCAGCGCCTTCGCCCGGCGAATATCGTCCTTGTAGAAGCTGTTGCCGCCGTCGATGACGATCGCGTCTGGTTTGCACAGATTGGCGAGCGTGAGGACCGTCTGCTCGGTGGGATCGCCGGCGGGCAGCATCACCCAGAATATCGGCGCTTCACCCAGCTTTTCGGCTATATCTTCCAGGGACGACGCGCCGACCGCACCGTCCTCCACCAGTTCGGCGACGGCTGGTGCGTTGCGGTCGAACACCACCATCTCATGGCCCGCACGTATCAGCCGGCGCGCAATATTGCCGCCCATCCGGCCAAGGCCGATCATTCCCAGTTTCATGCGATGCTCCGATCGGGCGGTAAGGGTTTCAGACCGGGGCGACATGCTTGGCGGCGATCGCGCCCAGCAAATCGTCGAACGCCTTGGAAAAGCTGGCGACGCCTTCCTCGACCAGAGTCGCGGTGACGCCGTTGAGGTCGAGACCGAGCCGTTCGGCTTCCGCCAGCACATGCCGCGCATCCCCGACATCGACCGTGAGCGTCGTGGCGACCGTGCCATGGTCGCGAAACGCGTCCAGCGTCTTGGGCGGCACTGTATTCACCGTGTCCGGACCGATCAGC